>NZ_SMJZ01000230.1 GCF_004348345.1 Nonomuraea longispora
TCCTGGCCGCAGGCATCATCACCAGCACCGACATCGACATCGACCTGATCGGCACCATCGGCCGTCACGTCCTGGCCCATCTCCTGCCCGCCCGGCGAGTCCGCACCAAAGACCGCATCGTCAAACGAGCGATCTCCAAATACAACGCCCGCGGACCCGCCATCGACCGGACCACCTACAAAGCCACCATCAGCATCAACATGCTTCCGGCCAGCTCTTGACGCCGCTACCCCAGCCCTAACTGAACGGCGTTGGCTCTAGAAGGCCTCCTCGGGCAGTTCCATGAGCTCCTGCCCGGTCGAGGCCAGCACACGCCGCTCGGCGGCCAGTCGCGGCAGCACGGTCTTGGCGAAGAAGGAGGCGGCGCCGACCTTGCCGAGATAGAACGGGTCGTCGCCGTCGGCCAGCCTGGCCAGGGCCACCTCGGCCTGGCGCAGCAGCAGCCAGCCGATCACCAGGTCGCCCAGCGCGAGCAGCAGCCTGGTGGTGTTGAGCCCGACCTTGTAGGTCTCCTGCGGCGACTCCATGGAGGCGAGCGCCCAGCCGGCCATGGTGTCGCCCATGGCCTTGACGTCGGCGGCGGCCTCGACCAGCAGCTTGCGCTCCTCCTTGAGCCGGCCGTTGCCCGCCTCGGAGCCGGCGAACTCGTTGATCTCGGCCAGCAGGGCGCCGATCGCGGCGCCCTGGTTGCGCAGGATCTTCCTGAAGAACAGGTCGAGACCCTGGATCGCGGTCGTGCCCTCGTACAGGGAGTCGATCTTCGCGTCGCGGATGTACTGCTCGATCGGGTAGTCCTGCAGGTAGCCGGAGCCGCCCAGGGTCTGCAGCGAGCGGGAGAGCAGCTCGTACGACCGCTCCGAGCCGACCCCCTTGACGACGGGCAGCAGCAGGTCGTTCATGGCCTGGGCGTGCCGGTCGTCCGGGTCGATGAGCAGGGTGTCCTGGAAGGTGGCGGTGTAGAGCACGAGGGCCCGCATGCCCTCCGCGTACGCCTTCTGCAGCATGAGCTCGCGGCGGACGTCGGGGTGGTGGGTGATGGTCACCCGCGGAGCGGTCTTGTCGGACATCTTCGTCATGTCCGCGCCCTGCGTCCTGGCCTTGGCGTACTCCAGGGCGTTCAGGTAGCCGGTGGACAGCGTGGCGATGGCCTTGGTGCCGACCATCATGCGGGCGTGCTCGATCACCATGAACATCTGCTTGATGCCCTCGTGCACGTCGCCCACCAGCCAGCCGACGGCGGGGTGCCTGTCGCCGAAGGTCAGCTCGCACGTCGTGGAGACCTTCAGCCCCATCTTCTTCTCGACGTTGGTGACGTAGACGCCGTTGCGCTCGCCGAGCTCGCCGGTCTCGAGGTCGACGTGGAATTTCGGCACCAGGAACATCGACAGCCCCTTGGTCCCGGGGCCGTGGCCCTCGGGGCGGGCCAGCACGAGGTGGAAGATGTTCTCGGTCATGTCCTGCTCGGCGCTGGTGATGAAGCGCTTGACGCCCTCGATGTGCCAGGTGCCGTCGGGCTGCTCGATCGCCTTTGCCCGCCCGGCGCCCACGTCGGAGCCGGCGTCGGGCTCGGTGAGCACCATGGTGGCGCCCCAGTTGCGCTCGATGGCGAGTTCGGCGAAGCGCTTCTGCTCGTCGTTGCCGGCGCGCCACAAGGTGTAGGCGAAGTTGGGGCCGGCGGCGTACATGTAGAGGGCCGGGTTGGCGCCCAGCACCATCTCGGCCGTGGCCCACGCGAGGCTCCGCGGGATGCCTGGCCCGCCCAGCTCGACGGGCAGGTCGAGATGCGCCCAACCGCCGTCGACCAGCGCCTTGTACGACCTTCTGAAGCCGTCGGGCATGCGCACGGAGCCGGTGGCGGCGTCGAACTCGGGCGGATGCCTGTCGCCCTCCTCGAAGGAGTCCGCGAGGACGCCGGTGGCCAGCCTGTTGACCTCGTCGAGGATGCTGCGGGCGACCTCCTCGTCCACTTCCGCAAAGGGCCCCGTGCCGAGGATCTCGCGCCTGCCGAACACCTCGAAAAGGCTGAACTCCAGGTCGCGCACGTTGCTCTTGTAGTGGCCCATGGGTGTCGATCTCCTTGAACCGAGTTTGGTGTACCGACCAGTAACCTTACTCTGAAATGCTACCCGCGGGTAACCCCGGCTATGCATGGCATGCTCTCTGCATGGACGCCGAAGAACTCGCCGCCCGATGGCGGGAGCGACTGGAATCCTGGGCCATCCCCGAAGCGATCCTGGCCAAGGCTCCCGTTGATCCATGGGGCCACTCGCCCGAGCGGTTCGTCACCCGCACCGACCGTGCGCTGGCCGAGCCCGACGACGGCCCGACCATGACCCGGCTCGCCGAGGCCCTGTCCGGCATGGGGTCCGGCATGGGATCAGGCAAGGGGTCCGGGAAGGGCACGCTGCTCGACGTGGGCGCCGGCTCCGGCGCGGCGTCGCTGCCGCTGCACGAGCGCATCGGTCACCTCTACGCGGTCGACACCTCGGCGGCCATGCTGGAGGCGCTGGAGACCCGGGCGGACAAGCTCGGGGTGCCGGTCACCACGATCACGGGCCGCTGGCCCGACGTGGCCGACGACGTGCCCGTGGCCGACGTGGCCATCGCCGCGCACGTCGTCTACAACGTCCCCGACCTGGCCGGCTTCCTGCGCGCGCTCGACCGCCGCACGCAGGGGCGTGTGGTGCTGGAGCTGCCGCATCGCCACCCCATGAGCTGGTTGACGCCGCTGTGGCAGCACTTCCACGGCGTCGACCGGCCGGTACGGCCCGTTGCGGAAGACTGCGTGGCGCTGGCCGCGGCGCTCGGCTACCCCGTCAGGGTGGAGGAGCGAGAGGCGCCCCTGGAACGTTTCACGTCGCTGGAGGAGCTGGCCGCCAGCGCCTGCCGCCGCATCTGCCTCGACCCGTCCATGGCGGAAGAGGTGGCGGCCACGGTGCTGGAGCTCGGCATGTGGCCCATGCCCAGAGACCGGTGGACCACGATCTGGTGGGAATGAGCGGCCTGGCCCGCTCGTTGTCGCCATTGAGCTGACGGCTCCCGGACGAGACGCGCCGTACCCGGCACGACAAGACGACGCAACCGCACAGTCTCGTTCACAAGGAGTTCTTGATCATGGCGTGGGTCCTTCTCGTGCTGGCCGGCCTCTTCGAGATCGCCATGGCCCTCTCGCTCAAGCTCAGCAACGGCTTCACCCACCTGTGGTGGACCCTGTCGTTCCTCGGCACGGCCGTGCTGAGCTTCGGCCTGCTCTCCTACGCGCTCAAGTCGCTGGAGGTCGGCACCGCGTACGCCGTCTGGACCGGCGTCGGCGCGGCCGGCACCGCGATCCTCGGCATGATCGCCATGGGGGACGAAGTGTCGCTGCCCCGCATCGCGTGCATCGCGCTGATCCTGGCGGGCGTCATCGGCCTGCGAACACTGGCTTGACGTCTTCGGTGGTGTCGGATTGAGTGGCCTGATGATCGAAATTCATGCCGTCTCCGTCGACGCCGACAACCCGTACGAGATCGCCAGCTGGTGGAGCAGGGCCACCGGCCTGCCGCTGGGCGAGGATGACGAACCCGGTGACGACGAGATCATGCTCCGCACCGAGCGAGACCCGTTCCTGCTCTTCCTGAAGGTCCCCGAGGGCAAGACCGTCAAGAACCGGGTGCACTTCGATGTCAACGGCATGGACGGCAGGACCCGCGACGAGGAGGTCGAGCGGCTGGCCGGCATGGGCGCCACCATCGCCGACGACCGGCGCCTGCCCGACGGCACCGGCTGGGTGGTCATGCGCGACCCCGAGGGCAACGAGTTCTGTGTCTGCCGCAGCCAGCAGGAGCGCGAGGCCCAGGGCTGAGCCGGGGTCACCGGGCCGAACGTGCCCTTCCCTGCAGAGTGAGCGTCACGATGGCGGTGATCAGGTAGACCAGCGCGCCGTGCCACATGGCGTGGACGGCCGAGCCGAACACGCCTTCCCCGTCGATCAGGAGCTGCACCGGATAGTCGAGCACGGCCGTGATGCCGGCGGGCAGCAGCGCGAACTTCCACGGGTGTCGCAGCGACCAGAGGCGGGCCTGCCGGGTCACCCGGTCGCCGTCCTCCGGCTTCGCCACCGCGCCGATCGCGGCGACCATCGCGAACAGGCTGATGCCCAGGCCGAGCGCCCACACCAGGTCGCCGCCGCCCGTGAGCAGACCGAAGCCGTAGCTGGTCGCCGAGATGACGCCGCCGCTGATGGCGGCGGCCTTCCAAGGGGCGCCGCGCAGCGCGGCGCCCGACAGCGATACCTCGTCGCGTCGACTGATTTCGTTCATGGCCTCATGCTGCCTTCCGGGTCACCCTCGGGGCATCGGGGGTGAACCCTGGCTTCGCCCCCATTTGATCGTCAGGGGGAGTCGGGGTTCGTGCTCCGCGGCAGGCGTCCACAAGCGTGGTAACCCGCTGCCGTCCGAGCGCCAGTTGGTCGATGAGTTTGGGATGGCCAGCGCGACCGTGCGCAGGGCGCTCGCCAAGCCGATCGAGGAGGGCACCATCTGCACGGTGTTCGGCATCGGGAACTTCGTGGGGCCACCGCCCGAGGACGTCTGACCTGTCCCTGGCATCATGCGGGACATGCGGGAAATCGTGATGGAACACCTCGGCCCTGATGAAGGGGAGCGGCTGCGGGCGGTGCGGCTGCGCGCGCTGCGGGACTCGCCGGACGCCTTCGGGTCCTCGTACGACCGTGAGGTTGCGTTCTCGGCTGAAAAATGGGCTGAAAGGCTGAAAAATCCGGGCTCCCGGTGGTGGGTGGCCGAACGTGGCGGCGCGGACGTGGGCCTGGTGTGCGTGCTGCTGGAGGACACCGGCGCCCACCTGCTGTCCATGTGGGTCGCCCCCGAGGCCAGGGGCGAGGGCGTGGGCTCCCGGCTGGTGGACACGGCCGTGGAGTGGGCGAGGAGCACCGGCGCGGAGGAGGTCGGCCTGTGGGCGGTCGACCAGAACCACGCCGCCCGCGCGCTCTACGCCCGCAAGGGCTTCACCCCGAGCGGCAGGGTCATGGCGCTGCCGTCCAACCCCGGCCTCATGGAGTCCCACTACGTGTTGTCGCTGCTCCTCCGCCGGGCCCGCGAGGACGACGTGCCCGCCATCGTGGCCATGCTGGCCGACGACCCGCTCGGGGCCCAGCGTGAGGGAGACCCCGGTGACGAGCGCTACCTGGCGGCGTTCGAGCGGATCGACGCCGACCCGTACAACGAACTGATCGTCGCCGAGCGGGACGGCAAGGTGGTGGGCACCATGCAGCTCACCTACCTGGCCGGGTTGTCGCGGCTGGGCGCGGAGCGGTGCCAGATCGAGGCCGTCAGGGTCGCCGCCCCCGAACGAGGCAGGGGCCTCGGCCGCAAGATGATCCAGTGGGCCGTCGACCGGGCGCGGGCGCGCGGCTGCGCCATGGTGCAGCTCACCTCCGACAGGTCACGTACGGACGCGCACCGCTTCTACGACTCCCTCGGCTTCACGGCCTCGCACGTCGGCTACAAGCTCAGACTGGACTGATCTCGACCAGGTTGTCGTGGAAGGCGGGACCCCTGCCCATGTCACCGTCCCGCTCCGCCACGACCACGTTGGGGTTGGCGCCGCCGGGCGTGAGCTTCGGCCAGCGCCCCTTCGGCGAGGCCACCACCCCGGCCGCCACGCGGTCGCTGATCTCGACGTCGGCCAGGAACTCGCCGCCGTCGTTGTGCACGCGCACCCGCTGGCCGCCGGCCAGCCCCCGCTCCGCGGCGTCGGCCGGGTTGACCAGCACCACCGGGTCCTTGGCCCGCCGCCGCAACTCCGGGTTGTTGCCGAACGTCGTGTTGAGGAACAGGTGCGACGCCGGCGTGATCAGCGTCAGCCGGTACGGTGACGACCCCGCCGCGCGCACCGCGTGGGGCGGCACGTACGCCTCCTTCGCGGGCGGGAACCGCAGCCGGCCGGAGGGCGTCGGGAAGCCGTCGGCGAACGGCGCGAAAGGCCGGGGGTAGTTCATCCGCACCCAGCCCTCCTTGCGGAGCCGGTCCAGGCTGATGCCCTCAAGGGATGGATGCCCGCTCGACAGCAACTGCTCGGCCAGCTCCACATCCGAGTCGTACAACGACGGCTCGGTCATCCCCATGTGCCGGGCCAGCCGCCTGAACGTCTCCGTCGTCGACAGGCATTCGCCGGGAGGCGGCCCGGCGGGCTCGTTCCACAGCAGGTAGAGGTGTCCGTAGCCGGCGTGCAGGTCCATGTGCTCGGTCTGCATGGTCGCGGGCAGCACGATGTCGGCGTAGTCGACGGTGTCGGTCGAGAACTGCTCCATGACCACGGTGAACAGGTCCTCGCGGGCGAGCTGCCGCTTGATGGCGTTGGCGTCAGGGGAACTGCCCGCCGGGTTGGCGGCGTACACCCACAGGCACTTCACGTCGTCGAGCTGCGAGGCCAGCTTGGTCATGACCCGCGTGCGCACCGGGCGGGCCAGCAGGTCGTCGCGCCGGTCGACGGCGAGGTGCACGTGGTCGCTGGTGGAGAAGGCGATACCGCCACCGGGATGCCGCCAGTCGCCGGTGACGCCGGGGATCGCGGCGATCGTGCGCAGCGCGGTGCCGCCGCCGGCGTGCCGCTGCAGGCCGTGCGTGGCGCGCAGCGCGGTCGGCCGGGTGCGGGCGAGCCGGATCCCCAGCCTGTGGACGGCCTCGGCCGAGATGCCGGTGATCCCGGCCACCCGCTCGACCGGGTGGCGCAGGATCTCCTCGCGGAAGTCGTCCCAGCCCTCGGTGTGCTCGGCGAGGAACTCCTCGTCCTGCGCGTTCTCCGCCAGCACCACGTTGAGCAGCCCGAGCGCCAGCGCCGCGTCCGTGCCCGGCCTGATCGCCAGGTGCTCGTCGGCCTGGTCGGCGGTCCGGGTGCGGATGGGGTCGATGGCGACGACGTACGCGCCGCCGGCCCGCGCCTCCTGGATGAACTTCCACAGGTGGTGCCCGCTGGTGAGCGTGTTCGTGCCCCACAACACGATGAGCCTGGCCAGCGCGAAGTTCTCCGGATCCATGCCGGCCGCGGTGCCCGTCGTCCGCCGCAGGCCGCTGTTGCCGGCGCCCGAGCAGATGTTGAGATAGTGCTTGGAGGCGCCCAGCATGTTCCAGAACCGTCGGCCCGCCACGCCCTCGCACCCCTGGAGGTAGCCGAGCGAGCCGGTGCCCAGATAGGGCCAGATCGCCTCGCCGCCGTGCTCCTCGACGATGCCGCGCAGCCGTACGGAGATCTCGTCGAGAGCCTCCTCCCACGTGATGCGCTCGAACCGGCCCGACCCCTTCGGCCCGGTGCGGCGCAGCGGGTGGAGTACGCGGTCGTCCGCGCGTGTGTGCTCCAGGTAACGGTTGACCTTCACGCAGAGCGCACCCCTGGTGTAGGGGTGGTCGGGGTTGCCGCGGAGACTGACAGGCCGGCCGTGCTCCACCGTGACCACCCAGGAACAGGTATCCGGGCAGTCCAGCGGACACGCCCCCAGA
The DNA here is from genome assembly GCF_004348345.1 of Nonomuraea longispora. Lineage (GTDB taxonomy): Bacteria > Actinomycetota > Actinomycetes > Streptosporangiales > Streptosporangiaceae > Nonomuraea > Nonomuraea longispora. Next base: position 7,497 of record NZ_SMJZ01000230.1, read on the forward strand.
ACTCTCAGATCACCCGGCATGGGTCACAGCCTACGTCGCGCGAAATCGGAGGTGAACGGTGGGATCTCCAGCGTGTAGCCTGCCCGGTGCGAGGACTACGGGGCTGATTTGAGGACACTGGAAACCTAAAGATCGTACGGTCCGGGCGGGAAGGTGCAGAATCACTGTCGGTGGCCGAAATCAGGGAACGAGATGACACGGAGGACCTCGCGGAGGGGGATCCAGCCGTGGCCGAGTCGCGCGCGGACACAGACGTCTACGTCGTAGAGCCGCTCCTTCCGCAGCGCCTTCGCCGCCCGTCGGACCTGCTGCGGTTCTTCGCCACGCTCGCGGTGCTCGGCGCGGTGGTCCTGCTCGCCCTCGTGGCCAAGCAGACGCTCATCGGCCTCGAAGCCGACGTCAAGGAGGGCGCGGAGCTCGTCCCCCTGCTCAGCCGGATCGCCGCGTTCCTCGGCGGCGCGGCCGTGCTGATCGTCCCGACGGCCTTCGCCGTCGAACGGGTCTTCCACCGCGACGGGCTGCGCGTCGCCGAAGGGCTGATCGCCGCGATCATCGGCATCGCCGGATCGTTCCTGCTCGGGCAGTGGCTGGTCGCGGGCAACGTCGACGACCTGCGTGTGCTGCTCACCGGCGACAGGAAGATCGAGCCGCTCAACACGCTGCTCACCGCGGTGATCGCGTACGCCACCGCCGTGCGCATCTCGCGCCGCCCCACGTGGCGCATGCTGATGTGGACCACGATCGCCCTCTACATCCTCGCCTTCTTCTCCGGCAGGCAGATCACGCTGCCGAGCGCCATCGTGACCGTGCTGGTCGGCATGGCCATCGGCTACGCCACCCTCTACGGCGTCGGCAGCCCCAACACCAGGCCGCCCGGCAGCGCCGTGCTGGCCGCGCTGCGCAAGCTGTCGTTCACGCCGGTCTCGGCCCGCCGCATCGAGGACGACCACCAGGGCAGCCGCCGCTACGCCATCGGGCTCAACGACGGCACCAGCCTCGACGTCACCGTGCTCGACCGCGACCGGCAGGTGGCCGGGCTGCCCTACCGCCTGTGGCGGCGCATCAGGCTCCACTCCGAGACCCGGCGCAGGGCCATCAGGTCGCTGCGGGCAGAGCTCGAACGCGAGGCGCTCATGGCGTACGCCGCGCAGGCCGCAGGTGCGAGCACTCCCCGCCTGCTCGGCACGAGCGAGATCGGCACCGAGGCCGCGCTGCTCGCCTACGAGCACATCGAGACGCGCCCCCTCGACGAGGTGCCCGACGAGGAGATCGGCGACGACCTGCTCGCCCAGATCTGGGAGCAGGTCGGCCTGCTGCAGATCCAGCGCCTCGCGCACCGGCGGCTCACCGGCGACAGCATCCACCTCGACGGCGCCGGCCGGGTCGTGCTCACCGACGCGCGCAGCGGCGAGATCGCCGCGGGAGACCTGCTGCTCAGGCTCGACGTCGCCCAGCTCCTCACCTACCTCGCGCTGCGCGTCGGGCCCGAACGCTCGGTCAGGGCCGCCGCCGCCGTCATGGGAGCCGACGCGCTGGCCGCCGCCCTGCCGCTGCTCCAGCGCATCGCGCTGACCAGGGAGACCCGCGCGGCCCTGGCCAAGGCCAAGCAGGTGCTGCCCGAGCTCCGCGAGCACATCGTGGCGCTCAAGCCGCAGAGCAAGGTCGAAGAGGTGCGCCTGGAGCGGTTCAGGCCGCGCACCCTGATCACGATCATCGCCAGCGCGCTGGCCGCGTACTTCCTGCTGTCCCAGCTCAGCCAGGTCAACGTCTACCAGGTGGTCACCACCGCCAACTGGGCGTGGTCGGGGCTGGCGCTGCTCGCCTCGTTCGGGAGCTTCGTGGCCGCCGCGCTCATGCTGCGCGGGTTCGTGCCGGAGAACCTCCCGCTCTGGCGTACGGTGCTCGTGCAGTTCGCGGCCTCGTTCGTCAAGCTCGTCGCGCCCGCGGCGGTGGGCGGCGTCGCGATCAACACCCGCTACCTGCAAAAGCGCGGCATCTCGCCCGCCAGCGCGGTCGCCAGCGTGGGGGCCTCCCAGCTCATCATGCTGATCTTCCACATCGCGCTGCTGCTGTTGTTCGCCTACATCACCGGCTCCACCACCAACACCGCGTTCACGCCGTCACGCGGGCTGGTCGTGGTGCTGCTCGCGGTGGCGCTGCTGGTCGTGGTGGTGCTCGGCGTGCCGCCGCTGCGCAGGCTGGTCACCACGCGGATGAGCAGGCTCTTCTCCAACGTCCTGCCGCGCCTGCTCGACGTGCTGCAGTCGCCGCGCAAGATGATCGAGGCGGGCCTCGGCACCCTCATGATCACCATCACGTTCATCGTCTGCCTCGACGCGTGCGTGGCGGCGTTCGGCGGAGAGCTCAGCTTCACCGCCGTCGCCGTCGTCTACCTCACGGCCAACGCGATCGGCTCGGCCGCGCCCACCCCCGGCGGGCTGGGCGCGGTCGAGGGCGCGCTCGCGCTGGGCCTCACCGTGGCGGGGCTGCCCGCCGAACTCGCCACGTCGGCCGTGCTGCTGCACCGGCTGCTCACGTTCTGGCTGCCGGTGCTGCCCGGCTGGGCCTCCTTCACCTACCTCCAGCGGCACGAGGCCCTGTGATCTTGTCGATCGCGTCGAGCTCGTCCTCGGTGAAGGCGGGGCCGTCCACGCAGGCCACGTTGTCCTCAAGCTGACGTACGCTGCTGGCGCCGATCAGCACGCTCGTGACCCGCGGGTCCCTGCGCGCCCACGACAACGCCATCTGGGCCAGCGTCTGCCCGCGTCCCCTGGCGATCTCGTTCAGGTCGCGCGCCAGCTCGCGGTCGATCCGTTCCTGCGGGAGGAAACGGCTGGTGGCCGCGCGCGAGTCGGCCGGCACCCCGTCGAGGTAGCGGTCGGTCAGCACGCCCTGCGCCAGCGGCGAGAACACGATGCAGCCCATGCCCGCCTCCTCCAGCGTGTCGAGCAGCCCGTCCTCGATCCACCGGTTGATCATCGAGTAGGACGGCTGGTGGATGAGCAGCGGCGTGCCCAGCTCGCGCATGATCCGCGCCGCCTGCGTGGTCTGCTCCGCCGGGTAGTTGGAGATGCCCGCGTAGAGCGCCTTGCCCGAGCGCACGGCCCGGTCCAGCGCCCCCATGGTCTCCTCCAGCGGCGTCTCCGGGTCGGGACGGTGGCTGTAGAAGAGGTCGACGTAGTCGAGGCCCACACGCTCAAGCGACTGGTCGAGGCTGGCCAGCAGATACTTGCGCGAGCCCCACTCGCCGTACGGGCCGGGCCACATGTCGAACCCGGCCTTGGTGGAGATGATCAGCTCGTCGCGGTGGCGCGCGAAGTCCTCGCGGAAGATCCGCCCGAAGTTCCGCTCCGCCGACCCGTACGGGACGCCGTAGTTGTTGGCCAGGTCGAAATGTGTCACCCCGAGGTCGAACGCCCGCCGCAGGATCGCCCGCGACGTCTCGACCGGCCGGTTGTCGCCGAAGTTGTGCCACAACCCCAGCGACACCGCCGGCAGCTTCAGTCCGCTGCGTCCGCTGCGGACGTACGGCTGGCGCTCGTAACGCCGGTCGTCGGCCTGATAGGTCATGACGTGCCCCTCTCGATGATCCACGCCAGCGCGAACGCCTCTTCACGCCAGGCGTCGTAGCGTCCGCTACGGCCGCCGTGCCCGGCGCCCATCTCGGTCTTGAGCAGGAACGGCCCGCCGCCCGCCGTCGCTCGCAAGCGCGCGATCCACTTCGCCGGCTCGTGGTAGAGGACGCGCGTGTCGTTCAGGCTCGTGATCGCCAGGATCGGCGGGTACGGCCGGCCGTCCACGTTCTCGTACGGCGTGTAGCTCTTCATGTAGGCGTAGACGTCGGGATCGTGCAGCGGATTGCCCCACTCGTCCCACTCGATCACGGTCAGCGGCAACGACGGATCGAGGATGGTGTTCAGGGCATCGACGAACGGCACCTCGGCCACCACGCCCGCGAACAACTCGGGCGCCAGGTTCGTGGCCGCGCCCATGAGCAGCCCACCGGCCGAACCACCCCTCGCGATGACCCGCTCGCTCCAGCCGCTCTCCTTCATGTGGCGGCACACCGCCACGAAATCGGTGAACGTGTTGCGCTTCCTGGTCAGCTTGCCCTCTTCGTACCAGCGGCGGCCCAGCTCGCCGCCACCCCTGACGTGGGCTACGGCGAAGACGAACCCGCGGTCGAGCAGCGACAACCTCGCGATCGAGAAGCCGGGGTCTATGGAGGTCTCGTAGCTGCCGTACCCGTACAGCACGGTCGGCGCGGGCGTGGCCGTGTCCTTGCGCTTCACGATGGACACGGGGATCTTCGTGCCGTCCTCGGCCGTGGCCCACTCGCGGAACTGCTCGTAGTCGGCCGGGTCGTAGCCGCCCAGCACCGGCCGCCGCTTGAGCAGGATCAGCTCGTGCGAGTCGAGCTCGTAGTCGTACACGCTGGGCGGGGTGACCATGCTCGTGTACGCCAGCCGCAGCCGCGTGGTCGTGAACTCGGGGTTGCCCGCCGGCCCGACGTCGTACAACGGCTCGGGAAAGTCGATCTCGTACGCGTTCCGCTCGGAGGCCTCCACCCGCTCCCGCCAGGTGCCGCCGGCGGAACCGTAGGGCAGCACCCGCAGGCCGGTCAGCCCCTCACGCCGGAAGTGCACCACGGCGTGGTCGGAGAACGCGTCGATCTCCAGGAGCCTCGTGTCCTCCCTGTGGGGGGTCAGCGGGGTCCAGGAGCCGGGGTCGTCCAGCGGGGCGGTGGCAAGCTCGAAGTTCTCGGCGTTCTCGTTGTGGAGCACGTAGAAGAAGTCGCCCGCGTGCTCGACGCCGTACTCGACGCCGGTCTTCCTGGGGCGGACGACCGTGAACTCGCCGGCCGGATCCATCGCGTCGAGGACGCGCACCTCGCTGGTGACCTTGCTGCCCGCGCTGAGCACCAGGTAACGCTCACTCCTGGTCAGCCCGATGCCCACCCAGTAGCGCTCGTCGCCCTCCTCGTAGACCAGCACGTCCTCCTGGGTCCCCAGGGCGTGCCGGTAGACCTGGAACGGGCGCCAGGCGTCGTCCACGCGCGTGTAGAAGAACGCCGAGCCGTCCGCCGACCAGGCTCCCCCGTAGAAGATGTCGGTGATCTCGTCGGGGAGCACCTCGCCCGTCTCGAGGTTCTTGAACCTCAGCGTGAAGCGCTCGTCGCCCTTGTAGTCGGTGGAGAAGGCCAGCATCGTGCCATCGGGGCTGACGGCGCTGGCGCCGACCGAGAAGAACGGGCTGTCGCCGGCCAGCTCGTTGCCGTCGAGGATGACCTGCTCCCGGTCGAGCCGCTCGCCCGGCGTGATCACCGGGGGCGCGTGGCTGTCCGCGGGGACGCGGCAGGAGACGCCGTACTGCTTGCCCTCTTCCGTACGGGTGAAGTACCACCAGGCGCCCTTGCGGCTCGGCACCGACAGGTCGGTTTCCTGGGTGCGCGCCTTGATCTCCTGGAACACCTGCTCCTGGAGGTCGGAGAGGTGAGCGGTCTCCTTCTTGAGAAAGTCGTTCTCCGCCTCCAGATAGGCGGTGGTATCAGGATCTTCCTTGTTGCTCAGCCAGGCGTACTCGTCGACGACGGTGTCGCCATGATGGGTGCGCTCGGTCCGGACCTTCTTCGCCACTGGTGGCGTGTTGCTGCTCACGTGGGGAGTCTATGTTCGGTTGTAATCGATCTGTGGCCGTGGAGCCCGACGAACGAGTCCCGAGAGGTCGGGAGCGCTGCTAATCTTGAGGAGCCGACGCGGTGCGGCACAACCACTTCCTCTCACTCCGGTGATGTTTGGCGTGTTGTGCCGTGGGTCGCCGGCACTCCCCTGTGACCACCAGGTCTGGAGATCGGTTCGCCGCAGTCTCTACGGGCTGGTAAGTTGGAGGGGTTGTCTCCGAAAGGGGGCGGCGCTTAATTCCCGCAGGTCGAGCAGGTCCGGTCAATTTGACAGAGACTTGAACGGCTGAAAGAGTTAAGGCACAACGAAATGAACGCCTCCGGGCTGGGTTCAGTGGAATCTCGGTGGGGATGTATGCGTGCGTTTCTTGAGAACTCAACAGTGTGTTAAAAGCCAGTGCATGATGCACAACCCCGTCCATCAGCCCTTTTTGTGGCTGGTGTTGACGGATTCCTTTTTGTTGGTTGGGTTCAGACCTTTTTTGGAGAGTTTGATCCTGGCTCAGGACGAACGCTGGCGGCGTGCTTAACACATGCAAGTCGAGCGGAAAGGCCC
>NZ_SMJZ01000231.1 GCF_004348345.1 Nonomuraea longispora
CAGCACTACCGGGTACGAACGGGAGCGCGACGGTGGCGGTTCTGGTGGGTGCACTTCCAGCCGCGGCCAGGCTGGGCGGCGTGGCTGGCGCCGTACGCGGAGGGCGACGGCTGCCATCGGGTCGCCGGGGTGCCGCCGTCCGTGCACGGGCGCATCGGGCAGGCGTTCCAGCGGGCGCTCCAGGACGCCCGCTGGGCACCCGGACTCACACCCCCGTCCCTGGCCGAAGCCCCTGCCCCGGGGCGGGGCATGACGCGGGATGCCGCACCGGCTGGGGCGCCGGGCGAGGTGTGGGTTCCGGCGCTTGCCGTGGGCGGGCCGGCGCGGGAACTGGTGCTGGGTGCCGTCGAGGAGGTGCTGGTGCTGGCCACCGCGTCCGCCCGCCCCGAAGGGACGCGTACCGGCGAGGAAGGCGACGCGCGCGTACGCCGGGCCCTGGCGATCATCGAGGCCGAGCCCGGCGCCCCGCACTCGGTGGCCTCGCTGGCCCGCGCCGTCGCGCTCTCGCCCTCCCGCTTCGCCCACCTGTTCGCCGAGGCGACCGGTCAGACGCCCATGAGGGTGGTACGCCGGGCGCGGGCCGTCCACGCCGCGAGCCTGCTGGAGGTGACCGACCTGGACGTCGGCCAGGTGGCGGAGGCGTGCGGCTTCGTCAGCCCGTTCCACTTCAGCAGGACCTTCAGCAAGGAGTACGGGATGCCGCCCCGTGACTATCGCGCCCGGGTGAGGGACCGGGGGCCCGCTCAGACGTCGACCGGGCCGCCGCTGCGCCAGTAGACGTTGCCCTCCCTGGACAGCAGCCCCTCGTCCACCAGGTAGCGGCGCAGCGCCGCGTGGTCGTCGTGGAAGGCGCGCAGGGCCACGTTGACGTCCTTCTCCGGATAGCGCACCCCCGGATCGAACACTCGTACGATGTACCGGAGCACGACGAGCCGTTTGTCCCGGCGCATCGCCGTGGTCGTCAGCCGCCCGTCCACCAGGAACGTCCGTAGCACCCGCTCCTCCGGGTCGAGCTCCTCCGCCGGTGCGGCGTGGGCGCGCAGGAGTTCGCGGAAGCGCTCGGGCGTGGCCTGCCATTTGCCGTCGTCGTCGCGGGCGGCCAGGCCGCCGGTGGCCAGCTTGTGCAGCGTCTTGGGGGACAGGTCGCCGGGGAGCCCGAGCACCAGGGCAGCGAAGGCGCGCAACGTGTCGTCCTGGGCGAGCAGCCCGAGGACGCGCCGGAGGTCTTGGTCGTTCACCTGACCCATTTTGTCCTATGATCGAAGCGCGGCCTCCTGACTCGCTGTAACCGCGCATGTCACGAAATGTCTCGATCTTGGGACATGGTGATGACACGACCTCGACGCTCCGGACCGGACACTTAATCGACAGGCCTGTGCCGGGGCGCCCTTGCCAGTCCGTTCCGGCACAGGGCTTGTCGCTTTTCTGAGACCGGCCGGCCCCCACGCCGGTGCGAGACCGGATCACGGCGGCATCGGCGCGGGTCCTCGTCAGAGCCGGAAGATCCAGCGGCACGCCGCTCGGGCTCGCTCACGCGCCCACCGAGCCGGCCCCCGAGCGATGCCGCTGGGTGACGGGCGCCCGGCTCTGGCGACGCCGGCCTCCAGCGGCCCGCCGCGCAGGGGACGGCCGGCGACTCGACGGGGATCAGAGCCGGTTGAGCCCGATCACGTGGAGCACCGCCCGGCCCTCCTCATCGGATGCGGCCAGGTCGACCTGGGCGTCGATGCCCCAGTCACCGTCGCCGGCCGGATCCCTGATCGTCTGCCTGACCTTCCACAACCCGCTCTCCTCCTCGATGCGCAGCAGCGCGGGCCCCCGGGCGCCGGCGTCGGTGAGGATCTCCTCGTGATCGTCGTAGTAGGCGTCCAGCGCCGCGCCCCAGTCGACGTCGGGGGCGAGCTCCTCCAGCTCGTCCTCCTTCTCGATGGCGGAGAGCTCGACCAGCCGGAACATGGCGTTGCGTACCAGCACCCTGAACGCCCGCGGGTTGGCGGTGACCGGGCGCACCGTGGCTTCGAGCTGGTTCTGCTGCTCCAGCACCGCGGCCGGGTTGGTCAGCTTCTCCCATTCGTCGATCAGCGACGAGTCGACCTGGCGGACCAGCTCGCCGAGCCACTCGATCAGGTCGACCAGGTCGTCGGTCTTGAGGTGCTCGGGCACCGTGCGCGACAGGGTGCGGTAGGCGTCGGCCAGGTAGCGCAGCACCGTGCCCTCGGACCGGGCCAGCTCGTAGAACTGGATGTACTCGGCGAACGTCATGGCCCGCTCGTACATGTCGCGCACCACGGATTTCGGGCTGACCGTGTAGTCGCCCACCCACGGATGGCCGCGCCGGTAGGTTTCGTACGCGCCGAGCAGCAGGTCGTCCAGCGGCATCGGATACATGACCTCGGCCAGCTGCTCCATCCGCTCTTCGTATTCGATGCCGTCGGCCTTCATCTGCGCGACGGCCTCGCCCCTCGCCTTCTTCAGCTGGGCGGACAGGATCTGGCGGGGGTCGTCGAGAATCGACTCCACGATCGACACCACGTCGAGCGCGTAGGACGGAGACTCGCGGTCGAGCAGGTCGAACGCGGCCAGCGCGAACGTCGACAGCGCCTGGTTGAGCGCGAAGTCCTCCTGCAGCTCGATCGTCAGCCGGGCCCGCCTGCCCTGCTCGTCGGGCTCGGCGAACTGCTCGACGATGCCGCCGGCCAGCAGCGAGCGGTAGATCGCGATGGCCTGGCTGATGTGCCGCCGCTGCCACTTGCGGTCCTCGTGGTTGTCGGTCAGCAGGTGCTTCATCGCCTGGAAGCAGTCGCCCGGCCGGTTGATCACGGCGAGGAGCATGGCGTTGCTGACCTTGAAACGCGAGTTGAGCGGCTCGGGCTCGGCCTCCTGGAGCTTGACGAACGTGTCCTCGCTCCAGCCCACGAAGCCCTCGGGCGGCTTCTTGCGGGCGTAGCCCCGCCGCCGCTTCGGATCGTCGCCGATCTTGGCCAGCGCCTTGGCGTTCTCGATGTCGTGCTCGGGCGCCTGGCAGGCGACGTAGCCGATCGTGTCGAAGCCCGCACGGCCCGCCCGCCCGGCGATCTGGTGGAACTCGCGGGCGCGCAGCCGGCGCACCTTGTTGCCGTCGTACTTCGACAGCGCCGTGAACAACACCGTCCTGATCGGCACGTTGACGCCGACGCCCAGCGTGTCGGTGCCGCAGATGACCTTGAGCAGCCCCGCCTGCGCGAGCCGCTCCACCAGCCGCCGGTATTTCGGCAACATGCCGGCGTGGTGCACGCCGATGCCGTGGCGGACCAGCCGCGACAGGGCACGCCCGAACCGGGTGGTGAACCGGAAGCCGCCGATCATCGTGGCGATGGCCTCCTTCTCGGCCTTCGTCGCCATGTTGATCGACATCAGGGCCTGGGCGCGCTCCATGGCCGCGGCCTGCGTGAAGTGCACGACGTAGACCGGCGCCTGGCCGGTGCTGAGCATCTCCTCCAGCGTCTCGTGCAGCGGGGTCATCCGGTAGGAGTAGACCAGCGGCACCGGCCGCTCGGAGTGCTTGACCACGGACGTGGGCCGCCCGGTGCGCCGGGTCAGGTCGCGCTCGAACATCGACACGTCGCCGAGCGTGGCCGACATCAGGACGAACTGCACGTTGCGCAGCTCCAGCAGCGGCACCTGCCACGCCCATCCGCGGTCGGGCTCGGCATAGAAGTGGAACTCGTCCATGACGACCTGGCCGACGTCGGCCGCGGCCCCGTCGCGCAGCGCCACGTTGGCCAGGATCTCGGCCGTGCAGCAGATGATGGGCGCGCCGGGGTTGACGCTCGCGTCGCCGGTCATCATGCCGACGTTCTCGGTGCCGAAGACGGCGCACAGGTCGAAGAACTTCTCCGACACCAGCGCCTTGATGGGCGCGGTGTAGAACGTGCGGAGGTCACGGGTCAGCGCGGTGAAGTGGGCGCCGGCGGCGACCAGCGACTTCCCCGAACCCGTCGGCGTGGCCAGGATCAGGTTGCTGCCGGAGACCACCTCGATGAGGGCCTCCTCCTGGGCGGGATAGAGGGTGAGCCCCCGCTCGGCGTTCCAGGCGACGAACGCGTCGAAAATGGCGTCGGGATCGGCGTCGATGTCATCTGGCAGGCGGTCAACGAGTAGGCTCACGCCCTCTATCCTGCCGAAGTTTGCCCGATGGTCGAACCGGCTCCGCCCCGATCAGGCCGAACTTCCAGGTCGAGCTGGAACAGGACGGTGTCGATCCAGCGCCCGTGCTTGAAGCCCACGGCCCGCAGCCGGCCTGCATCGGCGAAGCCGTACGCCTCGTGCAGCCGCGCCGACGACGGGTCGCCCGAGTCGGCGATCACCGCCACGATCCGGCGGGCGTGCGTCCGGCGCGCCGCGTCGATCAGCTCGCCGAGCAGCAGCCGGCCGAGCCCGCGCCCGGTCATGCCGGGGGCGAGGTAGATGGTGTCCTCGACGGTGTGCCGGTAGGCGGGCTTGGGACGGTATTGCGCGAGGTAGGCGTAGCCGGCGATCCGGCCGTCCACGTCGGCCACCAGGAACGGCAGCCCGGCCCCCGTGACGCCGGCGGCCTTCGCGCGCCAGTCGTCCACCGACGGCGGCGTCTCGTCGAACGTGGCCACGCTGCCCGTCACGTAGTGCGCGTAGATGGCGGCGACGGCGGGCAGATCGGCATCGGAGAGGGCTCGGACCTTCGTCATGCCCCCATTCTGAGCACCGGCGCGTTGCGCCCGTGTTTCCCCGCCCTCACGTCCTGGCGCGCGGCGCCGTCATCAGCAGCCCGCCGAGCAGGGCGATCACCGCCAGGAACGGGCCGCCGCCGGGCGCGAACCCGCACACCGTGAGGGTCAGCACCCCCGCGCCGACCAGCCCGGTCGCCCCGAGCACGGTGCCCCAGCCCGCCTCGCCGTACGGCAGCTTGGGCGGCGTCTCGAACCTGGCGAACCCCTTCAGCAGCGGCCACAGCACCAGGGACAGCAGCCCGAACCAGAGCGGCCATCCGGCGAACCAGAACGCGCTGCCCGGCGCCGGCGTGCCGATGCCCAGCAGGACCACCACGACGCCCGTGACCGCGAACAGGGCCGGCATGTGCCACAGGTACACCGTCATGATGCGCGGCCCCGCCCAGTCCAGCAGCCGGCCCGTACGCAGGCGCAGCAGCCATGGGCGCAGCAGCACGGCCAGCCCGATCTGCCCCGAGGAGACGGCCAGCATGGCGAGGGTGGGCGGGGCCATGTTCGACATCTCGGCGCCGGGGAGCCCGATCATGCTGCCCGGGTAGGGGCCGTACGCCACCAGCAGCGCCGCCGCCCCGAAGCCCGCCACCGCCAGCGCCCACGCGTGGCGCAGCCGTCCCTCGGCGTAGAGGAAGCCGAGCTGGTGGACGGCCAGCCAGACGAACACGATGTTCAGATAGCCGAGGGCGTCGAGCCCGGTGGAGAAACGTACGACGTCCGTGAGCACCGCGCCGGCCGCCAACGCGGCGGGGACCCGCATGCCGTACCTCTCGTGCAGGCGCAGCGCGTACGGGGTGGCCGTGACGGCGATCAGATAGACGGCGAGGAACCACAGCAGCTGCCCGGTCAGCTTCGCGCCCACATCGAGCGGCTGCGCGGGGACGCCCAGCGTGAGCAGGATGTGCGGCAGCGGGATCCACACCGCGGCCAGCGGCAGCAGGGGCCAGGCCAGCCGGCGCAGCCGCACCGCCAGCCACCGCGGCGCGCTCGTGCGGCGCCGCCCGAAGCTGATCGCGTTCGCCGCGCCGCCCGCGAAGAACACCAGCGGCATCACCTGGCTGATCCAGGTCACCACCCACACCCCCGGCGTGGACAGCGCGTTGCCCGTGGTCAGCCGTACGCCGTCGTACGACAGCACGGGGATCGTCCAGTGTTGCAGCACGATCAGCGCCATGCCGAACACGCGCAGGAGGTCGATGAACGGATCCCGCGCCGTCGCGCGCACGCCGGCCGCGCGGCGCGGCCCTGTGGTCGTGGCTGTGGTCGTGGCTGTGGTCGTGGGGCGGTCCAGCAGGACGGTCATGGGGGAGCCTCGATTCGCCCGGGGACGGATGACTCAAGGCTTCCGTCAGGGGCGTCCGCGCACATTGCCGCCGTCCACCCTGTCCAGGTCAAGATCGCACCACCGGCGCCGGTAGGGCTGGCCCTACCCCCGGACACCAGTGCACCCGCTCGTCCGGAACGACGGGACGAAATACCGTTGAGGCCATGCGCTCCCTGATGAGGCGGGTCCTTCTCGACACTCGCTACACGCTGGTCGGCTTCCCGACGACCGTCATAGGTTTCGTGCTCATGGTCGCCGGGTTCTCCGCCAGCGTAGGAACCTTGGTCGTGTGGCTCGGCGTGCCGCTCCTGGCCGGCACGCTGATGATGGCGCGGGGGTTCGCCGACGCCGAGCGCGGCTGGTTGTCGGACGTGCTCAAGCGCCCGCCGGTGCGGCCCCGCTACAAGCCGGCCCCGCCCGGCGCGGGCTGGTTCCGCCGCCTGGTCAACCCGATGACCAGCGGGCAGTCCTGGCTCGATCTGCTGCACGGCATCATCAGCCTGCCGTTCGCCATCGTGGCGTTCGTGCTGACGGTCGTCTTCTGGGTGATCCCCCTGGCGGGGCTCACGTGGCCGCTGTACGGCATCATCACCTCGCGGATCCCCGGCAACATGGAGCTGCCCGAACTGCTCGGCCTCGGCGACGGCTACGTCGTCAACGCGGTCTTCTACGTCGGCGTCGGCCTGTTCTTCGCGCTGCTCATGCCGTTCATGGTGCGCGGGGCCGCGTTGCTGCGGGCGGGGCTCGGCCGGGCGCTGCTGACCACCGTGGCCGAGCTGCACGAGCGCATCGACGACCTGGCCGAAGGCCGCGCCGCCGCCGTGTCCGCCGAGGCCAACGCGCTGCGCAAGCTGGAGCGCGACATCCACGACGGCCCGCAGCAGCGGCTGGTCTCGCTGGCCATGGAGCTGTCCAGGGTGCAGCGGCAGATCGCCAAGGACCCGGAGGCGGCGCAGACCACGCTCAGGTCGGCGATCGGCGCCACCCGTGAGACGCTCGACGAGCTGCGCGCCCTGTCGCGCGGCATCGCCCCGCCCATCCTGTCGGACCGCGGGCTCGCGCCCGCGCTCGCCGCCCTGGCCGGGCGCTGCACGGTCCCGGTGGACCTGGACGTGCAGACGGCCGAGCGCTATCAGGCCTCGGTGGAGAACGCCGTCTACTTCGTCTGCGCCGAGGCGCTCACGAACGTGGCCAAGCACAGCCGTGCCACCGTCTGCACGGTCCAGCTCATCCGCATCGGTGACGGTCTGATGCTCACGATCGGCGATGATGGTGTCGGCGGCGCGAGCGTCGCCAAGGGACATGGCCTCGCCGGGCTGGCCGACCGGCTCCGCGCTGTCGACGGGGAGCTGACGGTCCACTCGCCCGAAGGCGGGCCGACAGCGATCGTAGCGGAGGTGCCGTGCGCGTAGTCGTGGCCGATGACGCGGTTCTGATCAGAGAGGGCCTGGTCAGGCTGCTCGAAGAGTTCGGCTGCGAGGTGGTGGCGGCCGTCGGCGACGGGCCGGGCCTCGTCGAGGCGGTCGCCGAGCACAAGCCCGACGTGTCGGTGGTCGACGTGCGCATGCCGCCGTCTTTCACCGACGAGGGGCTCAGGGCGGCCGTGGAGGCCCGGCGCAGGGTGTCGGGGGCGCCCGTGCTCATCCTGTCGCAGTATGTGGAGGTCTCCTACGCCGACGACCTGCTGGCCGACGCCCGTGGCGCGGTGGGCTACCTGCTGAAGGACCGCGTCGTGGACGTCGACGAGTTCCTCGAGGGCCTGCGGCGGGTGGCCGCCGGCGGCACCGTTTTCGATCCGCAGGTGGTGTCACAGCTGATGGTACGCAGGCGCAAGGACGATCCGCTGGCACAGCTCACGCCGCGGGAGCGCGAGGTGCTGGGGCTGATGGCCGAGGGGAAGTCGAATCCGGCCATCGGGCGGCAGCTCGTGATCAGTGACGGGGCCGTGGAGAAGCACATCAGGAGCATCTTCAGCAAGCTGGGCCTCTACGCGGAGGACAGCGACCAGCATCGCCGGGTGCTCGCTGTGCTGACCTACCTGCGGTCCTGACCTTTATGTCGTTGTCGGTTGCGCTCGCACCCCCGGCCCCGGCCCGCCGGCGAGCGGGGGCGGCTCCGCTCTCCGGCCCCTCCTCGGCCGCGCTGAGGGGTGGCTGGCCGGTCCGCGCGACGCTGCGCGCGGACCTGGCCGCTCGGGCGTCAGCCGAGCGCGTCGACCAGCTTCTTACGCTGCTGGGCGCCCAGGCCGCCGAGACGGCGCTTCTCGTCGACGCCCGCCTCCTCCATCAGCGCGGTGGCCTTGGCCGGACCGACGCCCTTGACGGCGCGCAGCGCCTGGGAGACCTTGATCTTCTTCGCGATGTCGTCCTCGCGCTCCAACAGCTGGGCGAACGTCAGCTCACCGGCCTTGACCTTGGCCAGCAGAGCGGTGCGAGCCGCACGCGCCTCGGCCGCCTTGGCCAGAGCCGCTTGACGCTGCTCGGGGGTGAGGGTGGGAAGTGCCATTTCTGTTCTCTCCTCGGGGAGTTTACGTTCGGGTTCTGTTACCCGTGGTGCAGTGGCTAATCATGGCGGATACCAGCGGTTCGTGTTGCGGAAAGCGCCCGGCTCAACCTGTCGCCACCCGTCGCGGCCGCTTCGTGGCACGCCACGCGCCGCGCGAGCATGCCTTCGCCGCCCCCCATGCCGCTGACCACGCGTTCTCCCTCACCGTAGTCCCACCGGAGCGGAATGCCGCCTCGGCGGCCGGCGGACCGGCCGTCCGCAGGCCCCGGGGGACGTGCCCCCAGGAGCCGCCCATCCCGCCCGGTCAGGGGCACGGCCGCGCGGGGCCGCCGCGGCAGGGGCGCCGCCCGGCGCGAGCACACCGCCGCACCCCCCGTACGCTGCGAAGACGCGGAGGTCACGTCGCGTCCGCGACGGTGACGCAGACCGCGGCGCATTCGGGGACCGCGCGGGTGACGGGCGTCCCGTCCGTACAGGGCACGGGCATCCGGTTCGCGTGTTCCGCCGTCCGGATCATGGTGCTCCGCCTGGTCGGAGGGGTTTGCCCGTACGGGGTGGCTTGCGGGGGCGTGCCCGGCCGGAAATCTGTGCGGGTGCGCAGCGCGTTATAGCGGCTGATCTCCCTTCGGGGTGGAATGCGTCACATTTCGCCTGCCGGGCGTGTCGGTACCCTGGTCAGGATGGTTTTCCGCCACCTTTCGAGCCCCTCGGGGGTCAGGAAGACGTCGAAGACCGACTCCATGGCGCCCAGCAGCGCTCCGCGCCAGCCCAGCGCCGATCCCTCGATCCTCGGCGGGTGATCGCGGCGGATCGCCATGAGGCGCGGCTCGCAGGCCCGCAGCAGCGTCTCACCCGCCCGCTCGGCCAGTTCCGGGCCGTGGCCCGACAGGGTCACCACCTCGGGGTCGTGGGCGTTCACGAGCGCGGCGATGCCCCGGCCCAGGGCGGCGGCGCAGGCCGCCACCGCCTCCTCGCTCGTGGCCAGCACACGCTCGGCCTGCTCGCGTCCCCGCCCTCCGCCGTACTCGAGGCCGGCGTGGCGCAGCAGTGCGTTGGCGCCGACGTCCATGCCCCAGCAGCCGGTCGCCCCGCACATGCAGGGCCGGTCCCTGATCGGGCGGCTCGCGTCCAGCGGCATGTGCCCGAACTCGGCGCCGGTGCCGCTCGCGCCGCCCAGCGGACGCCCCTCGACGACCAGCACGCCGCCCAGGTCGAAGTCCACGTGCAGGTGCAGCCCCACCCGCACGTCGCGCAACCGGCCCCGCCGCGCCTCGGCCAGTGCGGCGAACGCGGTGTCGTTCCCGAGCGTCACCCCGTCGGCACCCGCGCCGGGGGCGGGGCGGGGCAGGCCGAGGAGGGCCGGGACGTCCACCGAGCGCCACCCGAGGTGGGCGATGTCCGCCAGGCCGCCGAACCGCACCGGCCCCGCCAGGGCGACGCCGACGCCGATGACCCGGTGCCCGAGCCTGGACGTGTGGGCGGCGACCGCCTCGCCCAGCGGCACGAGCGCGCCCTCCGGGGTGCCGTCGTGCGGGCGTACGTCCAGGACGGTGACGCGGCCGCCCAGCTCGCACGCGGCGAGCTCCCACGCGTCCTCGCGCACGTCCGCCGCGAGCGCCAGCGGTCCGCGCGGATGAGGGCCCGGCACCTGGGTCGGCCGGCCCCGCCCGTGCTCCGGGGCGGGCTCCTCGTGCAGCAGCTCGTCCTCGGCCAGCCCGGCCACCAGGACCGACGCCGTGCCCCTCGCCAGCCGAAGCTCGCGGGTCAGCCGCGACCGGGTGGCGGCTGACCCGCCGTCGTGCACGGCGCGCAGCAGCCGGACCCGGTTGTGCGCGCGGAGTTCGCCGCTCGTCGTGGCTCCGTTCACGGACACATATTATGCTCTAGCCGTGAACAAAAGCCTCATTGAAGCCAGACGCGCTCGTGCCGGAGTTTTCGGATATTTCATCCTCTGCGGTTTCGTCATGGGTCTGTGGGCGGCCGGGCTGCCGTCCCTGAACGACCGGCTCGACCTCGGCTTCGCCCGGCTGGGCAGCATCCTGCTGCTGATCTCCGGCGGCGCGCTGGCGTCGATGCTGGTGGCGGGACCCCTGGTGGACCGGTGGTCCAGCAGGCGGGTGTGCTGGTTCGCCGGGCCCTTCTCGGCGCTGGTCCTGCTCGGCCCCGCCCTGGCGCCCTCGTACGGGGCCCTCGTGGCGCTGGCGATCGTGTTCGGGATCGGGCTGGGCGTGACCGAGGTCTCCATGAACGCCCACTCCGTCGAGGTCGAACGCCGCTACGGCCGGCCGATCATCTCGGCCTTCCACGGCACCTGGAGCCTGGGCGGCGCGGCCGGCGGCGGGCTCACCTCGCTCGTCCTGAAGGCGGGGCTGGACGCCCAGTGGCTGCTGATCGTGGCGGCGCTGGTCGTGCCCTTCCTGTACGTGCCCGCGGCGCGGCTGTTGCTGCCCGACCAGCCCGGGAACGCCTCGCCGCAGCCGGGGGCGCAGAAGGGCGGCGGATTGAGGTGGGGGCTGATCGCGGTGCTCGGGCTGGCGGCCTTCGCGGGGCACCTCAGCGAGGGCGCGGCCATCGACTGGGCCGCGTTGCACGCGAGCACGGTGCTGGCGACCGATCCTGCCATGGCGCCGCTGGCGTACACGGTGTTCTCCGTGGCCATGACGACCGTCCGGCTGCTGGGCGACCCGATCAGGGCGAGGCTCGGGTCCGTGCGCACCATCCAGCTCGCCGGGCTCTTCGCCACCGCCGGCTATGTGCTGATCCTCCTGTCGCCCTCGCTCGTCCAGCCGCTCCAGGTGGCCTGCGCGTGGACCGGCTGGGCCCTGGCCGGGGTCGGGCTGGCCACGGTCGTGCCGGTGCTGTTCAGCGCCGTCGGGGCGGTCGGCGACCGGGTCGGGCGGGCGCTGGCCATGGTGACCGCGTTCGGATACAGCGGGCTCCTGCTGGGGCCCGCCGTGCTCGGCTACGTGGCCGAGGCGTCCTCCCTGCCGGTCGCGCTCGTCATCCCGACGGTCCTCGCCGCCGTCGTGGCGCTCGCGGGCGCGCCCGCGATCCGTTCGCTGCTCAAGGTCTCCGGCGCCGGGCCCGGCCAGGGAGTGGTCCTCGCGCCTCAACCGGAACCCGCACGGGACTGACCTCCGCCCGTGCCGGGCACGATTTGCGGCAAACGCCTCCGACCTGGCGTTATGCGATCGTGACTTGACCGGTGGGTTGCCGTACGGGTTTCATGTGGCGCACGCGGTAAACGTTTACAGTAAACGATCGTCAACGCCACCGGGAAGGACAGCCGTGGCCGACGGACCCACGATCAACACGATCGCCGAGCGCGCCGGCGTCTCGATCGCCTCGGTCTCGCGGGTCCTCAACGGCCTGCCGACCAGGCAGGAGACCGTGCGCAAGGTGATGGCCGCCGCCGACGAGCTCGGCTACGTGCGCAACGCCGTGGCGAGGTCGCTCAAGTCGCGCCGCACCCACCAGGTGGCCTTCGCCATGGCAGACGTCGGCAACCCCGCCTACCTGGCCATGCTGCGCGAGATCCAGCCGGTGCTGAAGGCGGCGGGCTACCGGCTCGTGCTGCACTCCACCGACGCCGTCGTGGCCGACGAGATCGACGTGCTGCACAGTCTCGGCGAACGGTACGTGGACGGGCTGATCATGAGCCCGCTGCGGGTCACCGGGCAGCACCTCGAGATGCTGGCCGCAGCCAGGGCACCCGTCGTGATCATCGGTTCGGTGCCCGAGGGCACGCGGGTCGACAACGTACGCGCCGACTCCCGCACCGGCGTGCGGCTGGCCATCGACCACCTCTACGCGCTCGGCCGCCGCAGGATCGGCCTGGTCAACGGCCCGCTCGACACGGTGCCGGGAGCCGCCCGCGGCGCCGCGTACCGGGAGGCGCTCACCGACCTCGGCCTGCCCTACGACGAGGACCTCGTCCGGATCGGCGACTTCTACCGCGCGGAAGGGGGCCGCGCGGTGGCGGAGCTGCTGGACAGGGTTCCCGACGTGGACGCGCTGATGTGCGCCAACGACCTGATCGCGCTCGGCGCGCTCGACGTGCTGCGCGCGGCCGGCAAGCGGGTGCCCGGCGACGTGGCGGTGGTCGGCATGGACGACACCGACCTGGCCGCGGCCTCGTGGCCGGCGTTGTCCAGCGTCTCGCTCGGTTCGGCCGAGCGCGGCAAGGCCGCCGCCGAGCTGCTGCTCGACCGGCTGCAGGGCGGCGACCGCGAGCCGCGGGTGGTCACCGTGCCGCCCCGGCTCGTGGTCCGCGCCAGCACGGCGGGACCGCCGGACGCCGCGGCCGGGCACGGCAGTGCGGAACGTGCTGAAGGAAGGGAGGGCGGCGCGTGACGGCGACCGTGACGAAACCGGCGCCGCCGCGCAGGCCGCGCGCCAGGCGCCGCCACACCTCGCGCCGGACGCGCGAGATGTGGCTGCTGATGCTGCCCGCGCTGGTGCCGGTGCTGCTGTTCAGCGTCGGGCCGCTGCTGTACGGCATCGGCCTGGCCTTCACCGACGCCCGCAACACGCGGGTGCACGAGACGAGCTTCGTCGGCCTGGAGAACTTCACCGACCTGCTCGCCGACGACGACTTCTGGGCCTCGTTCAGGATCGGCGCCATCTGGGCGGTCTCCGTGACCGTGCTGCAGTTCCTGGCCGCGCTCGGCCTGGCCCTGCTGCTCAACCAGAACCTGCGCTTCAGGGGCGTGGCCAGGGTGCTCGCCGTGGTGCCGTGGGCGATGCCGCCCGTGGTCATCGGCCTGATGTGGAAGCTCGTCTACCATCCGGACGCCGGCATACTGAACGACCTGCTCGGCACGGACATCAACTGGCTGGCCGACTTCTCGCTCGCGCTGCCCGCGATCATCGTGGTCGGCGTGTGGACAGGTATGCCGCAGACCACGATCGTGCTGCTGGCCGGCCTGCAGAACGTGCCCAAGGAGCTCTACGAAGCCGGCGAGATGGACGGCGCGGGCCGCTGGCGGCGCTTCTGGAACATCACGCTGCCGCAGCTGAGACCCGTGATCGTGGCGATCACGTCACTCGACTTCGTGTGGAACATCAACCAGTTCGGCCTCGTCTACGTGCTCACGC
>NZ_SMJZ01000232.1 GCF_004348345.1 Nonomuraea longispora
CACAGCAGGACCGTGCGGTCGGCGGAAGCGGTGGCCATGATGGTGCCCTTGGGACTGAACGCCACGGACGACACGCGCTCCTTGTGCCCCTTGAGCGTGGCCATGCTCGCGGGCTTGGCGGTGTCGGTGTCGCTCGGACTGCCGGTGCTCGGCGGCGACGGCGAGAGGCTGCTGGACGCCGACGTCGGTGTGGGCCTCGGCACCTCCCTGCTGGGGGTCGTGCTGGTGCCGGGTTCGGTGCTGCTCGGACGGCAGATCGTGGTCCGCAGGGTACGCCGGTCGCGCGAGCGGGAACGCGCGTGAGCCGCGCCACAGCCGGCGACCGTCTCCTGGGCCGAGTGAGTAAGCGGAGCCCTGCCCTCGGGCAGGGCCGGTCAGTCCTTGGCCAGGGCCGCCAGCAGGCGGTCCTCGGTGACCTCGGGGCCGGTCAGCTGCTCGGTGATCGCGCCGGCGCGCAGCACCACCACGCTGTCGCAGCTCTCCACCAGCTCGGCCACGTCGGAGGAGATGAGCAGGATCGCCAGCCCGTCCACGGCGAGCTCGTCCAGCAGCGCCTGCATCTCCAGTTTGGTCGCCACGTCGACCCCGCGGGTGGGCTCGTCCAGCAGCAGCACCTTGGGGTGCATGGCCAGCCACCGCGCCAGCAGCACCTTCTGCTGGTTGCCGCCCGACAGCTCGCCGGCCGGCTGCCGGGGCGAGACCGCCTTGATGCCGAGCCGCTTCATGAACGTCGCCACGATGCCGTCCACCTGCGCGTCGGACACGATCCCCGCCCGCGACAGCCGCGGCAGCGCGGCGAGGGCGATGTTGTCGCGCACCGACAGCGTGGGCACGATGCCCTCGGTCTTCCTGTTCTCCGGCACCAGGCCGATCCCGGCGCGTACGGCGCTCCTGACCGACCACTTGCGCGCCCCCGACGCGGGACGCGCACCGGTCACCGTCACCTGCCCCGCGTCCACCGGCAGGGCGCCCGCGATGGCGCGGGCCGTCTCGCTGCGCCCGGCACCGAGCAGCCCGCCGAGCCCGATCACCTCGCCGGCCCGCATCGCCAGTGACACCCCGTCGAGCACGTGGTGGCGGGTGAGCCCCTTGGCCACCAGTACGGGCATGTCGGCGGGTTCTTCGGCCGGGCCGTCCGCGAGGGGCGGCTCAACCGGGTGGAAGGGCCGCCCGAGCATGAGCGAGACCAGCCGCAGCCGGTCGAGCCCCGCCAGCGGCCCGGTGTGCACGACCCGGCCGTCACGCAGCACGGTGACCCGGTCGCAGATGCCGAACAGCTCCTCCAGCCGGTGGGTGACGTAGATGACCGAGCGGCCCTCCTCGCGCAGCCGGGTCACGGCCCCGAACAGGGTCTCCAGCTCGGCGTGCTCCAGCGCCGACGTGGGCTCGTCCATGATGACCAGGCGGGCGTCGGCGGAGGCCGCCCTGGCCAGGGCGACGAGCTGGCGCGTGCCCTCGTTGAGCGAGGCGAGCGGGCGGCGTACGTCGATGCGCAGCCCGTACGCGGCCAGCACCTCCTCAGCGCGGGCGTGCACGGCCGCGCTGTCGATCAGGCCGAGCCGGCCCCTGGGCTCCCTGCCGAGCAGCAGGTTGCGGGCGACGCTCATGGTGGGGACGAGGTTGGTCTCCTGGTGGATCGTGGCGATCCCGGCCCGCCTGGCGTCGGCGGGGCCGGCGAACGTGACCGGCTCGTCGCGGAAGCGTAGTTCGCCCGCGTCGGGCGGGTGGACGCCGGAGAGCACCTTCACCAGGGTCGACTTGCCCGCGCCGTTGCCGCCGATGAGGGCGTGCACCTCGCCGGGGCGCACGGACATGGTGACGTGGTCGAGGGCGGTGACGCCCTGGAAGGTCTTGAGAACGCCTGCCACCTGTAGCACGGTTGCCTCCGCCTCGATGGTGGTGGAGGAAGAAAACATTCTCGTAACGGGTTTGTCACATTCGATCAGTAGCGCGATCAGAACTGGGCGACGTGCAGGCGCACGCCCCGGCCGCTCAGCTCGTCGAGCACGTCGCGGGGCGCGGAGTCGTCGGTGACCAGGTGGGCGATCTGGTCGGCGGGCACGGTCTGCACCATCGTGTCGACGCCGATCTTGGTGTGGTCGGCCAGCACGACGACCTCCTCGGCGGCCGCGGCCAGCGCCCGGTCGACGCCCGCCACCTGCATGTTGGGCGTGGACAGCCCGCGGTCGGCGCTCAGCCCGTTGCCCGAGATGAACGCCCTGCGCACCCGCAGCCCGGCCAGTGAGTGCTCGGCCGCGCTGCCCACCAGGGCCAGGATCGAGCCGCGCAGCGTGCCGCCGGTCAGCATCACCTCGACGCGCGGAGAGCCGGCCAGCACCTGGGCGACCAGCAGTGAGTTGGTCACGACGGCCAGTTCCGAGTGCCGCGTCAGGCGGCGGGCGAACTCTTGGGTGGTGGTGCCGGGCCCGACGACGACGGCGTCGCCGTCCTCCACCAGCGCGGCGGCCAGCTCGGCGATGGCGGTCTTCTCGGCGGACTCGAGCGAGACCTTGTGGGCGTAGCCGGCCTCGCGCGACAGCTCGCCGGGCAGGGTGGCGCCGCCGTGGTGGCGGTTGAGCAGGCCCTCGGACTCCAGCGCGCGCAGGTCACGGCGGACGGTGACCTCGGAGGAGTGCACG
The DNA here is from genome assembly GCF_004348345.1 of Nonomuraea longispora. Lineage (GTDB taxonomy): Bacteria > Actinomycetota > Actinomycetes > Streptosporangiales > Streptosporangiaceae > Nonomuraea > Nonomuraea longispora. The sequence continues at coordinate 2,640 of NZ_SMJZ01000232.1, forward strand.
GCCTGGGCGAGCTCGCGCAGCGACACCGCGCCGTTGGCGCGCACCAGCTCAAGGATGCGCTGCCTGCGTTCAGCGGCGAACACGGGCCTGCGGCCGTCGCTCTGCGTGTCGCTCACGTCCCGATCATATTCGACGCGCCAACATGCGTTCACCTTTGACCGAACGCGAGCGATTCTGATCGGAAATCTTGACCGGCTCGGTCCGGCAGTGCTTACTTTGGAGCATGTCAGGGTCAAAACCTGTCCGAACGTGATCAGCGCATCGAAAGGACCCCCCGTTGCGTAAGCCCCTCGTGCTGTTGCTCGCCGTTCTGATGTCCGTCTTATGGCAGGTGCCGCCCCCCGTCTCCGCCGCTGACTCCGCCGCGACCGAGCGGCACGGGCTGCGCGGCGACTACTACCTCGCCTCGGCGGCGGGCGCGTTCGACTTCGCCGAGCTCAAGGCGAGCGTCGTCGACCCCAACCTGGAGCTGGCCGACCTGAACCCCGTGTTCACCATGCTCACCGGCAGGGAGGACGACGTCACCGTACGGTGGACCGGGCAGATCGAGCCCGAGCACTCCGAGACCTACACCTTCTCGATGATCGGCGACAACGGCTTCCGCCTCTGGATCGACGGCAAGCCGATCATCGACCACTGGGTGGACGACTGGGACACCGAACAGACCGGCACCCCGATCGCCCTGGAGTCCGGCAGGAAGTACGACATCAAGGTCGAGTACTTCGAGCACTACGGTGGCGCCCACCTGCGCCTGCGGTGGCAGAGCCCCAGCCAGCCGAAGGCCGTCGTGCCCGCGCGGGCGTTCACGCTGCCCGAGGATTTCGACCCGGGAGGCCCGGCCGACGCCAGGCTCGACGAGGCCGGTGACGTCGCCACGCTCACCTTCCCCAAGGCGCTGGCCGACCTGCCTCCGGACGCCGCGGGCAAGCTCGCCGTCACCGTCGGCGGCACGGCCTGGCCCGTGACCGCGGCGACCCTGAAGAACCCCGAGACCGTCGAGCTCAAGCTCAAGCACCCGATTCCGGCGAAGGCCGGCAACACCGTACGCACCGGGTACGACGGCACCGGCGGCATCACCTACGCCGACGGCAGCGAGCTGGCCGCCTACACCTACGGCTACGTGCACAACACCTCGGCCTACATTCTGCGCAGCCAGTGGGCCGACGACGTCGACCCGGCGAACCCGCTGCCCGAGTACCCCAGGCCGCAGCTCGTCAGGGACCGCTGGCAGAGCCTCAACGGCACGTGGCAGTTCGCCCCCGCCAAGGAGGGCGAGGCCGCGCCCATCGGGCGTGACCTGCCCGAGCGCATCGTCGTGCCGTATCCCGTCGAGTCCCAGCTGTCCGGCATCGGCCGGCACGAGGAGAGCATGTGGTACCGCAGGACGTTCGAGGTGCCGCGTGGCTGGCGCGGCGACCGTGTCCTGCTGCACCTCGACGCGGTGGACTGGCAGGCCGCCGTCTACGTGAACGGCAAGCGGGTCACCACCCATAAGGGCGGTTACGACCGGATCAGCGTCGACGTGACCGACGCGCTCAAGCGCCACGGTCGCCAGGAGCTCGTCGTCGGCGTGTACGACCCGGCCGACGCCGGCAGCCAGGCCCTCGGCAAGCAGCGGCTCGACCCGGGCGGCATCTGGTACACCACCGTGTCCGGCATCTGGCAGTCCGTCTGGCTCGAACCGGTCGCCAAGGACCACATCGAGCGGGTCGACGCCGTGCCGGACGTGCCGGGCAAGGCGGTGAAGGTGACCGTGCACGGCTCGCCCGGCACCGTGGTCGTGACGGCCAGGGACGGCAGGCGCGTCGTCGGCAAGGCCACCGGCAGGACCGGCAAGGAGCTCAGGATCCCGGTGCGCGAGCCCCGGCTGTGGTCCCCCGACGACCCCCACCTGTACGACCTGGAGGTCAGGCTCAAGCGCGACAAGGCCGAGTCCTACTTCGGGATGCGCTCCATCGAGGTGTCCGGCAACCGGATGGTACTCAACGGCAAGCCGGTCTTCCAGATCGGCCCGCTCGACCAGGGCTTCTGGCCCGACGGCATCTACACCGCCCCGACCGACGAGGCCCTGCGCCACGACCTGGAGCAGACCAAGGCGCTCGGCTTCAACGCGGTGCGCAAGCACGTCAAGGTCGAGCCCGACCGCTGGTACCACCACGCCGACAAGCTGGGCCTGCTGGTCTGGCAGGACATGCCGTCGGCCGTACGCGCCGACGACAGGCCCCAGTTCGAGGCCGAGCTGCGCGAGCTGGTCGACCAGCACCGCAGCAGCCCGTCCATCGTGATGTGGGTGCCGTTCAACGAGGGCTGGGGCCAGTACGACCAGGCGCGCATCGCCGACCTGGTCAAGAAGTGGGACCCCTCGCGCCTGGTGAACAACATGAGCGGAGTCAACTGCTGCGGCGCCGTGGACGGCGGCAACGGCGACGTCAAGGACTTCCACATCTACCCCGGTCCCGGCAATCCCGGCAAACCGGAGGGCACCAGGGCCAACGTGATCGGCGAGTACGGCGGCCTGGCCCTGCCGCTGGTCGGCCACACCTGGTCCGGCGGCGGCTGGGGCTACGCGGTCGAGCCCGACCCCGAGTCGCTCACCGACCGCTACGTCGGCATGGTCGGGGAACTGCGGCGGCTGCACGCCTGCGAGCAGCTCAGCGGCGCGATCTACACCCAGACCACCGACGTGGAGACCGAGATCAACGGCCTGATGACGTACGACCGTGCGGTCACCAAGCCCGACGTGAAGCGCGTCCACGACGCGCACAAGGCCCTGACGGGCGAGATCGACCCGTCCTGCGCCTGAGCTCCGCACGCGCCCGGGCCCTCGTGGCCCGGGCGCGGCTCCTGATAGGAAAGGAACGCCATGACCCCCCATATCCGGACAGCCGCGCTGGCGCTGGCCGTGCTCCTCACCGCGTCGGCCTGCGCCAAGTCGGAGGAGCCCCAGAGCGCGCCCGCCGCCACCAGCACCGCGGGGCGGCAGGTCGTCCAGACCCCCTCGGGAGCGGCCGGCCCCACCTGCACGCTCGACCAGTTCGGCGGCGAGAAGTTCGACCTCAAGACGGCCACGGTCGGCTTCTCGCAGTCCGAGAAGGAGGCCAACCCGTTCCGGATCGCCGAGACCAAGTCGATCAGGGACGAGGCGGACAAGCTCGGCATCAAGGACCTCAAGGTCACCAACGCCCAGTCGCAGTTCTCCAAGCAGATCACCGACGTGCAGCAGCTCATCGCCCAGGGCGTGCAGCTCCTGGTGATCGCCCCCCTCAACTCCGACGGCTGGGAGCCCGTGCTCCAGCAGGCCGCCGCCAAGAAGATCCCGATCATCACGGTCGACCGGAAGATCAACGCCAAGCCGTGCAGCGACTACCTGACGTTCATCGGCTCGGACTTCTACGAGCAGGGCAAGCGCGCCGCCGACCGCATGATCGACGCGCTCGGCGGCAAGGGCAAGGTCGCCATCCTCCTCGGAGCCCCCGGCAACAACGTCACCACCGAGCGTACGAACGGCTTCAAGGACCGTGTCAAGGAGAAGGCGCCCGACATCACGATCTCGTTCGAGCAGACCGGCGAGTTCGCGCGTGAGAAGGGCCAGCAGGTCACCGAGCAGCTCATCCAGTCCAACCCCGACATCAACGGCATCTACGCGGAGAACGACGAGATGGCGCTCGGCGCGGTCACCGCGCTGAAGGGCGCGGGCAAGGAGGCCGGCGACATCAAGATCGTGTCGGTGGACGGCACCCGCAGCGCCGTCCAGGCCATCGCCGACGGCTGGCTGCACGCGGTCATCGAGTCCAACCCCCGCTTCGGCCCGCTGGCCTTCGAGACCGCCCGGAAGTTCCTCGACGGAGAACCCATCCCCGACAAGGTGATCATCTCCGACCGGGACTACGACACGACCAACGCCAAGGACTCCCTCGGTGAGGCGTACTGACTTGGAACCGGTTCTCGAGGCCAGGGGGATCAGCAAGCGCTTCCCCGGTGTGCTCGCCCTCGACGGCGTGTCCCTCGCCCTCCGCCCGGGTGAGGTGCACGCCCTCGTCGGGGAGAACGGCGCCGGGAAGTCCACGCTGATCAAAGTCTTCACCGGCGTGTACCAGCCGGACGGCGGCGAGCTGCGCCACCAGGGCCAACCCGCCGCCTTCGGCACCCCCATGGACGCGCAGCGCGCCGGCATCTCCACCATCTACCAGGAGGTCAACCTCGTCCCGATGATGAGCGTGGCCCGCAACCTGCTGCTCGGCCGCGAGCCGCGCGGCCGCTTCGGCGTGATCGACGCGGCCGCCATGAACGGCGAGGCCGAACGGGTCCTCGCCGGCTACGGCGTCGACACCGACGTCAGGCGGCCGCTGCGCTCGCTCGGCGTCGGCGCCCAGCAGATGGTCGCGCTGGCCAGGGCCGTGTCCATCGACGCGCGGGTCGTCATCATGGACGAGCCCACCTCGTCGCTGGAGCCGCGCGAGGTCGAGACGTTGTTCGGCGTGATCAGGCGGCTGCGCGACCAGGGGATCGCCGTCATGTACGTCAGCCACCGCCTCGACGAGCTCTACCAGGTGTGCGATCAGGTGACCGTGCTGCGCGACGGCCGGGTCGCCCACACCGGGGCGCTGGCAGGCGTGGAACGCCTGCGCCTCATCTCGCTGATGCTCGGCCGCGACCTGAGCGAGGTCCGCTCGCAGGGCACGACCCGCTTCTCCCGCGACCGCGCGGGCACAGGCACAGGCACGGGCACGGGCACGGACGGCGGGCAAGGCCGGCGTTCCCCGGTGATCGAGGCGCGCGGCCTGACCCGGCGGCACGTCCTCGACGGCGTGGACGTGTCCGTCAGGCCCGGCGAGGTCGTCGGGCTCGGCGGACTCCTCGGCGCGGGCCGTACCGAGACCGCCAAGGCCATCGTCGGCGCGCTCCCGCTTGACGGCGGGCAGGTGCTCGTGGCAGGGGCGCCCGTGCGCACCGGCTCCACCACGGCGGCCATCCGCGCGGGCGTCAGCCTGCTGCCCGAGGACCGCAAGGCCGAGGGCATCATCCCGACGCTGTCCGTCCGCGAGAACATCGCACTCGCCGCGCTGCCCTCGCTCGGCCGGGGCGGCGTGGTGTCCGACGCCAAGATCGACCGTGTGGTCGAGATCTTCATGCGGAGGCTGAGGATCAAGGCCGCCTCGCCGCACCAGCTCGTCTCCGAGCTGTCCGGCGGCAACCAGCAGAAGGTGCTGCTCGCCCGCTGGCTCGCCGTACGGCCGAAGGTCCTGCTGCTCGACGAGCCCACCCGGGGCATCGACGTCGGCGCCAAGGCCGAGGTGCAGGCGCTGATCGACGAGCTGGCACTGGAGGGGCTGGGCGTGCTGCTGATCTCCTCCGACCTGGAGGAGCTGGTCGAGGGCGCCGACCGGATCCTCGTGCTGCGCGACGGCGCGGTCGCGGGGGAGCTGTCGGGCGACGACGTCACCGAGGAGAGAATCATGGCGACGATCGCGGAGCAGGCCGATGGCTGAGCTCACCACCCAGGGCGCCGGCCGCGTCGCCGTGCTGAAGCCGCGCGTGTTCGGCTGGGTGCAGGACTACGGCGTGTACGCCGCCGTGCTGGCGCTGCTGCTGTTCAACGTGCTGTTCACGCCGCACTTCCTGGACGCCTCGAACTTCCGCACCCAGCTCGTCCAGGTCACCCCCATCGTGATCGTCTCCCTGGGGATGGCCCTGGTCATCGGCACCCAGGGCATCGACCTGTCGGTCGGCTCGGCGATGTCGCTGGCCGCCGCGCTCGTCGTCCTCTACCTCGGGTACGGCTGGCTGCCCGCGCTGATCGTCGCCGTGCTCGGCGGGGCCGTCGTGGGCGCCGTGGGAGGGGCGCTGGTCGCCTACGTCGACGTGCAGCCGATCGTGGCCACCCTGGCCCTGCTCGTCGGAATACGGGGGCTGGCCAACGTGCTCGTGCCGCAGTTGGTCGAGTTCCGCAACCCCGACCTGATCGCGCTGGGCAGCAGCTCCGTCGCCGGGATTCCCGTCATCGTGCTCATCGCGGCCGCGCTCACGCTCGTCGTGATGTTCGTGGTGCGGCGGACCACGTTCGGCCGGCAGGTGGTGGCGATCGGCGGCAACCGGTCGGCCAGTGAGCTGTCCGGACTGCCCGTCAAACGTGTCCTGCTGATCGTCTACGTGATCTCCGGCCTGCTCGCGGCGCTGGCCGGGGTGCTCGCCACCGCCCGCCTGCAGGCGAGCGACCCGACGTCGCTCGGCCTGTTCATCGAGCTGTCGGCGATCACCGCCGTCGTCGTGGGCGGAACCCCGCTGACCGGCGGCCGGATCAGGGTGCTCAGCACCGTCATGGGCGCGCTGCTCATGCAGCTGCTGGCGGCCACGCTGATCAAACACAACCTGCCGCAGTCGTGGACCCAGATGGTCCAGGCGGTCATCATCCTGGCCGCCGTCTACGCCACCAGGGAGCGTGCCACCCGATGAACCGTGAACAGGTGAGCCGGGTGCTGCAGCAGCACGGCGCGGTCATGGTGCTGGGCGTGCTGGTGATCGTGGGCAGCCTGGCGTTCGACTCCTTCGCCACGACGGGGAACGCCGCCAGCGTGGTCGTGTCGTCCTCCTTCCTGGCGATCATCGCGATCGGCATGACGTTCGTCATCATCAGCGGCGGCATCGATCTGTCGGTGGGGTCGCTGTTCGTGCTCGGCGGCGTGCTGGGGGCGTACGGCTCGCAGTACGGGCTCGTCGTGGCGCTGCTGCTGCCGCTGGCGGTGTGCGGGCTGGTCGGCCTGCTGCAGGGCCTGGTGATCGCGCGTACGGGCATGGCGCCGTTCATCGTCACCCTGGCGGGGCTGCTGGGCGTGCGCGGCCTCATGCTCGCGATCTCCGACGAGGGCGCCACGACGTATCTGGTCGAGGACCGCGCCTTCGCGGCGCTGGGTCAGGGGAACGTGCTCGGCCTGACGTACCCGGTCTACATCACGATCGCGCTGTCGCTGGCCGCCATGGTGCTGCTGCAGCGTACGGGCTTCGGCCAGAACGTCTACGCCATCGGCGGCAACGAGCAGGCGGCGGCGCTCATGGGCGTGCCGGTGGTGCGGACGAAGGTGTACGTGTACCTCATGTCGGGGCTGCTCGCGGGGCTGGCCGGCGCGCTCAACGCGGCCCGCCTGTCCTCCGGGGTGACGATCCTCGGAATCGGGATGGAACTGGACGTGATCGCCGCCGTGGTGATCGGCGGGACCCTGCTGACCGGGGGAGCCGGAGGGATCACGGGGACGGTGGCCGGGGTGCTGCTGCTCGGCGTGATCCAGAGCCTGATCAACCAGGTGGGCAACCTGACGTCCGCGTTCCAGCAGGTGGTGAGCGGGTTGTTCCTGGCGCTGGTGGTCGTGGCGCAGCGGCTGCTGAGCAAGGCGCAGCGGCTGACCTGACCGCGCGCCGGCCGGTCAGGCCAGCGTCTCCCACCAGCCGTCCACCACCGGGGCGGCAGCGGTGTCCACGGCCTCGCCCGGCCGCGGCACGACGATCGTGACGTCGCGGGCCTTGGCCTCGCGCCACAACCGCTCCACCGGCTCCGCCCACGGGTGCAGGGCCAGCGTGAACGTCGCCCAGTGCACCGGCAGGAGCAGCCCGCCGCCCAGGTCGAGGTGGGCGTTGACGGCCTCCTCCGGCGTCATGTGGATGTCCGGCCAGGCCGGGCTGTAGGCGCCGATCGGCATCAGCGTCAGGTCGAACGGCCCGTGCGCCGACCCGATGCCCCGGTAACCCTCGAAATAGCCGGAGTCGCCGGCGTAGAACACCCGCCTGCCCGCCCCGGCGACCACCCAGGAGCCCCAGAGCGTGTCGTTGCGGGTGAACGTGCGGCCCGAGAAGTGGCGGGCCGCCGTGGCGACGAAGCGCAGCCCCGCCACCTCGGCCTCCTCGTCCCAGTCGAGTTCGATGATCCGGAACGCGGGCACGCCCCACCGCTCCAGGTGCGCGCCGATGCCCAGCGGCACCAGGAACGGCGCCTTCTGCGTCCGCGTCAGCGTGCGCACCGTGGCCAGGTCGAGGTGGTCGTAGTGGTCGTGGGAGATGGCGATCGCGTCGACCTGCGGCAGCTCGCCCAGCTCCACGGGCACCGGATGGTGCCGCTTCGGGCCGACGAGACGCGAAGGGGAGGCCCGCCTGCTCCACACCGGGTCGAACAGCACCCGCCTGCCCTCGATCTCGACCAGCGTGGAGGCGTGGCCGTACCAGACGGCCCGAACACCGTCCGCGGGCGGCGGGCCGGACGGCGGGACGCGCAGCGGCACGATGCCGCCGGGACGGCGCTGCTCCCGGTCCTTGGCCAGGTCGCCGAGCAGGCTCGCGGGCGGCCTGGCCAGCGACGTCTCGGGCGCCGGATTGACGAACGCGCCGTCCCTGAACTGCGGCGAACGTCGTACCCTCGCCTCCCGGTCGGGCCCCGACGTCAGTGGCCGCACACCCAGCTCGGCGGGCAGGTCGCGCAGTGCCCAGCCGGCCGCGGCGAGGGCCACACCACCCGCGAGGACGCGCCGTGCCGTCCGCTTTCGTGCCATCGCACACTCCCCTGGAAAATCAGTCCGTCCCGCTCAACCCGGCGGGAGTCCCCGGTGTTCCCCAACCTACGATATATCGCGATAGTTCCTCGGTGCGATCGCCCCGCCCACCACGGCGCCCCGCCGCTGGGCCAGAGACCGGGATCAGCCGATCGGCGAGAAGTCCGTCGCCGACCAGAGGGCGCGCGAGGGCGCCTCCGGATCGTTCACGTTGGCGGGTTCGACGTCGAAGAGGTGCGTGGTGGCGGTCCCCGCGTCGTAGCGCGGCCAGCCCGGCTCCCCCGTGGCGGCGAACGCCGTCCAGGCCGTGCGGAACTGGTCGGACAGCTTCGGCAGGTCGGGCGACTCGCCGGCCAGCATCTGCGCCAGCTCGTCGTCGAGCGCGCCAAAGGTGAGCGGCACGTCCAGGCCGTGGCAGGCGCGGAACACCGGCGTGGGCGACCAGGTCAGTTCGTAGGCGAAGGTCGTGCCCGTGTGCGCGTCGGCCAGCAGGGTGCTCGGCATCCGGAACATCCAGTCCGACAACACCATCACGTACAGGTCCTCGTCGGACGCCTCCGGGTACGCCTCGCGGTAGGAGCGCTCGGCCCCGGCGGGCGCCAGGATGCGCATGGCCCGCCCGACGTCGTCGAAGCGCCCGCCGCCCATGACGTGGAACATCCGGTACTCGTCCCGGTTGTAGCCCGTGATCAGCTCGACGTCGCGGCTCGCGCCGGCGGCCAGGGCGTTCCACGGTGTGTCGGGCAGCACGTCGCCGTCCACCACGGGCGCGAACGCGAGCGGGGCGAACGCGATCGGTCCCCATTCGCGTGGTCTGCCGGGTATCTCTTCGGTGGCGAGCGCCTCCGCCGCCGCCACGAGCACCTCCGCGGGGGTGTCGTACGGGGAAGCGCCCCCTGTCCTGCGCACGATCGACTCCGTGACGCGGGCGGCGTGAGCGGGCGTGAAGAACATGCCCGGCACGCTCTGCGCGATGGCCCGCCGGAACAGGCCGTCCGCCAGCGGCATCGCCATCAGGCACGCGACGGCGCCGGCGCCCGCCGACTCGCCGAACACCGTGACGTTGCCCGGGTCGCCGCCGAACGCCGCGACGTTCTCCCGCACCCAGCGCAGCGCGGCCACCGCGTCCAGCAGGCCACGATTGTCCGGAGCGCCGGGAACGTGGCCGTACCCCTCCATGCCGACCCGGTGGTTGAACGTGACCACGACCGCGCCGTGGCCCGCGAGCGTCCCGCCGTCGTAGACGGGCAGGTCGGCGCAGCCGGAGCGGTACGCGCCCCCATAGATCCACACCATCACGGGCAGGCCTGAGCCGCCGGGGTCGGGCGTCCAGACGTTCACGGTGAGGCAGTCGAGCCCTTGGTCCGGGCTCCACGCGGGCAGGCCGGGCATCATCGGCGGCTGCGGCGGGCGCGGGCCGAACCGTCCGGCGTCCAGCACGCCGTCCCACGGGTCGGGCGGCGCGGGCGCGGCGAAGCGCAGCGGCCCGAACGGGGTCTTCGCGAACGGTATGCCCTTGAAGACCGAGATGCCGTCCCGCTCAGACCCGCGTACCCGGCCGGCGCCGATTTTGATCATTCGATTCCTTCCCTCAGCGTCTCCGATCTTCAGTCTGATGTCTTTCGCGAGAATTGCGACCCGGAAAGGGCCACGGATTGGGCCGGCAGCGCCCCAGTGACTTGGACTGCTGCGCCATCACCGGAGCCAGGCGGCCGGGGCCAGGGCAGGGGCGGTGACCGTGCCCGAGCGCGTGCCCGACCTCATGGCTGATCAGGTAGTGCCGGTAGTCACTCAGCCGGCCGTCGTACTGCGGGACGCCCTTCGCCCAGCGCAGGGCGTTGATGACCGAGCGGTTGCCGTTCCAGCAGGAGAGCTTGCCTCCGGTGCGCAGCGGCAGGCACTGGCGGCGGGTGAGGCGAGGGCTGGACAGGGCGACCCGCACCCGCACCGGCGGCTGGTCGACCCGCCGGAAACGCCCCCAGCCCCGCTCGTCGTTGAGCGTGCGGTGCACGTCAGAGGCGAACGTACGGGGGTCGAACGGCAGGCCGCGCTCCACCTCGACCAGGTAGCGTACGACCGTGCCGGGTCCCGGCCTCGGGGGTGCGCCGCCGCGTACGACGGCGTACCTGCCGGACGCCGCGTACGGCACCTGCAAGGCCGCGCGGGCCCGTGGCTCGGCAGGGGACGGCTCGCTGGACGTGCTGGGAGGGGTGGCGACCGGTGAAGTGACCGGTGGGACGGTGACCGGCGGTGTGCCGCATCCGATGGACGGCAGCAGGAGCAGGAGCAACGGCAGCAGTGCGCGCAGCGGCAACGTGGCCTCCCCACGAGATCACGGTGGGG
>NZ_SMJZ01000233.1 GCF_004348345.1 Nonomuraea longispora
GTGGGCGGGCGGGGTGGTCAGGCTGAGTGCGAGGGTCGCGAGCGCCAGGAGGATCGGCCGAAGTCTCACGGTTCTTCCTTGGGGGTGTGCGTGCCGTACGCCTTGCGCCGGGGGGTGAGAGCGCAAGCCGTACGGCACGGCCCGTGGGGATGTGACACGGGCGGGGAGGGTGTCAGCGCGAGCCGGTGGTGACCATCTTTTAGGAAACTTTCCTAAGTATTCGCGGAGATCGTAACCTTGACACCGGATCCTTACAAGACCCAAACAACCGGCGCGGCCGGACCGCGAGCGGCGGCACGGATCGTTGACCGGGCGGCAGGTTCCGGCGCGCGGGGATGACCAGGCGATATCGTGTTATGTCACCAGTAAGCGATCGCGAAGGGCCATCCGGATGTTCTTCGGCATCACCGACTTCTGGGCCTACGTCATCGGCGCCTTTCTGATCATCCTGCTGCCGGGCCCCAACTCGCTGTACGTGCTCAGCCACGCCGCCCGGCACGGCGTCCGTCAGGGATACCGGGCCGCCGCGGGCGTGTTCGTCGGCGACACCGTGCTGATGGTCCTGGCGGCCGCCGGCGCCGCGTCCCTCCTCCGCTCCACCCCGCTGCTCTTCACCGCCGTCAAGTACGCCGGCGCCGGCTACCTGGCCTGGATCGGGTTCCAGATGATCCGCGGCGCGGTGCGGGCCTGGCGGTCCGGGCCCGTGGCCGCCGCCGCGCGTCCGGAGGAGGAGCGGGAACGCCGCCCACGCCCGTTCCGCAGGGCACTCGGGATCAGCCTGCTCAACCCGAAGGCGATCCTGTTCTTCGTCTCTTTCTTCATCCAGTTCGTGGACCCCGCCTATCCAGCCCCCGCGCTTTCGTTCGCCATCCTGGGCGCGGTCATCCAGGTGTTCAGCGTGCTCTACCTGACGGCCCTGATCTTCGGCGGCACGTTCCTGGCCGGCCAGTTCCGCCGGCACAGGAAGCTCGGCGCGGGGCTGACCTCGGGAGTCGGCGTCGTCTTCGTCGGGTTCGGGGCGAAGCTCGCCACCGCGTCACTCGGCTGAGCGCCTGGTTCGATGCCAGGCTGAATGCGTATGGCAGCCCGGGAACGTGCGGAAGGAGGCGGTCGCACCAGCCGGCCTCAGGTACGGTAAGCCACCGGCGTGCTTCCGGGACGGCGCTGATGACGCTTCGGCTACAAAGAGCGGTCCGTCTGGAGAGCCTTGTCCCGCGAGGCCCGGGTAGTCGCTGATCGTCGGCCTATCTGCGGAGCAGCCTTGAATCACCCTCAGGTCACCCTTCCGCGCCTCACGGTGCTCGCCCGGCAGGCCGCGCCCCAACTGCTCGAGAGCGTGGTGGCGCCGCTGGTGGTGTTCTATCTGGCCATGGTCGTCCTCGGTTTCCAGTGGGCGCTCTTCATGACCGTCGCCTGGGTCTATCTGGGGGTGGCCTGGCGGCTGGTCAGGCGGATCAAGGTGCCCGCCACCATGTGCCTGGCGGCGTTCGCGATCACCATCCGCGCGATCGTGGCCTTCTGGACCGGGACCTGGATGTGGTTCTTCATCCAGCCGGAGATGGGCACCATCTGCATGAGCATGGTCTTCCTCGCGTCCGTGCGGCTGAACAGGCCGCTCGTGCAGAAGCTCACGCTCGACTACATCCATCTGCCGTCGGCGGTGCTCAAGCACGAGCGGGTCCGCAGGTTCTTCGCCAGGATCACGCTGCTGTGGGCGTTCGTGCTGCTGATGAACTCCACGTTGAGCATCTTCCTCGCGGTCTACGAGTATCTGGCGGGGTCGCTGGGGTCGTACATGGTGCTGCGGACCTCAGCGGTGGCCGTGATAAGCGGCCTGGCGATCACCATCTCGATCGTCGCCTTCAAGCGGCTGCTCAAGCGGCTGCACGTCGCCCATGCGTGAGCGCACGCCTGACCGCTCGGCCAGCACGTATGCCCCGCTCATCCCCATCACCAGCCCGGCTAGCATGCCGAACAGCTCCACCAGATCCGTCGCTGCCGCGCCCCCGACGGCGAGCGGCCCTCCGACGGACCTGACGATCATCGCGTAGAGGCCCCAGCCGAACAACGACCCGGAGCCCAGCCAGACCGGTACGGCCAGCCGCCAGAACGGGCCTTTCCCGCGTTCCCGTACGACGGCGACGAACGCGACGGCCCCGGCGAGGGCGAGCAGCGCCTTGAACCCGTCCATGACGACGGCCCCGACGGGCGCTCCGAACGTCCACGACAGCCGCACCCCTGCGACCAGGGTGACGACCAGCAGCGATCCCCATGCCACGGCCGTCTGGAACTGCCTGGCAGGACCGGCGATGGCGTGACCGGGCCCGAACACCCCGGGCCAGCGGTCGCGGGCGTAGAGGACGAAGGTCGCCATCAGGCCGATGCCCTGCCCGACGAAACCGCCGTAGACCATCATGTAGACCCACGGTTCGATGGGGCCGCCGCTGAACACCGCGATCCCGCCGGCCGTCACCATGATCGGCGCCGTGACGACCACCACCGACAGCAGGCCCGTGCCCACCCACATCGGCAGCAGCACGAGCCAGGCCGGCAGCCGCAGGCCCCAGCGTGTGGTGAAGGCCACCACCAGCAGCAGCCCGACGGCGTCCATGCCGAAGGTCATGACGTTGAGGCCGGCCATCGCCGGGTCGTTCATGAGGCCGGGGTCGGTGACTCCGAGGGAGCTTCCGGTCAGCCAGAGGATCTTCAGTGTGAGGTAGGGGAGCATGGTGGCGACCGTGGCGATCGCCGCGGTCACCCGGCCTATCGCCGGGCTCTGTTCAGTCATGCCATCAGCGTCGCGCCTTCGACTGTCCGTTCCCTCCCGAGCGGCGGGGATCCTCCTCCCCCGTGCGGGGGAGGGTCACGGCCAGCTCGAAGCCGCCTCCCCCGCCCTCGCCGACGAGCCCCGCGGTGAGGGTGCCGCCGGCCAGCCGTACGCGCTCGCGCAGGCCCTCCAGCCCGAGACCGCCGGGCTGCGCGGTGGGCCGTGAACGCGGCGGCCCGTTGCGCACGGTGACGCGCCCCGGCGAGACCTCGACCTCGACGGCCGCGCCCGGGGCGTGCTTGGCGGCGTTCGTGATGCCTTCCTGGACCACCGCGCGGGCCAGGGCGGGCACCTGACCGGGGATCAGGTCGAGGTCGATCTTCATGCCGGAGTCCCTGGCCCGCCGTACCAGCTCGGCCACGTCCTCGTCCACGGGCGTCAGGGGCGGCGCGTCGGCCTCCTCGCGCAGCAGCCCGATGATCTGGCGCAGCCGCTCGGTGGCGTCGGCGGCGGCGAGCCGCAACTCGCCCGCGGCCCTGACCTCGGCGGAGCCCAGCCCGGGTGCCAGCTCAAGCCCGGCCGCCCTGACCGCGATCAAAGCCAGGTCGTGTCCGAGCGAGTCGTGCATGTCACGCGCGATCCTGGCCCGCTCACGCAGCCTGGCCTGGGCCTCGGCCGACAACCTGGCCACCCGCCGCTGCTGGAGCAGCCTCCTCCTGAGCAGCCCGAGCAGGTAGGGCACCAGGTAGGTGCCGATGAGCGCGCTCGTCATGGAGACCCACAGGGCCAGGTCACCGCCCCTCGCGAGGACCACGCCCACGCCCACGACCGTGACCAGGCAGAACGTCGCCGCGGCCGGCCATATCACGCTCATGCGCCGCCCGGTCAGGTAGGCGTACCACATGATGAAGGGCGACGTGGGCAGCAGCGGGAAGACCTTCACGCCGCGCCGGGGCAGCAGCCAGCTCAGGTCCACGGTCGCGAACCCCTCGGTGAACTGCCACGGCCCGAGCGGCAGCAGCAGCACCAGGGCGGCCAGCGGCCAGCGCCGGCCGACCAGCACGGCCGCGGCGACCAGCGCCAGCCGGGGCACGGTGATCATGGCGAACCCGGCGGCGTCCTGGAACGGGTCCGGCCCCATCGCGGCCACGAAGATGCTGAGGAAGGCCCAGAGCAGCAGGTCGTAGACCAGCCGGCGGCGGGTCTCGCGACGGACGAGGCGCAGGAACGTCACGGCTTCGACGTTATCCGCCGCGTGCGTGCCGTGACCCTCCCCGAACGGCAGGTAGGACACCTGACGAAAGTCAGGGGTGGGGCGCGGGGCACCGTCGAGGTGGGGCTAACCCCACCCTGAAAGCGCCCATCTGCACTGGTGCCCGAGCGGCCGGGTCCGGGTTTGATCGATGGTGTCACCCGGAGGTCGCGCCCCGACCCTGACGAAAGTAGGGGGCGGTACGTGCCGATCGCCCAATGTGCCGTGACCAGCGAAGTTTCTAGCTTGATGGGGTACAGGCCCTGACCCGTATCGGGGATGGGTCCGCGTTCGACCCGGGGGATCCCCGATGCCCTCAAGGGTCCGGCGCCGACACGCTATGTGAGTGCCCTGACGATCGGAGCCCCTCTTATGTCCCACGCCATTCTCGACCTGGTGCAACAGGCCATGGCGTCACCGTGGTTGTACGCCGTGCTGTTCGGCCTGGCGCTCCTCGACGGGTTCTTCCCCATCGTGCCCGCCGAGACCGCGGTGATCACCGCCGGTGTGTTCGCGGCGTCAGGCGAGACGAACCTGGCGCTGGTGATCGTCGTCGCGGCGCTGGGCGCGTTCGCAGGGGACCACATCTCCTACCTGATCGGCAACCGCTCGGGCGGGAGGCTGCGGAAGAAGAAGGCGTTCGTCTGGGCGCGCGGCGCCCTGGAGGAGCGGGGCGGGCTCGTGCTCGTCGTGGCCAGGTACATCCCCGGCGGGCGCACCGCGACCACGCTGACCATGGGCGCGGTCCGGCATCCCCTGCGCTCGTTCACGTTCTTCGACGCGATCGCCGCGAGCACCTGGGGGGTGTACTCGGGGCTGATCGGCTTCTTCGGCGGGATGGCGTTCGAGAACGACCCCGTCAAGGGCCTGCTGCTCGGGCTGGGCATCGCGGTGTCCGTGACCGTGATCGTCGAGGTCGTGCGGTGGATCAGGAAGCGCCGCGCCACCCAGCCTTCTCCTGAAGGTCTCACCACGGACATACCTGTTTGACCCTGCCCGGCGACCATCCGTCTGAAAGGAGTGCGCATGACTGTACTGGCCGCGGTGACAGCCCTGGTCGGTTCGCTGTTCTTCGCGCTCGGAGCCGCCCTCCAGCAGTTCGAGGCGCTCGGCACCGCCAAGCCCGGGCTGCTGGCGCTGCTGCGCAGGCCGCGCTGGCTGCTCGGCGGCCTCTCCATTCTGGCGGGTGGTGGCCTGCACATCGT
The DNA here is from genome assembly GCF_004348345.1 of Nonomuraea longispora. Taxonomy (GTDB): domain Bacteria; phylum Actinomycetota; class Actinomycetes; order Streptosporangiales; family Streptosporangiaceae; genus Nonomuraea; species Nonomuraea longispora. The sequence continues at coordinate 5,225 of NZ_SMJZ01000233.1, forward strand.
CGCGCTCGGGCTGGGCCCCCTGACCATCGTCCAGCCGATGGGCGTGGCCAGCCTGCTGTTCGCCCTGCCCATCGCCGCCACACTGCACGGCCGCAAGCCGTCGCGCAAGGAACTGTCGGCGGCCGGCGTGGTGGCCGCCGGGCTGATCGGCCTGGTGCTGCTCGTCCCCGAGTCGCACGGCCCCACCCACCTCAGCCCGAACGGAGTGTTCACACTCCTCGGCGTGTCCGGCGTCGCCGCGGTGCTGCTGTGGGCCGGTTCGAGGGCGGCCTCCGCCGCGGGCCGGGCCGCGCTGCTCGCGACCAGCTCCGGCGTCCTGTACGGCGCCACCGCCACGCTCATGCGGGTGCTGGTGGACGGCACGTGGAACTGGTGGTACCTGTTGGCACTCCCGATCCCCGCCCTGCTGGCGCTGGTGATGTTGCAGCGCGCCTACGCCGTCGGGCACTTCGGCGTCTCGTTCGCCTCGCTGCAGATCGCCGACCCGCTGACCGCGGTCGCCTTCGGCGCGCTGCTGCTCGGCGAGCCGCTGCCGACCGGGGTCCTCCCGGTCGTGGCCGCCGCGCTCACCGCCGCCGGCACCGTCGCCCTGGCAAGGACCAGCCCGATGGAGGCGCACCGCGACCCTGCCTGATCTCTTCCGTCCGTTTCACCGGCCCTCCCCTGGCCCTACCCCGACTGGAGTCACCGTCATGGCCATGCCCCTTCACAGTGTCACCGAGCGTCCGGCGATCGCACCCGCCGCCGAACGCCCACGCCGGATCCTGATCTCAAGCGACACCTACCCGCCCGACGTCAACGGCGCCGCCTACTTCACCCACCGCCTGGCCACCGGCCTTGCCGCGCGCGGCAACGAGGTGCACGTGGTCTGCCAGTCCGAGGTGGGCCCGGCCAGCGCCGACGTGGAGGACGGCGTGGTGGTGCACCGGCTGCGCTCCGCGCCGCTGCTGGTCCACCCCACGATGCGGGTCACCGTGCCGACCAGGCTCGACCGCCTGATCGCCTCCATCTCCCCCGACGTGCTGCACACGCAGGGGCACTTCGTCGTGGGCCGGGCCGCCATCGCCGCCGCCCGCCGCGCGGGCGTGCCGGTGGTCGCCACCAACCACTTCATGCCGGACAACCTCTTCCAGTTCGGTCACATCCCCGAGCAACTGCGGGCCAAGGCTGGCCGGCTGGCCTGGCGCGACTTCAGCCGGGTCTTCAACCGCGCCGACCACGTGACCACGCCCACCCCGCTGGCCGCCCAACTCCTGTCCGAGCAGGGCTTCGGCCGCGAGGTCGAACCGGTCTCCTGCGGGATCGACCTGACCAGGTTCCACCCGCACGCCGAACCCAAGGCGTGGGCCCGCAAGATGTTCGACCTGCCCGACCGGCCCACCGTCATGTTCGTCGGCCGCCTGGACGAGGAGAAACGCATCGACGAGCTCGTACGCGCGCTGCCGATCGTGCTGAACGACACCGACGTACAGGCGGTGCTGGTCGGCCGGGGCACCCAGCGGACGGAGCTGGAGCGGCTGGCCAAGCGCATCGGCGTGGGCGAGCGGGTGTTCTTCCTCGGCTTCGTGCCCGACGAGATCATGCCGCAGGCGTACGCGTCCGCCGACGTGTTCGCCATGCCGGGCGTCGCCGAGTTGCAGAGCATCGCCACGCTGGAGGCCATGGCGACCGGGCTGCCCGTGGTGGCCGCCGACGCGATGGCGCTGCCGCACCTGGTGGACGGCAACGGCTACCTGTTCCAGCCGGGCGACGTGGCCACGCTGGCCCGGCGCCTGACGGAGATCCTCACCGACGACAACCTGCGCGCCATGCTCGGCAAGGCCAGCCGCGAGCTGGCGCTCACCCACGACGACCAGACGTCGCTGGCCCGGTTCGAGGCGATCTATGACGAGGTGACGCGATGACCCCGAAGCAGACCGTGTGGGGCACCCTCATCGGCACGGTGGTGTCCTTCTGCGCTCTCGCCTACGCGCAGTCAGCCCTGCCGGAACAGCCGCTGCTCAGCGACTACGCGCTGGTCTCCGGCGGACTCCCACCGGTGCTGATCGGGATGCTGGCGCTCGCGGGGGCGTGCCTGAGTCTCGCGTACGGGCTGGCGGCGGCGGACCCGGTGCGCACCGCGGCCACCCGCGTCCTGCTGCTGGCCGGGGCGGCGGGACTGATGATGAGCGCGATCTTCCCCACCGACGCGGGAACCTCGCAGCTCGGCACGCTCTCCGGCGAGATCCATCGCTGGGCGTCGGCCGTGGTCTTCACCTCGCTGCCGGTCGCCGGCTGGAGCCTGGCCAGGGGCCGTGCGTCCGCGCTCGGGTGGAACGCGGTCAAGGCCCTGAGCGTGACGTCCACGCTGTCGCTGGCGTTCTACTTAGCGGCGCACCCGGCCTCCGTCACCTCGCCGCTGATCGACGGCGGCGCCTACTACGGGCTGCTGGAGCGAGGGCTGGTGGTGGCCGAGATGGCGCTCCTCGTGGTCATGGCGCTGGCCTTCGCCGGGAAGCGGGCCGCCGCGCCCGCCACCGCGCCCGCCACCGCGCCCTCGGGCAGGGCCGAGGAGGGGCCGCCGGAGCGCCAGGAACGGCTGGCCGCCTGAGGGCACACACAACCGGGCGGCCGACCGGCGGCATGCACGGCCGAGCGGCTGACTGAGGGCGCGCACGGCCCGGCCGACCGACGGCACGTTTCGACCGGCGGCGAAACGATCCCGCTCTAGCGTGACCTCATGCTCGTCACCCGTCATGCCGAGGCCCGTGCCGTGCTCGCCGACCCCGCGTACGTGCCGCCTCCCGTACGCCAGGACGGCGCGGAGGGGACGCTCGCCTGGCTGCGTGCCCAGGTGTCGCGGTTCAGCACCGGCGAGACCCACGCAGGGCGACGCCGTGTCCTCGCCGGGCTGCTGGCCGGGCTGGAGCCCGCCGGGCTGAGGCGGGCGGCCACGGCCATGACCGTGGAGCGGGACGGCGACTGGCGTGGCGTGCCCACGGCCGTGCTCGCGTCCGCGCTCGGCGTCGAGGACAGCGCGCCTGTGGCCGGCGCTGTGGCCGGCGCTGTGGTCGCCGCTGTGGCCGGCGCCGGGTCCGGCTACCTTTCAGGCGAGGAGACTCCCGAGGCCGACGCCGCCGTCGCGCGGCTGCTCACGCTGGCCGGCGTACCGGTGATCACGCTGCTCCTGCAGGGGTACGCCGCCACGGAAGGACTGATCGAGGCCGCGCTGCGGCATGCGGAACCCGGCGACGAACCCGGTGCGCTGCTGTGCGAGACGCTCAGGCACGACCCGCCGCTCAGGGCCACCCGAAGGCTCGACACGCGGACCGGTGAGACGGTGACGATCGACCTGGTGGCCGCCAACCGCGACCCTGACGTGTTCGCCGACCCCGAGCGGTTCGACCCCGCCCGCGGGAGCGGTCCGCACCTGACCTTCGGCTCCGGCATCCGGCCCTGTCCCGCGCCCGGCCACGCACTCGCGCTCGCCGCCGGTGTGCTCGACGCGCTCCTCGCGCCGCCCCGGACACCGCCGCGCCCGCGATAATCGGGGTATGCGCTTCCAGATCCTCGGGCCCACCACCGTGCTGGACGAGGACGGCGAGCCGGTCGCGCTCGGCGGTCCCCGCGTACGCGCCCTGCTGACGCTGCTCGCCCTGCACGCCGGCCGCATCGTCGGCCCGGAACAGCTCGTCGCCGGCATGTACGGCCCCCGGCCCCCTGAGGGCGAGGCCAACGCCCTGCAGTCCCAGGTGTCCCGGCTGCGCAGGGCGCTGGGCCGGCAGCTGGTGGAGTTCCATCCGGCGGGATACCGGCTGGTAGCCGACCCGCAGGACGTCGACGCGTGCAAGTTCGAGCAGCTGGCCCAGGCCGGCAGGCGGGCCCTGGCAGACGGCGACCCCGGGCAGGCGGCGGCGCTGCTGCGCGAGGCGCTCGGCCTGTGGCGGGGCACGCCGCTGGCCGACGTCCCGCACGCCGAGGCCGCCGCGACGGCGCTGGAGGAGCTGCGCCTGTCGGCCACGGAAGACCGGGTGCGGGCGGACCTCGACCTGGGCAGGCACCGCGAGCTGGTCGCCGAGCTGACCCAGCTCGCCGCCGCCCATCCGCTGCGCGAGCGGCTGCGGGCCCAGCTCATGCGCGCGCTCTACGGCAGCGGCCGCCAGGCGGAGGCGCTGGCCGTCTACGACGAGGCCAGGAAGCTGCTGGACGAGGAGCTGGGCGTCGAGCCGGGGGCCGAGCTGGCCGCCGCGCACCTGGCCGTGCTCAGGGCCGACCCGGCGCTCGGGGCCTCGGCCGCCCCCGCGGCCGGGCAGAGCTCCCGGCGTGGGCTGCGCGCCCAGCTCACCACCTTCGTCGGCCGCGCCGACGAGCTCCGGCAGGTGGCGGCGAGACTGGGCGAGCACCGGCTCGTCACCCTGATCGGGACGGGCGGCGCGGGCAAGACGCGGCTCGCGACCGAGGCGGCCGGACGGGAGGCGGGCGACGTGTGCGTCGTGCCGCTCGCGCAGGTCTCCGACGAGGCCGACGTGCCGGCGGCCGTGCTGACCGCGCTCGGCATCCGCGACGCCGTGACGCACGACCGGCCCGCCGTGGATCCGGTCACCCGGCTCGTCACCGCGCTGACCGGCCGCAGGCTGCTGCTGGTCCTCGACAACTGCGAGCACGTCATCGCGGCCACCGCCGAGCTGACGGACCAGCTGCTGGCCTCCTGCCCCCGGCTGCGGGTGCTGGCCACCGGGCGCGAGGCGCTCGGCATCACCGGCGAGTCGATCCTGCCGGTGGCGCCGCTGCGGTTGCCGCCGCCGGAGGCCCGCGACCCCCTCGGCTATCCCTCCGTCCGGCTGTTCGCCGACCGCGCCGCGGCCGTGGTGACCGGATTCGCCGTCGACGCGGGCAACGCCGCCCAGGTGGCGGGCATCTGCCGGGCGCTCGACGGGTTGCCGCTGGCCATCGAGCTGGCCGCGGCGCGGCTGCGCACGCTTCCGCTGGCCGACGTCGCGGCCCGGCTCGACGACCGGTTCCGGCTGCTGGCCCGCGGCAGCCGTACGGCGCTGCCCCGGCACCAGACGTTGCGCGCGGTCGTCGCGTGGAGCTGGGACCTGCTCGGCGAGGACGAGCAGCGGCTGGCCAGGAGGCTGACCGTGTTCGTCGGCGGCGCGCGGGCCGACGCCGCCGAGAGGGTGTGCGGGCTGCCGGAGGAGGTGCTGTTCTCGCTGGCGGAGAAGTCTCTGGTGGAGGTGGTGGACGGGCGTTACCGCATGCTGGAGACGATCAGGGCGTTCTGTGCCGAGAAGCTGGCCGAGTCGGGCGAGGTCGAGGCGGTCCGCGACGCGCACGCCGGCTACTACCTCGGCCTGGTCATGGAGGCCGACTCGTGGCTGCGTACGAGCGAGCAGCTGGAGTGGCTGGCCCGGCTCGACGAGGAGAGCGACGACGTCAACGCGGCCCTGCGCTGGGCCACCGAGGCCGGCCGGCTGGAGACGGCGTTGCGGCTGCTGGCCCACAGCGCCTGCTACTGGTGGATGCGCGGTCACCGCGCCACCAGCGCCGACCTGGCCGCCGGCCTGCTGGCGGCGCTCGGGTCGCGGCGTCCGGCCGGCCTCGACGAGGAATACGTCATGTGCATGCTCGTCACGGCTTGGGCAGGAGGTCTGAACGACGAGCTGCGCGAGCGGCTGGCCGAGGTGCGCCGGCTGGTGACCTGGGATCACGTGCCGGTGCGGGTCGAGTTCCTGATGATGCTGCTGTCCGCGTTCACCGGGCCGCCCGGCGAGGCCCAGATCGCCTTCGACGAGCTCATGCGGTTCGCGGGCGAGCTCAAACCCTGGCAGCAGGCGCTCTCCCACACCGGTGCCGCGTTCATGCTGGAGACCCTCGGCAGACCCGAGGAGTCGCTGGCCGGCTTCGAGAAGAGCCTGGCCGCGTTCAAGGCCATCGGCGAACGCTGGGGCATGACGCTCGTGTTGTCCGGGCTCTGCGAGTTCCATCACTCGCGGGGCGCCTACGACACCGCGTACACGCTGGCCGACGAGGCGCTGACGGTGGCGCGCGAGCTGGGCGCCACGACCGAGATCGCCGAGAGCCTGTGCCGCCGCGGCGACGCGCTGACGCGCATGGAGGCCATGGACGCCGCGCACGCCGACTACGCGCTCGCGGCCGACCTGTCGAGCAGGAACGGCTCCATGGAGATCCTCGCGTGGGCGCACCTCGGCCTCGGCGAGGTGGCGCTGCGCCGCGGCGACCCCGAGGAGGCGCACGCGCTGCTCATCCAGGCGCGGGCCGAGTGCCCTGACGACTGGTACAGCGCCGAGTACACCCGCACCCGCATCGCCTCCGGGCTGACCGAGGTCGGCCGGCTGGTCAGCGAACGGTAGGCGCGCCGTCAGCCGTTCCCGCGACCGTGAGCGGCATGAACAAGAAATGGGCCGCACTGGCGATCGCCTGCCTGGCCACCCTCCTGCTCTCCCTCGACCTGACCGTCCTGCACCTGGCGCTTCCCAGCCTGGTGGGCGGCCTGGGCGCCACGTCCACGCAGTTGCTGTGGATCGGCGACATGTACGGCTTCGCGTTGGCCGGCCTGCTCGTCACCATGGGCAACCTGGGTGACCGCATCGGCCGTAAACGCCTGCTGCTGATCGGCGCGGCGGCCTTCGGCGCGGCCTCCGTGATCACCGCGTACGCGCCCAATCCCGAGCTGCTGATCGCGGCAAGGGCGCTGCTGGGCGTCGCCGGAGCCACGATCATGCCGTCCACGCTGTCGATCATCCGCAACGTGTTCACCGATCCCGGCGAACGGACCGCGGCCATCGGCGTCTGGAGCGGGATGAGCGCGGCGGGCTTCGCGATCGGCCCGGTCGTCGGCGGGGTGCTGCTCGACCACTTCTGGTGGGGCTCGGTGTTCCTGATCAACGTGCCGATCATGCTGCTGGTGCTGGTGGGCGGCGCACTCGTGCTGCCCGAGTCGCGCAACCCGGACGCGGGCCGGCTCGACCTGCCCAGCGTCGTGCTGTCCTTCAGCGGCATCGTGACGGCCATCTACGCCGTCAAGGAGGCCGCGGACAAGGGCCTCGGCCACGCCGACGTGGCGGGCGCGGGCGTGGCAGGGGCGGTGCTGCTGGCGTTGTTCGTGTGGCGGCAGACGCGGCTGGCCGAGCCGCTGATCGACGTGCGGCTCTTCCGCAGGAGGGCGTTCACCGCGTCCATCACCACGAACCTGCTGGCGATCTTCGCGATGTCGGCGATGATGCTGATGTTCGCGTGGTACCTGCAGCTCGTGCTCGGCTGGTCGCCGCTGCGGGCGGGGCTGGCCCAGTTGCCCGGCGGCCTGGCGGGCGCCGTCGGCGGGGTGCTGGCCGCCAAGCTGATCAACCTCATCGGCCGCAACGGCGTGGTCGCGCTCGGCCTGGCCATGAACGCGGGCTCGTTCCTCTACTACGCCACCCTCGGCACCGAGCTGAACTACCTCACCCTGCTGCCCGTCATGGTGATCGGAGGCATGGGCGTCGGGTTCGCGTTCACGGTGAACAACGACAACGTGCTGGCCGCCGCGCCCAAGGAACGGGCGGGGGCGGCGTCGGCGGTGTCGGAGACGGCGTTCGAGCTGGGCGGGGCGCTCGGCATCGCGATCCTCGGAACGGTCCTGACCAGTGCGTACCGGGCGAACCTCGTCCTGCCCGCCGGGGTGGACGGCGCGGCCGCCAGGGAGTCGATCGCCGGAGCGCTGGAAACGGCGGCCGGCCTGCCTTCCGGCCCGGCGGGCCAGCTCGTACGGGCCGCGCAGGAGGCTTTCGTGGCGGGTGTGCACGTGACGTCGGTGGTCACGGCGGCGCTGCTGGCCGTGGTCGCGGTGCTGGCGCTGGTAGGGCTGCGCGGGGTGCCGAAGGAGATCTCGGAAGAGCTCCTCACCACCCGCGCGTAGTCGGGGCGGTCAGGGGATGGGGTTGGTG
>NZ_SMJZ01000234.1 GCF_004348345.1 Nonomuraea longispora
ACACTGTTGAGTTCTCAAGAAACGCACGCATACATCCCCACCGAGATTCCACTGAACCCAGCCCGGAGGCGTTCATTTCGTTGTGCCTTAACTCTTTCAGCCGTTCAAGTCTCTGTCAAATTGACCGGACCTGCTCGACCTGCGGGAATTAAGCGCCGCCCCCTTTCGGAGACAACCCCTCCAACTTACCAGCCCATCCGAACCGATGCGAACCCATCAGCGGACGACCTTGAAGATAGTGGGATTTGCCGAGCTTCTCCGAGGCTCCGAGGAACCTCCGGCCCGCCCTGCGGGAAGCAACTCTAGCAGCCTGTGGCACCTACTTCGGCCCACTCAGGTAATCAGAAGGTTCTTCCCTCCCCAGGGGACGCCCAAACCTGGCCAACGAACTCCCCTGGCGCCGTCGCGGCGCAAGCCGACGTCAAGCCATCCGCAATCGCCGGCCGGTACCAATGTACCTACGAGCAGACTGCGCTCTCGGAGGTGTCCGCCATGGCCCGCTCGGAGTTCGACGACATCCGTGCCTTCCTCGCCGACGAGACGAACAAGGCAGGAGATCTGCTGAGCATCGCGAGGATGCTGCTCGACGACCTCGAACAGTCCCGCATGCGCGAGGCCATCCTCCGCACCCACTACCTGCGGCTGCTGACGTCCGCGCGGGCGACCGTGGCCGCCGAGGCCGCGCATGCGCCGGATCCCACGGCCTTCCTCAAGCACGAGCTGGCCGAGCACGGTCAGCTGCCCCAGGACGACGAGACCGTACAACGCGTCCTCGCCGACGCCAGGACGGCGGCCTCGCTGCTCGCGCGCCTGGAGGAGTCGCCGCAGCGGCCCCGCCGGCGTGCGGTGCCCCTGCGGCGTTGCGTGGGCACGGCGAGAACGCTCCCCCGCTGAGCTCACTCCACCACGGGCGGCGGGCGCAACGCGCAGTGACCCGATGACGACTCACGGCATACCTGCCATTGGGCGGCCGCCTGCGAAACTGCACATATGTGGCAGCGAGGGCTGAACTGGGCAGCAATCCTCCTCGTCGGGATATTCGGTCTGATGTGGGTCGGCATCGTGATTTACGCCGACCACTTCTCGTCCCTGTGGATGCGCATCGTGCAGGTCGTCTTCGGGTTCCTGCTCCTCGGCTGGGCCGTACAGAAGACGATCGAAATGATCAAAAAGGCCTGAGTGCCATGGACGACAACCTGTACGAGATCGGCCGGGACATGGGGGACGACCTCCAGCTGTCGATCATCGACATGTATCGGGACCGACTGCCCTACCTGCACCGCATCGCCGAGCTCGACGACGGGGTCTCGCGGGGCATCTCGCGTTGGGTCTGCGAGGAGGACCTCCGGGACTCCGACACGTACGTGAACCCGCTCGACGAACCCGACCCCTCCGTGGGACCGGACGAGTGGAACCGGTGACCTTCCGGCCGCTCAAGGCTGGTACGGCGGCGCCACTCCCCACCCCCACCGCGGCACGGGCGCCTGGGGCGGAGGTTCCGCGCCGCGCTCCTTGGTGTACCGGTCGGGGCCGCCGAACACTTCGCTGAGCCACATCGCCACAACACCGTGTGCCGCACGACGAAACCGAGAAAAGTTGTTGGAGAAACGAAAAAGTTCCCGGCCACCGGATGATCCGGTGACCGGGAACTCTGTTTGGTAGCGGGGACAGGATTTGAACCTGCGACCTCTGGGTTATGAGCCCAGCGAGCTACCGAACTGCTCCACCCCGCGTCGGTGTGTCACTTTTAACTATACAACCTTCAGAGGAGTGCTTGTGACGAGCAAATCTCCGAACCGATCAGAGGCCCGATTCTGTTTCCAGATCTCGAGCCCCTGGCCTGGTAGCGGGGGCAGGATTTGAACCTGCGACCTCTGGGTTATGAGCCCAGCGAGCTACCGAACTGCTCCACCCCGCGTCGTCGTGCTCTTCAAGCGTATCGGCGGCGCGGGGTGGGCGCAAATTGGTTGCGCTAAGAGGTGTCTCCCGCCGGTGATCCGGTGGGTGACGGTGCAGGCGACGGCGGCGTGGATGCCGGCGGCGTGCCCGTAGGGGTCGCTGACGGCGTGGCCGTGGGCGAAGGACTCGGAGTGCCCGTCGGTGCTGCCTGCTGCTTGTTGGCCCCTTCCAGGGTCTTCAGGGCTTCGTCCAGCCGCTTCTGGGCGTCACCGTAGGCGTCCCAGTCGGGTGGGCTCGCCTGCAGGGCCTTCTGCGCGTCTTCGTATGCCTTCTTCGCGTTGGCGATCGCCGAGTTGAGCGCCGTGTTGGCCTGGTTGGGCTGGGTCTGTTGCTCGTTCTGCTGTTGGTCCTGTTGTTGTTGCTCGCCGCCGAAGACCTCCTGGAGTCCCTCCTCCAGCGTGCGGGCCACACCAATCTTGGAGCCGAACGACACCAGGACCCGCTGCAGGATCGGGTAGGGCTCCTGACCGCCGCCGGCCGCCACCTGGATGTAGACCGGCTCCACGTAGACCAGTCCGCCCGCGTACGGGAGCGTCAGCAGGTTGCCGTAACGCACCGACGACGCACCGACGCCCAGCAGGTTGAGCTCACCCGCGAAGCGGCTCTGGAAGGCGTTCTGTGCCTGGCCGGGGCCTGGAATGGGTGTGCTGGACGGCATGCGCAGGATGCGCATCCGGCCGTATCCGGATCCCGACGACGAGTCGACCGCCATGAACGCCGCCAGGTTGGGCCCCTGGCGCGGCACGAACGTCGTCGTCAGCGAGAACGTCGGCGTGCCGCCCGGCATCGTCGTGGTCAGGTAGTAGGGAGGCTGCTTGACGTTCTGCTCACCCTGCGTCGGGTCGTTGGGGACGTTCCAGAAGTCCTGGCCGCTGTAGAAGGCGGCCGGGTCGGTGATGTGGTAGCGCGAGAGCGTGTAGCGCTGCACCTTGAACAGGTCTTCCGGGTAGCGCACGTGGCTGCGCAGGTCGGCGCTCATCTCCGAGGCCGGGCGGATGACGCCGGGGAAGGCGTTGCTCCAGGTCTTGAGCACCGGGTCGTTGTTGTCCCAGGCGTAGAGCTTGACCGTGCCGTCGTAGGCGTCGACCGTGGCCTTGACGGAGTTGCGGATGTAGTTGATCTGGTCACGCGGCTGCTGGGCGATCACGCGACGGTCGGTGGACGTGTCGCGCGTCATGTCGCCGAGGCTTTCGCTCTGCGAGTAGGGGTAGTCGTTGGACGTGGTGTAGCCGTCGAGGATCCAGGTGACGCGACCGTCGATGATCGCCGGGTAGGGGTTGCCGTCGAGCGTGAGGAACGGCGCGACCTGCTCCACCCTCTCACGCGGGTGACGGACGTAAAGGATCTTGGAGTTGTCGTTGATGTCGCCCGACAGCAAGATGTTGGCCTCGCTGTACTTGGCGGCATAGACCAGCCGGTTGATGAACGAGCCGACGGGCACGCCGCCCTTGCCGGTGTAGGTCGTGTTCTTCTGGCCCGTGCCGCCCGTCTCCGGATAGTCGAGCTCCTGCGGGTTCTCAGGGTTGCCGCCGGCGATGACGTATTCGGAGGACGACGGGTCCTCACCGAAGTAGATGCGCGATTCCTTGAGCTTGGCGCTGTTGACCAGCGGGCCCGTGACCGGCATGTCCTTGGCGTCGTAGGCGGGCAGACCACTGGAGTCGACCTGGTTGCCGGGCGCGGCGACGAAGCCGTAGCCGTGGGTGTAGACCAGGGCGCGGTTGATCCAGTTGTTCTGGTCCTGGGGCGGGCTGGTCAGCTCGCGCACGCCGACGATGTGGTCGATCAGCTTCCCCGTGTTGTCGGGATAGCGGTCGACGTCGAGCGTGTCGGCGAAGCTGTAGAAGCCTCGGATGCGCTGCGTCTGCTCGTACGTCGAGGACACGAGCGCCGGGTCGAGCAGCCGCACGCCGGACACCGAGGCGTCGCCGTTGCTTTCGACCTTCGCCGGGTCGGCCTGGGCGTTGTAGTTCTCGACCTCGGTCTTGTCGACGTTGTACGCCTCCCGCGTGGCCTCGATGTTGCGCTGGATGTAGGGCGACTCCTTGCCCTGCTGGTTGGGCTTGACCTGGAACTGCTCGACCAGCGCCGGGTAGACGCCGCCGATCAGGACGGCCGAGAGCACGAGCAGGCCCGCGGAGACCCCAGGCAGCATGCCGCCGGGCCGGAACACGCCCGCGAAGAACAGGGCGGCGCAGATCAGGGCGATGATCGCGAGGATGGTCTTGGCCGGCAGGACCGCGTTGACGTCGGTGTAGGAGGCACCGTGGACGAAACCGCGGTCGGAGAAGACCAGGCCGAACCGGTCGACCCAGTAGGCGACGGCCTTGAGCAGCAGGAAGACGCCCAGCAGCACCGACAGGTGCGTGCGAGCGGCCCTGGAGGCGTGCACCCCTGGCGACTGCAGGCGGAACCCGCCGTAGAGGTAGTGGGTGATCGCCGCGAGGATGATGGAGATGATCAGCGCGGTGAACAGGAAGTTCAGGACCATCCGGATGAACGGGTAGTCGAACATGAAGAACGAGATGTCCATCCCGAACAGCCGGTCCTGCTTGCCGAAGGCCTCGCCGTTGGCGAACTTCAGCCACGTCTGCCACTGACCGGCGAACGAGGAACCGGAGAACAGCGCGAGCAGCCCCATGCCGACGATGAAGATCAGCTTGCGGTGGGGGTCGAGCGCCATACGATAGCGGTCGGCGCCGCTGCTCCCGCCGAACACCGCGGGCCCGAACATCGGCCGCATCCGGAAGGCGAGCAACATGTTGCCGCCGGCGACCGCGACCATCAGTGCCGCTCCGACCAGGAACAACACAATCTGGGTCAGCAACACACCGGTGAAGACCGACGTGTAGTTCGTCGCGTCGAACCACAGGTAGTCGGTGTAAAAGCCAGAGAAGAGAAAGAACAGGGCGACGATCACCACAAGGGAGATCGCCACAGGCAGAAGCAGTCGCGGTCGGCGGGGCAAGCGCATCGCCCTGCCGGCTCCTGGGGTCCGGAAGCTCAAGGCCAACCCCTCGTCGTAATGAAATTTCGGTCCGTGCTGGCAACCTACACCGCTGTGCCAGCCCTACGACTAACGCATGGGCCTTGCCGAAAGTTTCATCCGGCATCACATGCGGGCACGTTGCCCTTACCCGTGCGCAGCGCGTCAAGTGCCTGCACCGCGTTGTGCAGAGTGTCGGCCTTGACCAGCCGGAGCCCGTCGGGCACGGCCTTCGAGGCCTCGGCGCAGTTGTCGGCGGGCGTCAGGAAGACGGTGGCGCCCGATTCCTTGGCGCCGACCATTTTCTGGGCGATGCCGCCGATCGCCCCCACCTCGCCCGTCGGCTGGATGGTGCCGGTGCCGGCTATCCGCTTGCCGCCGGTGAGCGAGCCGGGAGTGAGCTTGTCGAGTATGCCGAGGGAGAACATCAGCCCGGCGCTGGGCCCGCCGACGTCGCCCACGTTGATGTCGACCTCGAACGGGAACTTGTATTTGGCCTGCATCAGCACGCCCACCAGGGTCTGCCCCTGGTCTCCCGCTATCGTCGGCACCGTGACGTCAAGCTTGTCCTTGCCCCTTGTGACGTTGAAGACGACGCTCTCGCCCGGCTTGTGAGCCTTGACGGCGTCGCCCACGACGTCGACGTTCTTCGCCTGTTTGCCGTCGACATAGTTGATCTGGTCGTCCTTGCGCAGCTTGCCCTCGGCCGGCTTGCCCTTCTCCGTGGACACGACGGTCACGACCATGTCATAGGGAATCTTGAGCTCGTTGAGCGCGGCGGCGGTGGCAGAGTCCTGGGAGTTGGTCATCTCGACCGTGTTCTCCTCCTCGACCTCCTGGGGGTCACGGTCGGGAGCGAAGATGGTCTCCTGCGGGACCACCGCGACGGTCGGGTCGATCCAGCCGCGCAACGCGGTCAGCAGGTCGATCTGGGCGGCAGGTCCGCCCTGGTAGGCGACCGTGACCAGGCTCAGCGTGCCCGTGGTGGCATGGGTCTGCCGGCCCGTGATCGAGATCACGGGCTTCTTGTCGACCTCGCCGATGGTGTTCTCCGTCGGACCGGGGCTCAGCACGACGTACGGGACCTCCTGGAATGCGCCCACCACGCCGAGAGCGAGCACGAGGAACCCCGACAGCAGCAGGGTCAGGGCGCGTCGCGACATGGAGGAAAGCCTATTCGCCGACACCGACCCATTCGGCCTCACCGTCGGCGAACGACTGGTGTTTCCAGATCGGGACGTGCGCCTTCAGATCGTCGATCAGCCTGCGCGAGGCCTTGAACGCCTCGTCACGATGCGGCGCTGCCACTGCGACGATCACGGCCGTGTCGCCCAGCTCCAGGTCTCCCACACGATGGACGGCGGCCAGCGCGGTCACGGGGAAGTCGGCGGCCACCTTCTCGGCCACCTGCCGCAGCTCGGCCTCGGCCGAGGGGTGCGCCGAATAGGAGAGCCGGGTCACCGGCTTCCCGTGGTCCTGCTCGCGGACGGTGCCCACGAAGATCGTGGTGCCACCTGCGGCCTGGTCGCCCACGGCGGCCAGCACCTCGTCCACGGACAGCGGGGTCTCACGAATGCCGAGCAACCGGATGACGTCCACGGAAAGAGACTACCAACAGCGAATCTGCCCGCCTGCCCGCGGCTCGGATGTCGTGCCTGGTCAAGGCCGTAGCAGCAGATCAGCTGGGAATTCCCTCAAGGACCTTCACTGGCGCCTTTTCTTGCGCACCTGGCGGACGATCGCCGCCGTGCCGATCACTGCGACGGTGGCGCCGGCGGCGGTGAGCGTGGCCTCCTTGACGGGCAGGCGCCTGCCGACCACCGTCGTCCTGTTCTCGCGCAGCTCCAGGAGCTGCTCGAACGCGGCCTCGTTGGTCCACGCCGGTTTCCATCCGGCCTCGCGCAGCGCCGTGCAGTCGACGACCCACGGGTAGACGACGTAGTGCAGGTCGGTCGCGGGCGCAGGAGTGATGCCGAGCCGGTGCAGGCGTTGCGCCGTGCCGAACGTCAGCCCGGCGGGCAGCTCGAACCGGCGGATGCCGGACATCTCCTCGACCTGCTCCTGCTCCATCCACCCGTCGCACCCGACCGCCACCACGCCCGTGACGGCTCCCCGCGCCGCCAGCTCCAGCGCCGAGAGCAGGTCGTCGATGTGGCAGAACTGCCAATGGGGGGTGCAGCCCTTCACGGTCAGCAGCCTGGGCGACTCGAAGTGACGCGTGATCACCGTGTCGACGCCCGGGCCGACGACCGCGGCCGGGCGCAGCACGGTCACCTCGAGTCCGGGATGGCTGCGCAGCGACCTGCGTACGAGGGACTCGATCTCCAGGAAGTCGCCGACGACGCCGGTGTCGGGCTCGGCCGTGACCGGGGAGTCCTCGGGCAGGGGGACCTCGTTGTCGGGTGCGGCGCCGTACACCATCGCGCTTGTGACCAGCACCACGCGGCGGACGCGCGCCGCGGCGCAGGCGGTCAGCACGGTCTGGGCGGCGCGGAGGTTGTAGGCGCGGCGCTCGCCGGGGTCGGAGTCGACGGTGTAGTCACCGGCCAGATGAACAAGGACGTCAATGTCGGAGATCCGGTTCGCCAAGAGCGGATCTCGTACGTCGAGCACTCGCCAGGTGGCCTCACCGACGTCGCCGCGCTGCTCGTCAATGGCCACCACCCTGCGGAAATCCGCAGCGGATACGAGCCTCGCGAGCAGCTCACGGCCGAGACCGGAGGCCGCGCCGGTGACGGCTACGACGGGTTGACGCGGGCGTTTCGAGGTAGGCACCAGGTCCTCACTTTGCACTGATCCGCCGTAGGACGACTAACGTGGCGGATGTGGACTCCTCCATCCTGCACGAGGTAGAGCGGTGACTGACCTGCCAGGTCGCGAAAACGACCCTAACGAGAACCCGTTCGCCATGTTCGGCAACCCTGAGCAGATGGCTCAGGCGATGCGCCAGTTCGCCGACATGTTGTCGGCGCCGCAGGGTTCAGGCCCTGTCAACTGGGACATGGCCAAGAACATCGCCCGGCACTCCGTGGCCGCCGAAGGCGATCCGAGCGTCATGGAAGGCGAGCGCCGCCAGATCGTCGAGGCGCTCAGCCTGGCCGACCTGTGGCTCAACGAAGCGGCGACGCTGCCCAGCGGCGTGGCCAATCCGCAGGCCTGGAGCCGGTCCGAGTGGATCGAGAACACCGTTCCGATCTGGCGGAAGCTCTGCGAGCCCATCGCCGAACGCATGGTCGAGACCATGGGCGGCGCGCTCGGCGGCTCCGGGCTGCCCCCAGAGGCCCAGCAGATGGCCGGGCCGCTGATGGGCATGCTCAAGCAGATGGGCGGCATGATGGTCGGCCAGCAGATCGGCCAGGCGATCGGGTCGCTGGCCCGCGAGGTGGTCGGCACCACCGACATCGGGCTGCCTCTGTCCGACACGGCCGCGCTGCTGCCCAGCGGCATCGCCTCGTTCAGCGAGGGCCTGGAAGTGCCGTCCGACGAGATCAGGCTCTATCTGGCGCTGCGTGAGGCCGCGCACCATCGGCTGTTCCAGCATGTTCCGTGGCTGCGCTCGCACCTGCTCGGCGCGGTCGAGGAATACGCCAGGGGCATCACCGTCGACACGTCCGCGCTCGAAGAGCAGATCCGCGGTCTCGACATCAACAACCCCGAGGCCATCCAGGAGGCGCTGAGCGGGGGCAACCTGCTCAAGCCCGAGGAGACCGAGCGGCAGAAGGCCGCGCTGGCGCGGCTGGAGACCATGCTCGCCCTGGTCGAGGGGTGGGTGGCCACCGTGGTCGACCAGGCCGCGCAGGGCAAGCTCCCGTCCGCCGTGGCTCTCGCGGAGACCGTGCGCAGGCGGCGCGCGACCGGCGGTCCTGCCGAGCTCACGTTCGGCACCCTGGTGGGGCTGGAGCTGCGGCCCAGGCGGTTGCGCGAGGCCGCCGCGCTGTGGCGCGCGCTGGAGAGCGAGCGCGGGGTCGACGGGCGCGACGCGCTGTGGTCGCACCCCGACCTGATGCCGACGGCCGACGATCTCGACGACCCCGAGGCGTTCGTACGCGGTGAGCAGGCGTGGGACATCTCCCAGCTGGAGGCCAAGCCGGACGACGAGGGAGAGGGCGAGGGCGGCAAGAGTTGAGCCTGCACCGCGATGCCGTGGCGGTGTTGTCCGGATGGACGGCGCCCACGCCCGAGGAAGAGGCTCTGCGTACGGAGTTCCTCGAGCACCTGCGCACCCACGACGACGCGATGCTGCGCGAGTGTGTGCCGGGGCATCTGACGGGGACGACGGCAGTGCTGTCGCACGACGGCTCCCGGGTGCTGCTCACGCTGCATCCGAAGGCCAGGATGTGGCTCCCGATGGGCGGCCACTGTGAGATCTCCGACATGTCGCTCGCCGGCGTGGCACTGCGGGAGGCATGGGAGGAGTCGGGGATCTACGGGCTGGAGCTGCTGCCGGGGCCGCTCGCGGTCGACAAGCACGAAGTGTGGTGCCATCCGCCGCGCAGCTGGCATCTCGACGTCGAGTACGCGGCCGTGGCCCCCGCGGGGGCGGAGGCGGTGATCAGCGACGAGTCGCTCGACCTGCGCTGGTTCCCCGTCGACGAGATCCCCGAGCCGTCCGACGAGGCCACGCGGCGGCTGGCCGCGCGTGGACGGGACGCGCTGAGCTCGCGCGCGCTTGGCTAGAGTCCTCTTGGGTCGTTCCAAAGGGGGCTTGCGTGGAGACTTCCGCCGTCGGCGGCACGATCGTGGTGCCGGAGCGCAAACGACGCAGGTTCCCCGCGACGGCGTTGACCTGGCTGGCCGTGACCCCGTTCGCCGCCTGGGCCGTGGCCCGGGTGGCCGGTCTGGAGCGAGGGTCTCTGCCCACGCAGCTCATGACCGCGACCCCGTACGCGGCGGCGGGTTCGCTGATCCCGCTGCTGATCGCGGCGGTCGGGCGCAAGCGGGCCGCGACCGCCGTCGCGCT
This sequence comes from Nonomuraea longispora, assembly GCF_004348345.1. Classification (GTDB taxonomy): domain Bacteria; phylum Actinomycetota; class Actinomycetes; order Streptosporangiales; family Streptosporangiaceae; genus Nonomuraea; species Nonomuraea longispora. The sequence goes on from NZ_SMJZ01000234.1 coordinate 9,906, forward strand.
GCTCGCCACGACCGCGCTCGGCTTCAGCGTGCTGCCCAGGGCGCTGGGCACCGCGGACGCCACGGCGGGCCGGCCGCTCACGGTCATGACGATCAACATGTTGTTCGGCAGGGCCGACGTGGCGACGATCATGCGGCTCGTACGTGAGTTCGGTCCCGACGTGCTGGCCACCCAGGAATTGACCCCGGGGGCCATCTCCGATCTGGACGCCGCAGGGCTCAAGGACATCATGCCGCACCGGGTGCTGGAACCCGAGTGGAGCGCCGGGGGGAGCGGGCTCTATTCCAAGTACCCGATGCAGGAGCTACCCGGCCTGATGCCGCAGATCGGGCACCGTATGCCGGCCGCACTGGTCTCCCTGCCCGGCGGGCCGCCCGTCGAGTTCGTCGACGCGCACCCCTATCCGCCGATCGGCCGGAATTTCGCCGACTGGAACGAGGCGCTGGAGGCGTTGCCCTCCGCGTCGAGCGAGCGGGTGCGGATCCTGGCGGGCGACTTCAACGCCTCGCTCGATCACGCGCCCATGCGCAGGCTGCTGGCCCGCGGCTACAAGGACGCGGCCGACCAGGTGGGGGCAGGGCTGATCCCCACATGGCCGGCCAACAAGCGGGTGCCTCCGATCATCACGATCGATCACGTACTGGTCGACCAGCGGGTCGGGGTCAAGGAGGTCACCGTGCACGACGTGCGGGGCACCGACCACCGTGCTCTGGTGGCCCGGCTCACCGTGCCCTGAGTCAGCGCGCGGCGATCAGAGCGCGTGTGTTGTCCCAGCCTTCGAGGCCGGGATCGAGGCGTTCGACGTCGTCGCGGGTGCGCAGGCGGTGCCAGCCGGGAGTGGTGGCGACCCTGCGCGGCCCGGGGGCCTGGGCGCGCAACGCGGCCACCACGTCGGGATCGTCGAGATCGGGGTCGGCCCAGCCGGGCGCGGGAAGCGCGCAGGCCATCGCCACGGCTCCGCCGTGCTCTGCCGGGCAGACCGTGATCTCGGCCCGGCCCAGCTCCCTGAACAACTTTCCGACCAGCAGCGGAGGAAGGTCGGGTGCGTCCGCGGCGATCACGGCGGCCTGGTCGGCTTCCAGGCGGGCGAGGATCTTCTTCAGCGGTTCGTCCTCGCCGACCACGATGACCTGGGTGCCCGGCCAGACGATCTCGTCGAGCTCGGGCACGCTCGTGATCAGGACGGGAGTGACGAGCTCCAGGCCGGCGACCATCTCGTAGGTGTCCTCCGCCACCGCTTCGAGGAATCTCGCCGGGTCGACGCCCGGGGGCGCCGCCTGGGACATGCGCTGTCGTGCCAGGACCGCGGCTATGCGGGTCAACATTCCTCCGGTGCCGTGTGGGCCGCGGCGGAGAATCCTTCAAGGAACCCGCGCGCCCGCTCCGCCTTCGGATACTGTTCTACCAGCGCCCAGAACTTGGGGCCGTGGCTGGGCACCAGCAGGTGCACCAGCTCATGGATGATCACGTAGTTGATGACCCATTCCGGCAGGCCCTTGAGCCGGGTCGAGATCCGGATCGTGCCGTTCTCAGGGGTGCACGAGCCCCAGCGGTGCTGCTGGTTGTCGACCCAGCGCACGCTCACGGGGTCGGGCTTGCCGTCGAGGTATTTGGCCGACAGCTCCTTGGCCCGCTCGAGCAGAGCCTCGTCGGTCGGCCGTCGCCGGCGCTCTTTCGCGGCCAGCCGATCCAGCATCCGGCTCACCCATTCATCCGCGTCTTCGCCGCTCAGCCAGGCGGGCAGGAGCACGATCGTCTTGTCACCGTCGCGGTAGGCGGAGACCGTACGCCTGCGACGAGAACTGCGACGAACCTCGACTGTCTCGGGGGGCACATATGCACGGTAGCCGAGACTGGCGAAATTCCACAGAGGGTGGCCGTTGTTTCTGCTGGTCAGATGATTAAGAGCCGGTGAATTTGGGCAAGCGCCTTTCCCGATGGGCGGTCAGTCCCTCGATCATGTCGGACGATGCCATGGTCACCGGCTGCGCCAGGGATTCCCACCTCAGCGCGGCTTCCAGGTCCTGATGGTCTTGGTTCAGCGCCACTTTCGTCAGTCTTGTTGCTATGGGTGCGTTCTTCGCGATCTTTCCGGCGATGGACCGCACTTCCGACATAAGGTCATCTTTCGGGAAAGATTCATTTACTAGCGCTTTAACCGCTGCTTCCGCCCCCGTCACGGTACGGCCGGTGAGGAGCATCTCCCGGGCCAGGCCCGTTCCCGCCCTCCTGGGGAGCAGGTACGTGGCCGCCATGCCGGGATGCAGGCCCAGCGACGTGAACGGGGCCAGCAGCTTGGCGTCGGCGGCGGCGTACACGAGGTCACAGGCCAGCGCCACGCACAGACCCGCGCCGACGGCGGGACCGTTGACGGCGGCGACCGTGGGGACCTCGAGCTCCGTGACCATGAGCCACGTGCGGTAGAAGTCGAGCATGCGATCGCGCAGCCGCGGCACCGCCTCCTCGCCGCGGTCACCGATCCACGACAGGTCGCCGCCGGACGAGAACGCGCTGCCCGCGCCGGTGATGACGACGCAGCGGACGTCGCGGTCGCCGGCCAGCGACGACATGGTCGCGCGCCACTGCTCGGTCATGGCGTCGGTCATGGCGTTGCGCATGTCGGGGCGGTTGAGGGTGATGAGGACGACTCCGTCGTCATGGCGGTCCACCAGGAGCTCGGTCATGCCGGGAAGCGTAACGTGGCCGGGCGGGGATGCCGCGCGCCGTCGGGCGCTTGCGAGGCCGCATTGTCCACAGGCGCCGTAGCGGGTCCGTGGTTGTCCACAGGCGCGGAGGAAGACGCACGGGATCTTGCCGCCGCGTGCGAACCTTCCCGGCATGAGGCCACGTGTGAAGCCCGCGCTCCGGCGCATCGTCCGCGACGAGCACACTCTCCAATACGGTGCGCACCCGCTCAGGGCCGTCATGCTGAGCGGTCTGAGCCGTCCCGTCCGCGCCTGGATCGAAAGTCTCGACGGCACCCGCGATCTACGGCAGGTCCTGCGCGGGGCGGCCGACGCCGGTCTCGAGGAAGACCATGCCCGTTCCGTGCTCGACCAGCTCATCCGGCAAGGCGCCGTCCACGACGCGGCCGCCGGTCCCGGCTCGCTCCGCGACCTTCCGCTGGCCGAGCGCGACCGTCTACGACCGGAGCTCGACGCCCTCGACCTGGCCTCGACCTCGCCCGAAGGCGGGATCGCCGTGCTGGAGCGGCGCAGGGGCAAGCGGGTGC
>NZ_SMJZ01000235.1 GCF_004348345.1 Nonomuraea longispora
CCCCGCCCTCTGCGCGGGCGCGGACCCGCCGCCCCGCCCGGACCGGTTCCGCATCAGCCGCAGCGGCAGCCGTGGCGATCTGGCCGGGTGTCGCCGTGGCCGCCCTCGCGGTGGTGCTCGCGCTGGCCGTCAACCGGGTCGTGCCGGCGCTCAGCCCCGCGGTGGTCGCGGTGGTCGCCGGCGCGGCGCTGGCCAACGTGGCCGGGGTCGGGGAGCGGTTGAAGCCGGGCCTCGCGTTCGTCTCCAGGCGGGTGCTCCGGGTCGCGGTCGCCCTGCTGGGCCTGCAGATCGCCCTGCCGCAGGTGCTGGCGCTCGGCTGGCAGACGCTCGCCGTGGTGACCGTGGCGACGGGGGTGACGTTCGCGGTGACGCCGCCCGTCGGCCGCAGGCTCGGCCTCACGCGCGGCGCGTCGCTGCTCGTCGCCACCGGCGTGTCCATCTGCGGCGCCGCCGCGATCGCCGCCATGCACGAGAGCACGGACGCCTCCGACGATGACGACGCCGCCGGCGCGCTCGGCGTCGTCGTCCTGTACGGCACCGCCGCCATCGCGGTGATCCCCCTGCTGGCCTCCCTCATGGGCCTGTCGTCCGCGCAGCTCGCGGTGTGGACGGGGGCGGCCGTGCACGAGGTCGCCCAGGTGGCCGCCATCGGCGCCGCCTCGGGGGTGCTGGCCACGGCCGTGACGGTCAAGCTGGGCCGCGTTCTCCTCCTCGCCCCGATGGTCGCCCTGTTCTCCGAGCGCAGCCGGGACGCGGGGTCCCGTCCCGCAATCGTGCCGCTGTTCGTGGTGGCGTTCCTGGCGATGGTCGCCCTCCGCAGCACCGGGCAGGTGCCCGGGGCGGTGACGGACACGATCCCGCAGGTCACCGGCGTGCTGATGGCGGCCGCCCTGTTCGGCCTGGGTACCGGCATCGACCTGCGGAAACTGGTCAGAGGCGGACGGATCATGCTGCTCGGCGGCATCGCCACGGCCGTCATCGCCGCCGTCTCACTGGCCGGAACGGCGCTCCTCGTGTGATCCTCAGGTGGGACGGCTTCAGTACCCGCGCCGGCTTGGAACAAATACCGTAAAGTACCCCGTTCAGGGTATGCCGGGCAGGATCACTCAGGGAGCACGAAACTCACCATGCGCAGCGCCACCGACTCCGTTCTCCAGCCTTCCGACGAGGTCGTCGAGGCCATGGCCGGCGGCGCACCGGTCGTGGCGCTGGAGTCCACGATCATCTCCCACGGGCTGCCGCAACCGCGCAACCTCGAGGTGGCCCGGGAGTTGGAGGGAATCGTCCGCGCCGCGGGCGCCGTGCCCGCCACGATCGCCGTGCTCGACGGCGTGCCGCGCATCGGGCTGAACGAGGTGGAGCTGGAGCGTATAGCGACGGAGTCCGGCCTGCGCAAGCTGGGGCAACGAGACCTGCCCATGGCGGCGGCGCTGAAGGCGAGCGGCGCCACCACCGTGTCGGCCACGTCGTTCCTCGCCGCCCGCGCCGGCATCCGCGTCTTCGCCACCGGCGGCCTGGGCGGCGTGCACCGGGGATGGACGGACGACCAGGACGAGTCCGCCGACCTCGACACCCTTGCCCGTACGCGCATCACGGTCGTCTGCGCGGGCGTCAAGTCGATCCTCGACGTGCCCGCGACGCTGCAGCGCCTGGAGACCAGGGGCGTGACGGTGGCCGGCTACCGAACGGACACCTTCCCCGGCTTCTACCTGCACCCCTCCGGCCAGCCGATCGACTGGCGCATCGAGTCGCCCGGCGATGCCGCGGCCGTCATGCGCGGCCAGGACGCGCTCGGCGGCCAGGAGAGCGCGTTCATCGTGGCCAACCCGGTGCCCGAGGACCAGCAGCTCGACCCCGGGCTGCACGACCGCATACTGGCCGAGGCGCTGGCCGCGGCCGAGCGCGACGGCGTCAAGGGTCAGGCCATCACCCCGTTCCTGCTCGGTTATCTCGTCGACGGCACCGGCGGCGCCTCCTTGGAGGCGAACCTGGCCGCCGTACGGGGCAACACCGCACTCGCCGCCGAGATCGCCCTCGCCTGGGCAAAACCGTGACGGGCAAGGCTCTCCTGATCATCGGCGACATCGTCACCGATGTGGTGGCGTTGCATGGTTCGCCGGTCATGACGGGCAGCGACACGGCCGCCGACATCGTGCTGCGCCCCGGCGGTTCCGGCGCGAACACCGCCGCCTGGGCCGCCTGCCTGGGAGCCGACGTGCGGCTGCTGGCCAAACTGGGCTACGACAGCAGCGAGTGGCACACGACCGAACTGCTCAAGACGGGCGTGCGCCCGCACTTGTCCGTGGACCCCGAGCACCCGACCGCCGTCGTGATCGCGATGGTGGACAAGAGCGGGGAACGCTCGATGCTCACCAACCGCGGCGCCGGCGGCCTGATCTCGGACGCCGACTGGGACCCTGCCCTGCTCGACGACGTCGGCCGGCTCCATCTGTCGGGATACGTCCTCTTCGCCGAGGGCGGGCTCCGGCTGGCCAGGCGCGCAATGGCGGAGGCGGCGGCCAGAGGCGTCGCGATCAGCGTCGACCCGGCCTCCACGGGGCCGCTGCGGGAGTTCGGCGTGGAACGGTTCATCCGGGAAACCGCCGCGGCGGGCCTGATCATCCCCAATCTTGCCGAGGCCCTGATTCTCAGTGGTGCCCCAACAGCGGAGCGTGCCGCCGTACTCTTGAGTGAGACGTACGGCACAGCGGTCGTGAAACTGGGAGCGGAGGGAGCGCTGGCCGCCGTCGACGGTGTAGTGGTCGCGACGGCGGCGGGCGTGCCCACCGAAGTCGTCGACTCGACCGGGGCAGGCGACGCGTTCGCCGCGGGGTTCCTCGCGGCGGCATTAGACGGTGCGGCGGAAAGGGCCGCGCTGGAGGCCGGTTGCCGCGCGGGGGCAGAGTGTGTGGCCCACGTGGGCGGCCGACCACGGTACGGTTTGGATCTGAACCGTCTTTACCCTATTCACACTGATTGATAGCTTGCCGCGTAGGCTGCACCAATAGCCACATCATTACGGGCAGCACCATGCGGCTCACTGGGGAGGATAAGGTCCGCCGATGGATGTCGAGTCATCGATCTGCCTGAGCGACCTAGTCCCTGCGCTGCGCTGGAGCCGTCCGCAGCAGGTGGCCGAGGCGCTCGGTGACCCGCGCCTGCCCGCCGGGTGGTGGTCCTCCCTGGCGCTGTCGAAGGCGCTCGGCACGGCGGGTCTCGACTGGATCTGCGAGCGGCTGGCCCGGCTGGCGACCTCCCGCTGGGACCACCTGCCGCTGTGCGACCTGCTCCCCGCGCTGACGGTGCACCACATCGACCCGTCGCTCCCAGGCTGGCCCGAGGCCACCCGTACGGCGATCACCGGACTCGGCGGCTGGCAGCGGCTGCGCCGCCTGTCCCCCAGCGACCTGTCCACCCCGTCGGCCACGCCGGAAGTGGTGGTCGGCTCCGTCTTCCGCGAGATCCTCGGCCGCATCCCGGCCCAGCGCGAGGCCGTGCCCGCGGCGCGGGCGAGCCATCCGGAGGTCACCCGCCCGCTTCATGTCGGCGCGGCGGCCGGTCTGTCCTCCAGGAACACCGGCTCCTTCCCCGCCCAGCCGGAGGGCGCTCCGCAGCCCGGCACCGGGCAACCCGCGCCCGAAAAACCCGGCGCCCCACAACCCGCAGCCGCACAGTCCGGCACTCCGCAACCGGGCGGGTTGCAGCCTGGGACACCGCAACCCGCAGCGGCCCAGTCAGGTGCTTCCCAGCAGCCCGGCCAGCCCGGTCAGCCCGGCCAGCCCGGTCGGCCTGGGGGGTCGCAGGCCGCGGGTTCCCAGGGCGCCGCCGGGCAGCCCGCTCCGCACGAGGGCGCCGTTCCCTCCGCGCCTCCGCAGACCGGCATGTTCGCCGCCCAGAGCGCCTCCAAACCGGACCCCGGCGCGCAGCCGCCGTCCACCGGGCCGTTCGCGAGCCCGGCAGAGGGGCTCTCCCAACCGCAGACGGGCACCTTCGCCGCGCAACCGCCCGAACGCGGGTCCGGCCCGCAGAGCGGCGCCTTCCCCGCACAACCGGACGGCCCGTCCCCGGCCCAACCCGAAAGCCGCCGTCCGGGTTCGGGAGTCCCGCCGCCGGAAGGCCGCCAGACGGGTTCGTTCCCCGCGCAGCCGGAGAGCGGCCGGGATCGCCACACGGGTTCCTTCGCCGCTCAGCCGTCCGAACGCGGGTCCGGCCCGCAGAGCGGCGCCTTCCCCGCGCAACCGGACGGCCGCCAGACGGGGTCGCTCCCTGCCCAGCCCCAGAGCGGCGGCCCGCGCCAGGGCCCGGCGGGCGAGGGCCTGCCCCAGCGCCCGGCCTCCGGCCCGTCCGAACGCCTCCCGCAGCGCCCCGGAGGCCCGGCACCCGGACGCCAGGACACCGGGTCGCTGCCCGGCATGCCCGGCTCGGGCCCCCAAACAGGCTCGATGCCCTCGATCCGCGGCCCGGGCCCGCACACCGGCTCCATGCCGGCCGTTCCCGGCTCCGGCCCGCACACCGGCTCCATGCCCGCCGTACCCGGCTCCGGCGGCCCCAAAGGGGCGCCCGCCTACGCGGCGCCCGTTCCCGGCGCGGCGCCCTCCGACACCGACCACGCGATGGTGCGGGTCGTGGACAGCCTGTTCCGCAGTCTCGACAAGATGGAGCTGGCGGTGGCCGTGCACCGGCTCTTCGCCGAGGACCCGGTCAGCCTGCGTACGCTCGCCCACAAGCTGCTGGTCGACCGCGACGCGCTCTCGCAGGCGCAACGCACCGCGGAGGAACGGGTCCTGCACTGGCTGCGTTCCTCCGAGTCGGCGCCCGTCACCGGCCACATGTTCCGGCTGACCGAGTGGCTCGGCGCGGCGGCCACCGAGGACCAGCTCATCGGCGCCGACCCGGCCCATCCGGTGACCGTCCCGTCGCTGCGCACCCCGCTCTGGCGCGTGCTCGTGACGCTCATGCCCGACCGCCGGTTCCAGGACGGCTGGCTGGTGGTCGGCGATCTGCACGGCCTTCAGCGCCGTACGCGCCAGCTCCTGGCCTCCAGCTCGCCCGACGCCGACGTCGTGGAGCTGGTGGCCGAGCTGGGCATCCGCGCCCACTCGGCCAAGGCCTGGCTCGACGCCCTCCCCCCTGAGACGAGCACCAGCCCGGCCGCGGCGCAGGCGCCCGCGCAGCCCCTGCCCCGTCGCACGCCCGGGGCCAACGGCCACCACCGGGGCGGCCAGCCCATCCCGACGGTCAACGCCGGCTCGATCGACCCGTCCGCCGCCCTGGCCACGCTGTCGGCGCTGTCGGGAAGCCGCCCGGGCAAGCTGCCCGGCGGGCTGGCGGGCGCGCCTTCCACGCCGCCCCCGCCGCTGCCGGGCCCGTCGTCCGACCCGCGCCGCTGGCAGCGCATCGAGGTCACACCCGAGCACCTCAGGGGCGGCCCCGTGCCGGTGCCCGAGGGGTACGCGGCCCAGCTCGGCATGCGTCCCGGCACGCTTCTGTCGGTGACGGGCCCCGGCGACAACGCCATCGTGCTGGTGTGGCAGGGCCACCAGCCGGTCTTCGACTCGTTGCAGCCGGTGCTCATGCGCCTGAACGCCCGGCCGGGGGACCAGGTCTACGTCACCGTGGACGGCTACCGGCTCGAAGCCCAGCTCACCGGCTGACCACCCCACTTCCGTCGCCCCGGCGAGCGCCCTGCGCCTAGGATGGCCGTGACCAGCGACCCGCGTTCGACTCAATTCGGTGGGCCGGAGGCTCGGTTTCGGGGTCTGACCTGGGCAGGCGTGGTTGATCGCGCTTGGAGGCGTTTCTCTAGGCGGGGGTGTCCTGGCTGGTCAGCGGGGTGTGGGCTGGAGGTCGCGCAGCGACTCGGGCAGCGCCTGGCCGCCGCTCTCGTCGCCCAGCAGCGCCTCGACGAACAGGGGGGTGCCCTCGCTGCGCGCGTGGATCAGGTCCATGTCGGCGGTGGACGGCTCACGGCGTGGACGCTCACGTCCCCAAGGATGTCATCCGGCGGTGACAGAACACGCCCGCGGACGTGGCCCGGACCGGAGCGCACGGCGGGCATCCGGTGGCGGGCCGGCCGCTGCGGGAAGCGCCTCAGGGGGCTCAGCGCAGGACCTTGCGGAAGAAGGTGGCCGACGCCTCGTAGCCGAGCGCGTGGTAGAACTCCGGCGCCCGCCGGGTCGCCATGGCCACGTAGCCCGCCTCCCGCGAGCGGGCCCACTTCTCGAACTCCTCCAGCAGCCCCCGCCCGATGCCCTGCCGGCGCGCCCCGGACCCGACCATGGCCTCCTCGACCCAGGCCACGGGACCGTTGGCGAACAGCGTGAGGTGCACGAACCCCAGCAGGTAACCCTGGACCCGCCCGTTCACGACGGCCGCGAGCAGCAGGGCGTCCTCGTTCGCCAGCAACTCGGGCAGCGCGGAGTCGAAGGCCTCGCGCTCGGGCCTGAAGGTCAGGCCGAACTCGCGCGCCAGCGCGAACACCGCGTCCGCGTCGGCCTTCTCCGCCCTTCTGATCTGGAGATCGTCAGCCGTCATGATTGACGACACTAGATCGTCGCATGTTCCCGGCGCAAACCTCAGAGGTCTCCCAGGCCCAGCTTGCGGGCGATGAGCATGCGCTGCACCTCGCTGGTGCCCTCCCCGATCTCAAGGATCTTGGCGTCGCGGTAGAAGCGCCCGACGGGGAACTCGTTCATGAACCCGTACCCGCCGAAGATCTGGGTGGCGTCGCGCGCGTTGTCCATGGCCGCGTTGGACGAGACCAGCTTGGCGATCGCCGCCTCTTTCTTGAACGGCTCTCCGGCCAGCATCTTCTCGGCGGCGTGGTGGTAGGCCAGGCGGGCGGTGTGCGCGCGTACCTCCATGTCGGCGATCTTGAACTGGATGGCCTGGTAGTGGCCGATCGGGTGGCCGAAGGCCCTGCGCTCCCTGACGTACTTCAGGCATTCGTCGACGCATCCCTGCGCCAGCCCGACGCTGAGCGCGGCGATCGCGATGCGGCCCTCGTCGAGCGTCTGCAGGAACTGGGCGTAGCCCCGGCCGCGCTCGCCCAGCAGGTTGGCGACGGGTACGCGGCAGTCGGTGAAGGACAGCTCGCGGGTGTCGGAGGCGTTCCAGCCGACCTTGGAGTACTTCTTCGACACCGTGAACCCGGGCGTGCCGCTCGGCACCAGGATGGTGGAGATCTCCCGCTCGCCGGTGAGGGCGGCCACGCCGACGACGCCGGTGATGTCGGTGCCGGCGTTGGTGATGAAGGCCTTGGTCCCGTTGATCACCCACGTGTCGCCGTCTAGCACGGCCGTGGTGCGCATCCCGCCGGGCACGTCGGAGCCGCCGCCGGGTTCGGTCAGGCCGAACGCTCCCAGCATCTCGCCGGCGGCCAGCCTGGGCAGCCAGGTCTCACGCTGCTCCTCGGTGCCGAACCTGAAGATCGGCATGGCCCCCAGCGACACCGCGGCCTCCAGGGTGATGGCCACGCTGGAGTCGACGCGGGCCAGCTCCTCCAGCGCCACGCAGAGCGCGAAGTAGTCGCCGCCCATGCCGGCGTACTCCTCGGGGAACGGCAGCCCGAACAACCCCATGGCGCCCATCTGCCGCACGATGTCGTACGGGAATTCCTCGCGCTCGTAGTAGTCGCCGATCACCGGCGCGACCACCTCGCGCGAGAACGCCTCGACGGTTTTGCGGAGCTCTTCGTACTCGTCCTTGAGCATGGTCACCCTTTCGAAAGCGCCTGTACGACGCGGGATGGGCTGGGCCGGCCGAGCAGCTCCGCCAGCCAGACGCTGGTGGACACGAGCTTGCCCAGGTCGAGCCCGGTCTCGATGCCGAGCCCCTGCAACATCCACACGAGGTCTTCGGTGGCCAGGTTGCCCGTGGCGGACTCGGCGTAGGGGCAGCCGCCGATGCCTCCGGTCGAGGCGTCGACGGTGGTCACGCCGGCTCTGAGCGCGGCGAGGGTGTTGCTGAGCGCCTGCCCGTACGTGTCGTGGAAGTGCACGGCGAGCCGTTCGGGCGTGCGGAAGGCGTCGATCAGGGCGGTGACGTGGCCGGGCGTGCCGACGCCGATGGTGTCGCCGAGCGACAGCTCGTGGCAGCCGAGCCCGAGCAGCCGCTCGCCGACCTCGACCACCTGCCTGACCGGCGTCGGCCCTTCCCAGGGGTCGCCGAAGCACATCGACACGTAGGCGCGTACCTTCAGCCCGTTGTCGAGCGCCCGGGCCACGACCGGCTCGAACATCTCGAACTGGCTCTCCAGGCTGCGGTTGAGGTTCTTCGCGGCGAACGTCTCGGTGGCGCTGGCGAAGACGGCGATCTCGTCGGCCTGGAGTTCGAGCGCCCGGTCGAGGCCGCGCAGGTTGGGGACGAGCACGGGGTAGCGCACCCCCGGTTTCCTGCGGAGCCGGGCGAGCAGCTCTCCGGCGTCGGCCAGCTGCGGCACCCAGTCGGGGTGCACGAAGCTGGTGGCCTCGATGACCTTGTGTCCCGCGTCGGCGAGCCGGTGGATGAACTCGGCCTTGACCTCGACGGGCACTACGGCGGACTCGTTCTGCAACCCGTCGCGCGGACCGACCTCGTAGATCGTGACCTGCTGCGGAAGACCTTCCATCGCGTACGGCATCACGCCTCCTCGGACTCGCGCCGGACCACGGCCAGGACGGCGTCCATGTCGACGGGCTGGCCCGCCCGCACGGCCAGCTCGGTCACGGTGCCGTCGTGCGGGGCGGTCACCGTGTGTTCCATCTTCATGGCCTCGACGATGAGCAGCGGCTGGCCCTCGCCGACCCGTTCGCCGGGCTGGGCCTTGACCGCCAGCACGGTGCCGGGCATGGGGCTGCGCACGGCGCCGTCGCCGGCCGCGGCGGCGCCCGGCCGGTCTCCCGGGTCGCCGATGAGGTGCCGGGTGAGTGCCCACGACGCGCCGTCCCTGCCGAGCCAGAGCGTGTCGCCGTCGCGCGCGCAGAGGTAACGCTCGGTACGGCCGTCGAGGGTGACGTGCAGGCGTACGCCGCCGGAAGGGCCGGGGGCGTGGGCGCCGTCGGCCCGGACGCGCGCCGGCACCGCCTCTCCGTCGATCAGAACGTCGGCCGCCTCCTCCGGCAGGCCGCGGACCCGGACCTCGTGCACGCCGTCCCGCGACTCCAGCCGCCACGTCGTCCACGCCGGCTCGCCGACCCGCCACCCGTCCGTGACGTCCCACGGGTCATCGCCCTGGGGCATGGCGTGGAAGACGAGCCCCGCCGCGGCGAGCACCTCACCGGGCACCTCCGTGGCCGGCACGAGGTCGGGGAGCGCCCGCTCGACCAGGCCGGTGTCCAGGTCCCCGGCCGCGACGGCCGGGTGGGCGGCGAGGGCGCGCAGGAACGGGACGTTGGTGACCACGCCGAGCACGGCCGTCCCGGCCAGTGCCCGGTCGAGCGCGGCGAACGCCGTCGCGCGGTCGGGGGCCCAGGCGATGACCTTGGACATCATCGGGTCGAACGCCGTGCCCACGACGCCTCCCTCCACCAGCCCCGAGTCGACCCGTACGACGGCTCCGCCCCGCGGCGACGCCGCCCCGGAACCGCCGGCGGCCGGGTCGCCCGGTTCTCGCAGCGCCAGGACACGGCCGCCGCTGGGCAGGAAGCCGCGGGCCGGGTCCTCGGCGTAGACGCGCGCCTCGACGGCGTGGCCGGTGAGCCGTACGTCGTCCTGGCCGAAAGGCAGCAGTTCGCCCGCCGCCACCCGAAGCTGCAGCTCCACCAGGTCGAGCCCGGTGACCAGCTCGGTCACCGGGTGCTCGACCTGCAGGCGGGTGTTCATCTCCATGAAGTGGTAGGCACCGGTGGTGCCGTCCACGATGAACTCCACCGTGCCAGCCCCCACGTAGCCGACCGCGCGGGCGGCCTCCGCCGCGGCCGCTCCCATGCGGGCGCGCGTCTCGGGGCCGAGGAAGGGCGACGGCGCCTCCTCGACGATCTTCTGGTGCCTGCGCTGGAGGCTGCACTCGCGCTCGCCCAGGTGCACGACGTTGCCGTGGGTGTCGGCCATGATCTGGATCTCGATGTGCCGCGGGCTCTCGACGTAACGCTCGATGAGCAGCGTGCCGTCGCCGAAGGCCGCCAGTGCCGTACGCCGGGCCGACGCGATCGCCTCGGGCAGCTCGGCGGCCGACCGTACGAGCACCATGCCCTTGCCGCCGCCGCCCGCGGACGGCTTGATCAGGGCGGGGAAGTTGTCCCAGTCCTCCAGGGAGGCGGGTTCGGCCCGGCCGGGCACCACGGGCACGCCCGCGGCCGCGACCGTGGCCTTGGCCCGGATCTTGTCACCCATCGCGTCGACGGCGTCGGCGGGCGGGCCGACGAACACGAGCCCGGCCTCGGCGCAGCGCCGCGCGAACGCGGCGTTCTCCGCCAGGAACCCGTAACCCGGATGTACGGCTTGCGCCCCCGCTTCCCGAGCCGCCGCGACGATCGCCTCGATGTGCAGATATGCCGGCACCTCAAGGGCGATGTCCGCTTCGAGCGTGTGCTTGGCCCCCGCGTCGTCCGGCGTGTACACGGCCACCGACGTGATGCCGAGCCCGCGCAGCGTGCGGGCGATCCGTACGGCGATCTCCCCTCTGTTGGCGATCAGCACGGCCGTGAAGCCCGCCTGCCGCCCGGTGCTTCGCACGGTCTCCATTGCCTGGCTCACATCCTGAAGACGCCGTAACCGGCGGGGTCGAGCGGCGCGTTGGCCGCCGCGGACAGCGCCAGGCCGAGGACCGTGCGCGTGTCGACCGGGTCGATCACGCCGTCGTCCCACAGCCTGGCCGTGGAGTAGTACGGGTTGCCCTGGTGCTCGTACTGGGCTCTGATCGCGGCGGGGTCGGCGTCGCCCACGGTGGTGAGCACGTTCGCGGCCTGCTCGCCGCCCATGACCGAGATGCGCGCGTTCGGCCACATCCATAGGAACCTGGGTGAGTACGCCCGCCCGGCCATGGCGTAGTTGCCCGCGCCGAACGACCCGCCGATCACCACGGTGAATTTGGGCACCCGGGCGCACGAGACGGCCGTGACCATCTTCGCCCCGTGCTTGGCGATGCCGCCCGCCTCGTACGCCTTGCCGACCATGAAGCCGCTGATGTTCTGCAGGAACACCAGGGGGATCCGGCGCTGGTCGCACAGTTCGATGAAGTGGGCGCCCTTCATGGCGGACTCGCCGAACAGGATGCCGTTGTTGGCGACGATGCCCACGGGATGCCCGTGGAGGCGGGCGAACCCGGTGACGAGGGTCGAGCCGTACTCGGCCTTGAACTCCAGGAAGCGGGAGCCGTCGACCAGCCTGGCGATGACCTCGCGCACGTCGTAGGGCCGGCGGGTGTCGGCGGGCACGATGCCGTACAGCTCTCGCGCGTCGTAGCGGGGTGGCTCCGGCGCGGTCGTCTCCCAGGGGCGCTCGGCGCACGGCGCCAGCGTGGAGACGATGTCGCGGACGATCGCCAGCGCGTGCGCGTCGTCCTCCGCGAGGTGGTCGGTGACGCCGCTGACCCGCGAGTGCAGGTCGCCGCCGCCGAGTTCCTCGGCCGTGACCTCCTCGCCGGTGGCGGCCTTCACCAGGGGCGGGCCACCCAGGAAGATCGTGCCCTGGCCGCGGACGATGACCGCCTCGTCGCTCATCGCGGGCACGTAGGCGCCGCCGGCCGTGCACGAACCGAGCACGGCTGCGATCTGCGGGATGCCCTGGGCGGACATCGTGGCCTGGTTGTAGAAGATGCGCCCGAAGTGCTCGCGGTCGGGGAACACCTCGTCCTGCCTGGGCAGGAACGCCCCGCCGGAGTCGACGAGGTAGACGCAGGGCAGGCGGTTGTGCAGCGCCACCTCCTGCGCGCGCAGGTGCTTCTTGACGGTGAGCGGGTAGTAGGTGCCGCCCTTGACCGTGGCGTCGTTGGCGACGACCACGCACTCGCGTCCCGAGATCCGGCCGACGCCGGTGATGATGCCCGCCGCGGGGGCCTGGTCGTCGTAGAGGCCGTTCGCGGCCAGGGGCGACAGCTCCAGGAAGCGGGAGCCGGGGTCGAGCAGCCCGTCGACGCGGTCGCGCGGCAGCAGCTTGCCTCGTTCGACGTGGCGCCGCCGCGAGCGCTCGGGGCCGCCGAGCGCGGCCGTCGCGAGCCGTTGGAGCAGCTCGGCCGCGAGCCGCTCGTTGTGCTCGGCATGTCGTTTGTACGCCTCCGCGCCGGGCTCGGCCGCCGATCTCAGCACCGGCCATTCGCTCATGAGTCCCCTCCCATGGCTGGGATGTTAGTCATCATTAACGTAATCGTCTAGCATGTGAGACGTGAGCACCGTCTCCCCATCTACCCGCAACCGCGGCAACCGGCGCGCGGAGATCCTGGAGGCGGCGGCCGGGCTGTTCGCCGCACGCGGCTTCCACGGGGTCTCGATCGAGGACATCGGCGGCGCGGTCGGCATCTCGGGGCCCGCGCTCTACCGGCACTTCAGCGGCAAGGACGCCCTGCTGTCGGAGATGTTGCTGGACGTCAGCTCGCGGCTGCGCGAGTCGGCCGTCGCGGTCGCCACCTCCTCCCCCGGCCCAGCGGAGACGCTGGACGCGCTGCTCAACGTGCAGATCACGTTCGCGATCGAGCAGCCGGCCCTGATCACCGTGCACGACAGGGAGCTGGGCAACGTGCCCGAGCCCGCGCGGCGGCAGATCAGGCGGCTGCAGCGCCTCTACGTCGAGGAGTGGGTGACCGTGCTGGCCGAGCTGCACCCGGCCTGCCCGGCAGCGCGGCTGCGCGCCGCGACGCACGCGGTCTTCGGGCTGCTCAACTCGACGCCGCACAGCGCCGGCGAGCTGCCCGCCCAGGACATGCGGCCGCTGCTGCACACGATGGCGAGGGCCGCGATCGAGGCCTCGGTTAACGCGCGTTAACTTGCTCCGGCCAACCGGACATCCCTTGCCTATGCCAACTATCTAGATATATCGTCACGCTATCTCGATAGTTGGAGGCTCAAGCATGCACGAGAACGACTTCCGGAACACACCGCCGCCCGTGCTCC
>NZ_SMJZ01000236.1 GCF_004348345.1 Nonomuraea longispora
GGCTGGAGGAAGGACGGGTCGTCGATGCCGTGCCCCGCGCGCTTGCGGGCGACCGCGGCCACCCACCTGCCGGCCAGTTCGTCGTCGGACGCGCCCGCGCGCATGGGGGTCTTGAGGTCCGACTCCTCGGTGGCGAACAGGCAGTTGCGCACCTGGCCGTCGGCGGTGAGCCGGACCCGGTCGCACGAGCCGCAGAACGGGCGCGTCACCGAGCCGATGACCCCCACCCGCGCCGGCCCGCCGTTGACGAGGAACCGTTCGGCGGGGGCGCTGCCGCGCTCCTCCAGGTCGTCGGCCGTGAGGTCGAACGAGGCGGACAGCATCCCAAGGATCTCGTCGGCGGTGACCATGCCCTCGCGGCTCCAGCCGTGCTGCGCGTCCAGCGGCATCTGCTCGATGAAGCGCAGTTCGTACCCCTGGTCGAGGCACCAGCGCAGGAGCGGCACCGCCTCGTGGTCGTTGACGCCGCGCATGAGGACCGCGTTGACCTTCACGGGCCGCAGGCCCGCCTCGTCCGCGGCGGCCAGCCCGGCGATCACGTCGGCGTGCCGGTCGCGGTGCGCGAGCCGCTTGAACGTGCCGGGGTCGAGGGTGTCGAGCGAGATGTTGACCCGGTCGAGCCCGGCCTCGGCCAGCGGGCCCGCCAGGCGGGCCAGGCCGATGCCGTTGGTGGTGAGCGACACCTGCGGCCTGGGGGTGAGCGCGGTGGTGCGGGCGACGACGTCGGCCAGCTCGCGCCTGAGCAGAGGCTCGCCGCCGGTGTAACGCACCTCGGTGACGCCCAGCCGTTCGACGCCGATGCTCACCAGGCGGACGATCTCGTCGGCGGTGAGCAACTGCGGGTTGGGCAGCCAGTCGAGCCCTTCCGGCGGCATGCAATAGGTGCAGCGCAGGTTGCACTTGTCCGTGAGGGACACCCGAAGATCCGTCGCCACCCGTCCGAACGAGTCTCGCAACATGGGGCGTCACCTCCTGTTCGTTCGCCCGGGGACCAGACTATGACCCCGCAGGGAGGCGCTTTTCGCCGCCCCTCCCTGCCAGGACAACACATCCCCATAGTGATCGATTCCTCCCGGGTACGCGAACCGGCCCTGTCTCAGCCGGCGAGGGCGGCGTCGTCCGCTGCGGTGTCCTCGTCCGACCAGGCGTCCTCCGGCGGGTGGGCCAGATGCCAGCGCACCGATTCGGCGACGTGCGCGGCGGGGTCGCCCGGCGCCCAGCCGAGCAGGGTCCGGGCGCGTGCCGAGCTGACCACCAGGTGCTGGGCGGGTGCTCCCGACAACGCCAGGTCGGGTGGGATGCGGCCGTCCGGCACCCTTTCCAGCCGGGCCCGCGAACCGGCGGCGCCGAGGATCTGCTCGAACCAGGCGCCCACCGTCACCGTGGCCGTCTCTCCCAGGTTGACGGCCAGACCGTCGGCGGAGCGGTGGTCGAGGGCCGACAGGACGCCGGTCGCCAGGTCGTCGACGTACCCCTTGGTCCACAGCAGGTTGGCAGCACCGACCGGGATGCGGTCGCGGCCCGCGCGGACGCGGCGCAGGATCGGCTCCTCCCTGCGCTGCCAGTCGTGCGGGCCGTAGATCAGCGGCAGCCGCAGGACGACGGCGCCGCGCGCCAGCCAGCGTTCCTCCACGTCGAGCTTGTCGTAGTCGTCGGGCACGCCGGGGAAACCCGCACCCCGGTGGGGGTGGCGTTCGCGGCGCAGCTCGGACTCCTCGGTGATCGGCACGGGCGCCAGGCAGCGTCCCGTCTGCAGGCCCGTGAACGCTTCGTACACGTCCTGGCTGGACAGCACCACGGTCGGCACGTGCGGCAGCAGCGGCAGGACGGCGTCCACGTCGGCGCCGGTGAGGGCGTGGGTGTCGACCACGGCCTGCGGCGCGAAGTCCTTGATCTGGTGGGCGTGCCGCGCCAGATCGTGACGGTCGGTGTGCAGATGGGCACCCGGCACGCCGGGTGCGGAACGGTCGGAACCACGGTGCAGGACGAGCAGTTGGTCGCCGCGGTCCGCGAGGCGTTCGGTTATGCGGCGCCCCAGGAACCACGTGCCGCCCAGTATCAGGACCCTCATGGCCCCCCAGCCTGCCCCATCAGGGTGTCATCCGTACACCGTGGGACGGCCTGTACGTGCCAGCTCTGGTGAGCAGGCCGTCGCTTCCATGGCGCGCGAAGACTCGGTGAGGACCTTGGGCGTTTCTCGTACGCCGACCTCGCCGCCGCGCTGGTGGACGCGCTGGTGGACGCGGCGCCACCGTGTCCGGGTGGCCGTGCCGTACTGAGCCCGCCGGGCGGACATGGCGAACGCCCGGCCTGATGAGGCCGGGCGTCCCGAGGGTGTGGCTAGTGGCGGTGGCGGTGGCCGATGACCCGGACCCGGTCCGTGCTCTCGGCGCCGTCCAGCCACCTGGCGCCCTTGAAGACGGCGCGCCAGGTGCCCGACGTGCGGGCGGGGACCTTCGTGTGGAAGTAGCCCCTGTGGCCGGTCTTGACCGTTTCGACGTATTCCCACTTGCCGCTGCCCGCCGGCTGGAAGAGGATCACGATCCGCTTCCAGGCCAGGCGGTGCCAGCGCTCGGAGCTCTTGCAGTGGTCGGCGTGGTGCACCGAGACGAGACCACTGATGTAGTCCTTGTCGCACTCGACGGAGAGCTTGCCCTCAAGGGTGATGGGCCGGCCCCGCCAGGCGGGCTCGGGGTTGGCGTCGAACTGCAGGCTCGTGTGGCCGCCCGCGACCGGATCGATGCCCGGGTCGGCGAGCGCGGGCGAGGCGGCGGTGGCCACCATTGTCGCGCCCAAGGCGGCAGCCGCCAGGCCGGCGGCGAGACGTCGCATCTTCACAATTGATTTCCTTCCCCGTCTGGAAACGCACCCCAGGACGGAGCACGTCATTGGCCAATGACGCGTAAGGGTAAAGAAAAGTTGCGACGCAGTTGATCACGATTCTGCAACGGCGGTTTAGGCCGTACTCGGAATTATTTATGTTTGACGCACTATTGAGTGATTTGTCGGATTTTAGAGACGTCTGAGGCGTAATGTCCCGTTCCGGGGTAGCGGACGCGCCAGAATCCCCCGGTACGGCCCGCGACCGTCGTGGCGAAGGAACCGGAGGCGTCGGTACGCACCTCACCGATGCGCTCCCAGGGCGAGGAGTCGCCGGCACGCCAGAGGATCTCCAGCCGCTGCTTGGCGAACGGGCCGTAGTCGGTGAGCCCGCGCGGATCGACCCTGGTCAGCGACCCCCGCAGCCGTACCTTTCCGCCCGCCGTCCCGTCCACCCGCACGGAGGCGAGCTTCGCGTCGCGCCTGAGCTGGAACGACTCGTACTCGGTGACCGTCGCGCCGTCCGGGCCCTTGGCGGTGGCGGTGATCGTCCACGTGCCCGTCGGGTAGTAACGGTTCAGTTTCTTGTCGGGCAGGAAGCGCCAGGTCTCCCAGGTCTCTGCCGGAACCGGCGCGGGCGCCCGCCACGCCAGCATCGGCGGCAGGTCCGAGGTGGCCTCGCGTGAGGCGGGCCGCGGGGCCGGCGAGTCCTCCTCCTCGGGCGTGCGTGTCGGCGTGGGCGCCGGCGGGTTCTTCACCGGCGTCGTCTTCGAGCTGAGCGTCGGGCCGGGCGGGGCGCCCGGTTCGACCTTGACGGAGACGCCGTGCTTGCCTCGCGTGCCGCGGGCGATCACGTCGATCACCAGGCGGACGGAGCCCTTCGGCCCGGCGACGGGCTCCGCTGGACGTACGGTGATGGATCGGATGGCGAGCTCGGTCGCGGCGGAGGTCGCGGGCGCGGGCGCCATGAGCGACCCCGCCGAGAGCGATCCCGCCGCGAGCGAGACGAGAAGAAGGCTTCTGGTCATGACCGTGACGCTAGGAACCCACCGGTCATGACCAGGACCACAACACACGCCCCGAATGGCAAAACCACGCAAGAGCGCTCAGCCGGGACCGGCGTAGAGCCCGTCGATGACGTCGGCGTACTTCGCGTGCACGACGCGCCGCTTGAGTTTGAGGCTCGGGGTGAGCTCTCCGGTCTCGGCGGTCCACTCGGACCCGAGCAGGGCCCACTTCTTCACCTGCTGCACCCGCGCCAGCTTGGCGTTGGCCGCCTCGACCGCGGCCTCCACCTCCTTGAGCACCTCGGGATGCCCGGCCAGCTCGGCGAGCGAGGAGACCGTGATGCCCCGGGCCTGCGCCCAGCCCGGCGCGATCTCGCCGTCGAGGGTCAGCACGGCCACCGGATGCGGCCGGTTGTCGCCGTAGGCGAGGGCCTGCCCGATGAGCACGTGCTCCTTGAGATGATTCTCGATCTCCGCCGGGGAGATGTTCTCGCCGCCCGCGGTGATGATCAGCTCCTTCTTGCGGTCGACGATCCGGTAGAAGCCGTCGTCGTCGACCGTGCCGATGTCGCCGGTGTGCAGCCAGCCGTCGTCGTCGATGAGCTCGGCGGTGGCCTCGGGACGGTTGAGGTAGCCGGCGGTGTTGAGCGGGCTGCGGGTGAGGATCTCGCCGTCGCCGGCGATGCGGATCTCGACGCCGGGTTCGGCCCTGCCGACGCTGCCCAGGCGGTAGCAGGCGGGGCTGTTGCCGGTGAACGCGCCGGTCGTCTCCGTCATGCCGTACACGTCGATGACCTTGAGCCCGAGCCCGGCGTAGAAGCGCTGCACCTCGGAGGGAAGGGGCGCGGCGCCCGTGGCGGTCCACTGCGCGCGGTCGAACCCGATCATGCCGCGGACGACCGACAGGAGCGAGGCGTCGGCCTGGTCGTAGGCGGCCTGGATCTCGGGCGTGACGGTTCCGCCGTACTGACCGGCCTCGACGTGGGCGACGCCGGCCTTCATGGCCGCGCGTACGGCGGCCTGCTGCTCCTCCGGCTGCGTGGCGAGCACGGCCAGGAGGCGGGCCATCATCTTCTCCCACACCCGGGGCACCCCGAAGAACATCATCGGCCTGACCTGCCCCAGCGTGGCCCCCAGGTTGGCGAGGTCGGTGCAGAAGTGGACGTGGGAGGTCTTGACCAGCGGCAGGTAGAGGCTGAGCACCCGCTCGGCGATGTGCGCGTAGGTCAGGTAGGAGATCTGGGTGCCGTGGGTGGGCAGCGAGGTGAGGCGGTCGGTGGAGGCGACCTCGTAGAAGACGTTCGTGTGCGTCAGGGGCACGCCCTTGGGCATGCCGGTGGTGCCGGAGGTGTAGAGCACGCTGACCACGTCGTCAGGGGTGACCGCGCGCCAGCGGGCCTCGACCTGACCGGGGTCGGCGGCCAGGCGTTCGCGGCCCAGCCGGAGGAGGTCCGTCCACGCCAGGAAACGTTCGCCGTCGGGCGCGCGCTCCAGCATGATGATGCGGCGCAGGCCGTCGAGCCGTTCGAGCACCGGCTGCCAGCGCGCCAGTTCGGCCGGTCCGCCGAGCACCGCGAACTTCGCCCCCACGTCGCCGGCCACGAACGCGATCTGCTCGGGCGCGAAGGTCGAGTAGACCGTGCAGCCGGCGCCGCCCGCGTGCACCACGCCGAGGTCGGCGAGCACGTGCTCGCTGCGGTTGACCATCATGAGCGCCACGGTGTCGCCAGGCTGGAGCCCCAGCGCGGCGAATCCCGCGGCGATCTCCAGGACCCGCTGCCTGGCCTGCGCGTAGGTCAGCGTGCGCCAGCCGTCTCCGTCGGGATCGGAGTAGGCGGGTGCGTCGGGGTGCTGCTCGGCGGCCTGAGCGAACTGCCCGCAGACGGTGATCCCGCTGATCTGCCGCTGGATCTCCGTTCGCACGTCGAGGACTTCGGCCATGGCGCGCGCCTCCCGTCAGTATTCACTTGCGTGAATGGCATGCATCGCACCACACGGCGCCGGTAGCGGCAAGACCTCGCGGGGGAAGACCCGCGTCCCTCACCCGGAGGGACATATCGGTCTGGCCGCCTCGCCCGTCCACCAGGGCCTCGGCATGTTCGGGCTGCGCATCGTGGCGATGCGCCGCAACTGACGGGCGCCGCTGGCCCGGGAGGCCGGCGAGTGAGCGGCCCTCACACCATCGCGATGAGGGGCTCGGGCGGCCGGGAGGCACCGGCGGGGCCGTGGTCGCGGGCGGCGCGGATCCGGACGAGCGCGTCCTGCAGGACCTGGGGCGGCTGGGTGTACGGCAGCCGCAGGTAGCCCTCCAGCGTTCCCTCCACGCCGAACCACGGGCCGGGCACGAGGCGTACGCCGTGACAGGCGGCGGCCTCGGCGAGCGGGGTGGCTCCGTCCCGCTCGCCGAGGCGCACCCAGAGCGTGCCCCCGCCGCGCGGCACGGCGAACGTCCACTCCGGCAGGTGCTCGCGCAGCCCGGACACCAGCGCGTCGCGGGAGGCGCGCAACGTGCGGCGGCGCTCGGCCCGCGTCTCCTCCAGCCGGTCGAACAGCCGCGCCACCGCGAGCTGCTCCATCACGGGGCTGGCGATGTCCACCGCGGCGCGGAACAGGGCCAGCCGGCGGGCCAGCGCGGCCGTGGCGCGGATCCAGCCGATGCGCAGCCCGCCCCACCACAATTTCGACGCCGAGCCGATGCTGATCACGCGGCTGTCGGTGTCGAACGAGCCCATCGGCGCCGTGCGCGGCACCTCGTCCAGCGCCAGCTCCGACCAGGTCTCGTCCACCAGCAGCAGCGTGTCCACCCGCCGGGCCGCGGCCACGACGGCGGCGCGGGTGGCGTCGTCCATGAGGGCGCCGGTCGGGTTCTGGAAGTCGGGCATGAGGTAGGCGAGACGGCTGGCCGACTGGCGCATGGCACAGACCAGCAGGTCCTCCTGCCAGCCTTCGTGGGAGATCCCGACGGGGACCATCCTGGCGCCGGCGCGGCGGGCCGCGTCGATGGCGTGCGGGTACGTGGGCGACTCCACGATCACGGCGTCGCCCCGGCCGACGAGCAGCCCGGTCAGGAGCTGGATGGCGTGCTGGGAGCCAGTGGTGACGACGATCTGCTCGGCCCTGGTCGCCAGCCCCCTGGCGGTGTAGGCGGAGGCGATGCGCTCCCTGAGCATCGGCAGGCCCATGGGGTCGTAGCCGATGCCCATGCCGTACCTCGGCAGGTCCTCCAGCGCCTGCTCCATGGCCTCGCGCAGCGCCGTGGGCGCGGGCGGGGCGGCGGCCTGGAGCTGGATGAGGCCGTCCTGGTCGGTGCCGAGCCAGGGGTTGTCGGCGGTGGTGGCCGGGTCGGGCAGGGCCGTCCAGCTGCCCGAGCCCTGGCGGCTCTGCAGGTAGCCTCGTCGGCGCAGGAGGTCGTAGGCGGCGGTCACGGTGGTCCGGCTGACCTTGAGCGTCTCGGCCAGGTGGCGCTCGGCCGGCAGGCGGATCCGCACGGGCAGCCGGCCGTCCATGACGAGGGTCCGCACACCGTCGGCCAGGGCGCGGTAGTAGGGCCTGGCGGCCGGTTCGATCGTGAGGAGCCTGGCCAGCTGGGTCGCCGACACGTATCTCATAAGGCCACTTTTCGTGATTGGTTCTGTTTCAGCAAGGAAATACCCTGCCATTCTGGGGCCACTATGAGCGACACGACCGCCCCACGAGTGGCCCCCCTGCCCGCCCGGCTGCTCCGCCTCTACGGCGGGCTGGCACTGTACGGGCTCGGCATCGCTTTCCAGGTGGAGTCAGGCCTGGGCAACGGCCCCTGGGACGTCTTCCACCAGGGCCTCTCCTTCAGATCGGGGATGACCATGGGCACCGTCATCATCATCGTCGGCGCCCTGGTCATGCTGCTGTGGATCCCCCTGAAGCAGAAGCCGGGCTTCGGGACCCTCAGCAACGTGGTGTTCGTGGGGGTGTTCGCCGACACCGCGATCTACCTGCTGCCCACGCCGGGGCACCTCGCGGTGCAGGCGTCGTACACCGTGCTCGGGGTGGTGTCCATCGCGCTGGCCACGGGGTTGTACATCGGCGCGGGCATGGGCGCCGGCCCGCGCGACGGCATCATGACAGGGCTGATGCGGCTCGGGCTGTCCGTACGGCTCGGGCGCTTCCTCATCGAGGTCACCGTGCTGGCCGCCGGGTGGCTGCTCGGCGGCACCGTCGGCGTGGGAACGCTGGTGTTCGCGCTGGCCATCGGGCCGTTGACGCAGCTGTTCACCCGCTGGTTCCCGCTGACGTGATCCCGTGGCCGGTCCGGGCATGACGCGACATGACCCGGCCCGGCCGCGGGATCACCTGATCGCGCGGGACCGGAGCACCACGGCCGGTTCCGGTAGCGTCTAGGCATGCGGATCGAGGATTACGCCCTGATCGGAGACATGCAGTCGGCCGCGCTGGTGGCGAGGGACGGCTCCGTCGACTGGTTGTGCCTGCCCAGGTTCGACTCGCCGGCGTGCTTCGCGGCGCTGCTGGGCAGCGAGCGCAACGGCCACTGGTGGCTCGGGCCCACCGGCAGGAAACCGGCGGACAGGCGCCGCTACCGTCCCGACACGCTCATCCTCGAAAGCGAGTGGGACACTCCGACGGGCACCGTCCGCGTGATCGACTTCATGCCTCCCCGCGACGAGAACCCCGACGTCGTACGCATCGTCGAGGGTGTCTCCGGCACGGTGGAGATGTCCACGGTGGTGCGGGTGCGCTTCGACTACGGCCGCATCGTGCCGTGGGTGCGCAGGACCGACGGCCACCTGCAGGCCGTCGGCGGGCCCGACTCCGTGTGGCTGCACGCCCCCGTGCCGCTCAGGGGCGGCGACTACGCGCACCGGGCGACGTTCACCGTCAAGGAGGGCCAGCGGCTGCCGTTCGTCTTCACCTGGCATCCGTCACACGAGCCGATGCCGCCGCAGATCGCGTGCGAGGAGCAACTCGCCGAGACCGAGGCGTTCTGGGCGGAATGGGTGGACCGGTGCGCCTACGACGGCCCCTACCGCGACGCCGTGATGCGGTCGCTGATCACGTTGAAGGCGCTGACCTACGCCCCCACCGGAGGCATCGTCGCCGCCCCCACCACGTCGCTGCCCGAGGACCTGGGCGGGGTGCGCAACTGGGACTACCGGTTCTGCTGGCTGCGCGACGCCACGCTGACGCTCGACGCGCTCATCTCCTCCGGCTACCTGGAGGAGGCAGCCGACTGGCGCGCCTGGCTGCTGCGCGCCATCGCCGGGCGGCCGCAGGACCTGCAGATCATGTACGGCGTCGCGGGCGAACGGCGGCTGCCCGAACTACGCCTCGACTGGCTCGACGGCTACGAGGGCTCCCGGCCCGTGCGCATCGGCAACGAGGCGGTCAAGCAGTTGCAGCTCGACGTGTACGGCGAGGTGATGAACTCCCTGTTCGTCGCGCGCGAGCGCGGCCTGTCCCCCGACGACCGGGCGTGGGCCATTCAGCGGCAACTGCTCGACTACGTCACCGAGCACTGGGACGAGCCCGACGAGGGGCTGTGGGAGGTGCGGGGGCCGCGCCGGCACTTCGTGCACTCCAAGGTGATGTGCTGGGTGGCGCTCGACCGGGCCGTCAAATACGTCGAGCGGTTCGGCCGTACGGGGCCGGCGGAGAAGTGGCGGGCGCTGCGCGACACCGTTCACGCGGAGATCTGCGACAAGGGCTTCGACAAGACGCGCAACACCTTCACCCAGTCGTACGGGTCGGCGGAACTCGACGCCGCCCTGCTGATGTTGCCGATGGTCGGGTTCCTGCCGATCGACGACCCGCGGATGACCGGCACGGTGGCGGCGGTCGAGAAGGAGCTCATGTCCGAGGGCTTCGTCCTGCGTTACCCGCTGGCCGACGACAACAACGTCGACGGCCTGCCCGGCGGCGAGGGCGCGTTCCTGGCCTGCAGCTTCTGGCTGGTGGAGGTGATGGCGATGCAGGGCAGGAAGGACGAGGCGAAGAACCTGTTCGAGCGCCTGCTGTCGCTGCGCAACGACGTGGGCCTGCTCGCGGAGGAGTACGACCCCCGCTACCACCGTCTGGTGGGCAACTTCCCGCAGGCGTTCAGCCACGTGCCTCTGGTCCACGCCGCCCGCGCCCTGTCGCCGTAGGCGGCCCGCGTGCTCCCTCGTGGCCTGACGGGCATGTGACGATCTTCCGGCGTTCACATGTGATTCATCCCGTTACGCCACGCTCCCGCCGTAGCCGGAGCTCCGTCTTCCGGCACGGACGAGAGAGAGCAGCATGGGTCACGGGCATCACCACCAGCATCACGACCACTCCCACGAGCCCCTCGGCGAGCCCCTGGACGAGCCCCTGGACGAGCCCCTGGACAAGGGCGCGGCTGCGGCGCGCGACCTGACGATCCCCGACGCGGACCTGTCGCCGGCACAGCTGTCGCGCCGGCGCATGTTCCGCCGGGCCGGGCTGCTGGGCGCCGGGCTGACGGCCGCCGGAGTGCTCGGGACCCAGGCCGGGCCGGCCGCCGCCGCACCCGGCGGGCGGGAGCCGAAGGACGGCTACCTGTGGCTGGCCGGCGACCACCACATCCACACGCAGCACAGCGGCGACGGCATCTACCGGGTGATCGACCAGGTGCGGCACGGCAACGCCTACGGGCTCGGGTGGATGGTCATCACCGATCACGGCGGCGCCACCCACGCCAGGATCGGGGTGGACAAGGTCAACCCCGACATCGTCGCCGCGCGAAAGGCCATCAAGGACACCCTGGTCTTCCAGGGGCTGGAGTGGAACATCCCGGCCGCCGAGCACGGCACCGTGTTCGTGGCCCCCGGCCGGCGAGAGGTCGAGACACTCAAGGAGTTCGAGAGCTCCTTCGACGGATCGGTGAAGGAGGCGGGGGCGAACACCCCGCAGAACGAGGCCCTCGCCATCGCCGGGCTGAACTTCCTGGCCGAGTCGGTCAGGAGGCGGCGCATCCCCGACGCGCTGTTCCTCGCCAACCACCCCTCGCGCAAGGGCCTCGACTCGCCGCACGAGATCCGCGGCTGGCGCGACGCCCAGCCGTCCATCGCCGTCGGCATGGAAGGCGCTCCCGGTCACCAGGCCGCCGGCATCCCGAAGCCGCACGGGCCCGGCGGCGGACGCGGCTACTACGACGGCGGCCCCGGCGCCGACTCCTTCCCCGGCTACCCGGCGGAGAGCTACAAGACCTTCGGCGGGTTCGACTGGATGACCGCCACCGTGGGCGGGCTGTGGGACAGCCTGCTCGCCGAGGGAAGGCCGTGGTGGATCACCGCCAACTCCGACTCCCACACCGTGTACGGCGACACCGGCCAGCGCGGCCCCGAAAGCGACTTCGACGCCAACGGCCGCTACGAGGACCCGGTCCACGGCGGCGTGCCCAACACCGGGGCAGGCGACTTCTGGCCCGGCTTCTACAGCCGCACCCACGTCGGCAGCCGCGCCTTCTCCTACGAGGCGCTCATGGACGGGCTGCGGGCCGGGCGCGTCTGGGTCGACCACGGCGGGCTCATCAGCGGCCTGGTGGTGCGGGCCAGGACGGCCGGTCACGGGCAGAGCGGGGTGACGCTCGGCGAGACCCTGCACGTACGCAGGGGCGACCGGGTCGAGCTCACCATGGAGATCGCCCTCGCGGGGCGGCCCAACTGGGCACAGTTCGTTCCCACGCTGGCCCGGGTGGACGTCATCCAGGGCGACGTCACCGGCCCGGCCTCCGACAAGGACGCCTTCACCACGCCGGACACCAAGGTCGTGCAGTCGTACGAGGTGGGCAGGAACAGCGGCACCGTCACCTTCACCTACCGGCTCGGCCGTGTCGACCGGCCCGTGTACGTGCGGCTGCGCGGAACCGACGGCAAACGCTCCGCGCCCGGACTGCTGGGGGCGGGAGTGGACCCGCACGGGCCGCAGATCGACGTCCACGGGGACGCCGACCCGTGGAACGATCTGTGGTTCTACAGCAACCCGATCTGGATCCTGCCGCGCCGATGACCGGCGGACCCACGAGCGCCGGGCCCGCGAGCGGTGGGCCGGTGATTCTCGGGATCGACGCGGGGTCACGTACCCTGCCCGAGGCCGAGCACCTGCTGCGTACCGTCGACTCGACCGCGCCGCAGACCAGCCTCGGTCCGTTCTCCTCACCCGGCGCCCGCCGACGCCGTGGGAGGAGACGGAGCGGGCACTGCGCCGGATCCAGAAGTTCCAGCTGTGCGGTGATCATGACGGATCGGGTCAGGGGCCGGTCAGGCGGCGCTCGCCGGCGGTGGTGATGACGTACACCTGCCAGTTGTAATAGACGTAGTAGTTCCGCGCGTCGCGCTTGATCTGGCGGGCGTGCAGGAGGATCGCGTTGACGTACGCCTGCGACGGGTTGTAGGCGTGCAGCGCGCGTCGGTAGTCGCGGGGGGCGCCGCTGGCCTTGAGGTAGTTGGCCGCGGCCATCACGGCGTCGCGCGGGTCGTGCACGTCGCCGCCCATGCCGTACGCCTTCCAGGTCGCCGGCATGAACTGCATCGGCCCCTGGGCGCCCACGTGGCTGGCCGACCTCACCCTG
Source organism: Nonomuraea longispora (assembly GCF_004348345.1). Classification (GTDB taxonomy): domain Bacteria; phylum Actinomycetota; class Actinomycetes; order Streptosporangiales; family Streptosporangiaceae; genus Nonomuraea; species Nonomuraea longispora. The sequence goes on from NZ_SMJZ01000236.1 coordinate 12,391, forward strand.
CCGAACTTGGTCTCCGCGAGCATCACCGCCGCCAGCACCTCCCACTCCACCCCGAACCGGCGCTCGGCCTTCTTGAAGTACTTGAGCAGTTCGGCGGCGGGGCGGGCGGGCTGGACCTTGAACGGCGTCGACGGCTTGATCGGGTGGGCCAGGGCGAGAAGCTCGCGGATGGCGCGCGTGTTGTCCTTGGCCTGGGCGGCCAGGCCCTTCGGCAGGCGCGCGAACGCCTGGGAGGCGATCTTGGAGTGGCGGGCTGCGTAGCGGTACATGCGCTGGTGGTGGAGGGCGAGGAGCTCGACGTCCTTCGGCGGCTTGCCGTCCTTGCCCTTCCAGGCGTCGATGGCGTCGTTGAGCGCGGAGGTGGTCTCCTGCAGTCTCCAGGCGAACCGCGCGGCGTTCCTCGGGATCTTCTCGTCGGGGTCGGGGAGCTTCCGGTCGGGCGACTGTGCGGG
>NZ_SMJZ01000237.1 GCF_004348345.1 Nonomuraea longispora
GGCCACCAGGCCCGCCGGGGGCGCTCGGGCCGCCGCCCCCTCCCCCGCCGGGATACGGCCCGGGACCGGGATGGGAGGCGCCACCGCCGAGGGTCCGCAGGGGCGACGTCAGGGCGGCCCTGCTCGCCCTCCTCCACGAGGGACCGCAGAACGGCTACCAGATGATCCAGGACATCGAGGAGCGCAGCCACGGCGTGTGGCGGCCCAGCCCGGGATCGGTCTATCCGGCGCTCCAGCAGCTCGAGGACGAGGGGCTGGTGACAGGGGACGAAGCGGGCGGGAGCCGTACGTACCGGCTGACCGAGCAGGGGCGCAGCCAGGCGGCCCGGCACGCCTGCGAGGCGCCTTGGGAGGAGGTCGCCCGCACCGTGCCGGCCGGCCACCACGAGCTGCGCCTGCTCTGGGCCCAGCTCACCGAGGCCTTCACCCACCTGGCCAGGACGGGCAGCGAACGGCAGGTGGCGGAGGCCAAGCAGTTGATCAAACAGACGCGCAGGTCCGTCTTCCAGATTCTCGCGGAGGGCTGAATGGCTGAGAACCCGGCGGTGGCCGTGCGGGGGCTGCGAAAGTCGTACGGAAAGGTCGACGCCGTCAACGGCGTGGAGTTCGAGGTGCGGCCCGGCGAGGTGTTCGGCTTCCTCGGCCCCAACGGCGCCGGCAAGACCACCACCATCAACATGCTCTGCACCCTGGTGAACCCGACCGGCGGCAGCGCCACCGTCGCGGGGCACGACGTGGTGAAGGAGCGCGACGAGGTGCGCAGGAACATCGGCCTGGTCTTCCAGGACCCCACCCTCGACGGCTATCTGAGCGCCGAGCAGAACCTGCGCTTCCACGCGGAGCTGTACGGCGTGCCGAAGAGCCTGGTCGGGAACCGGATCCGGCAGGTTATGGAGATGGTCGCGCTCTGGGACCGCAAGGACGCCAAGGTGATGACGTTCTCCGGCGGCATGAAGCGGCGGCTGGAGATCGCGAGGGGCCTGCTGCACTCGCCGCGGGTGTTGTTCCTGGACGAGCCGACCGTCGGCCTGGACCCGCAGACCCGTTCGGCCATCTGGGGCTACATCGACCAGTTGCGGCTCATGGAGGACATCACCATCTTCATGACCACGCACTACATGGACGAGGCCGAGTACTGCGACAGGATCGCGATCATCGACCACGGTGACATCGTCGTCATCGACTCCCCCGAGGCGCTCAAGGCCGGCATCGGCAAGGACCGCGTGCAGATCCAGACCGACGACGACGCCGGGGCGATCGGGGCGCTGCGCGAGCGGTTCGGGCTGGAGGCGGCCGTGCGCGAGGGCGCGGTGACGTTCGCCGTGCCGTCGGGCGAGGAGTTCGTGCCCCGGCTGTTCGCCGAGCTCGGCATGCCGATCCGCTCGGTGAGCGTCTCCCGGCCGTCGCTCGACGACGTGTTCATGTCCTACACCGGCTTCACCATCCGCGACGCCGAGGCCGGCGGCGACGACACGTCGTGGATGCGCACGATGGCGAGGCGGTAGCGATGGCGACAGAGACCGTCAGTGTCCGGGTACCTGCCCGCAGCGCCGGTCACGACCTCCGGGCCGTCAAGATCGTGCTCCACCGGGAGATGCTGCGGTTCGTCAACGACCGCCCCCGCATGTTGTCGATGCTCATGCAGCCCGTGTTGTGGCTGTTCGTCATGGGTACGGGGCTCGGCTCGCTGGTGCAGAGCTCGATCCCCGGGGTCGACTACCGCACGTTCATGTATCCCGGCATGATCTCCATGACCGTGATCATGACGGGCATGTTCTCCGCGGGGTCGATCGTGTGGGACCGCGAGTTCGGGTTTCTCAGGGAGATGCTGGTCGCGCCCGTCTCGCGCGGGGCGATCGTGGTCGGCAAGTGCCTGGGCGGCGCCCTCGTGGCCACCGGGCAGGGCGTCGTCATCCTCGCCATGGCGGGGCTGGTCGGCGTGCCCTACTCCCCCACGCTGCTTCTCACGCTGCTGGCGGAGATGTTCCTCGCCGCGTTCACGATCACAGCCTTCGGGGTGATGCTGGCCGCCCGGATGAAGAACATGCAGTCGTTCTTCGGGGTGATGCAGATGGCCATCATGCCGATGATGTTCCTGTCGGGGGCGATGTTCCCGCTGGCCAACCTGCCGTCGTGGCTGCACGTGCTGACCGTGGTCAACCCCATGACGTACGCGGTGGACCCGATGCGGCAGGCGGTCTTCTCCCACCTGGACGTGCCCGCCGAGGCGAACGCGGTGCTGAACCCGGGAGTGACGTGGTTCGGCGCGCAGGTGCCCGTGCTGATGGAGCTGGGCGTCGTGGCCGCGCTCGGGGCGGCGCTGCTGGGCGTGGGCATCGCCCAGTTCAGACGCGCCGAGTAGGACTGGTCTTCGCATCCGCCTGCGGTCGAACCCTCACGGAGGGTAGTTTTCCCGATGCGCGCGCGCTTCCCCGCCCTCCCCCCGAAAGGAGTTCATGCGATGCTGGATCTTTCCGAGCAGGTTCGTGACCTGGAGACCCGGGTCACGGCGCTCGAGCACGGTACATTCAGCGGCATGCCCGGCACCAGCGTCGCCGAACGCTTCAGCTCGCTGCACGACCGCGTGGACGTCGTAGGACAGAACGTCCTCAACAGGCTCGAGAAGTTCCGCGAGGAGACGAGCACCCGCTTCACGAATGTGGACGACCGCCTCAACGACCTCGACGACCAGATTCAGAACGTCAGGACGGAGATGGCGGACAACTTCGCCGTCGTGAACGCCAAGGCCGCGCGGATGGAGCTGCAGATCGACAAGATCTACCAGCGGCTCGACTCCCACGAGGCTCGCTTCGACCGTCTCGAGGCGTTCATGGGCAAGCAGGCCCGTGAGATCGACGACCGCTTCACATCCGTGGACGAGCAGTTCAAGACCATGGATGAGCGGTTCGAGGCCGTGGACGAGCGGTTCAAGGCCGTGGACGAGCGATTCGAGGCCGTGGACGAGCGATTCGACGCGGTGGACAAGCGGTTCGAGGACGTCGACCGGCGATTCGACGCGGTGGACAAGCGGTTCGAGGACGTCGACCGGCGATTCGACGCGGTGGACAAGCGGTTCGAGGCCGTGGACGAGCAGTTCAAGGCCGTCGACCGGCGATTCGACACCGTCGACAGTGAGATCGCGGACATCAAGTCTCTTCTGGTCCGCATCGACGCCAAGCTGCCCGGCCAGCAGCTCAACTAGGCCGGAACGGGTGCGACCCCGGGCGGTGTGCGCTCCGGGGCCGCTCCTCCTCTCAGGCGGTCAGCGTCTCACGCGGACGTAGTCCGCGCCGCTGGTGTCGCCGTACGCGTCGTCGTCACCGCGGAAGACGAACCTCCAGTGACCGGACCGCCAGGCCTTGGCCTTGGTGTGGAGGCGGCCGCTGTCGCCGGCCCAGGCCGACTTCACGTACTGCCACGTGCGCGAGCCGAGCGGCTTGAAGTACAACGACACCCGTCCGGAGTGTCCCTCCCACGAGCCGTCGTCGTCGATCTGCAGCAGGCCCCTGATCCTCAGGTACGAGCCCCGCTCGACCGGCTCGGGGTACGCGTTGACCGCGATCAGCCGTGTGTCCGCCTTCGCGGGCGGCGGCTTGACGGTCACGTAGTCCGGGCGGCTGACCGTGCCCTTGACGCCGCGGGCGCCGTCGTACTCGGCACGCCACCAGCCCGAGCTCCGCGCGGTGGCGGAGGCGTCGAAGCGGCCGTGGCGGCTGGTCCTGTCGCTGGTGACGTACGTCCACCGGTCGGAGCCGGCGGCCTTGAAGAAGATCTCCACTCGCTGCCCGGACACGCGGCCGCGGTCCCCGATCCGCAGGGAGCCGGACAGGCGCAGCCTGTCGCCCTTCTCCACCGGTTCGGGACGGGCATCGAAGCGGGAGATCCGGCTGTCGAGTTTGGAGCGCTTGACGTCGACCCGGTCGGAGTCGCTGACGGACGCCCCGGCGGCGGACGTGGCCGCGAACTGGGCCCGCCACCAGCCGGTGGAGTCGACGCGGACGCGGGCGCTGAACCAGCCGCCGCGGCCGGTCGTCACCTTGGCGGCCTCGCGGTAGGCGTCCGCGCCGCGCTCACGGAAGGTGATCGCGACGGACTGGCCGGAGTAGCCCTTGCCTCCGGCGAGGAGCCGGCCGGAGACCTTGATCCTGTCGCCCTTGTCCACCCGGCCGGGACGGGCGCCGAAGTTGGCGATCTTGGTGTCGAGCAGTTTCCTGACGACCTCGAACGTCCCGCTGCGGGAGGCGTCGCCGTCGCCGGCGGCGGAGGCCTTCCAGCCCCACTTGCCGACGGCCTTGGCGTCGAAGGTCTTGGTGCCGGTCCACTTCGTCCAGTTCCCGCGCTTGGCGGGCGTCAGGCTGACGGGGGTGTCGACGCTGACGTCGCCGGGCGCCTTGACCGTGAACCCGGCCTTCTCCGCTCCCTTGGTGGAGAAGCTGAACGTGGCCTTGACCGCGCCCTTGGAGACGTCGATCGGAGGGCCTGGGTCGATGTTCACCCTGGCGATGGCGGGGGCCTGGGCCGCCGTCGCTGCGGCGGGCGCCGAGACGAGCGTCCCGGCGGCCAGCGCGGTGGCCAGGGCGGCGGCTACACGGATGCGTTGTAACATGCGGGTTCCTTTCTGGATACCCCAGTGGTTTCAACGCGGCATTGAGGGTGCCACGTGTGTCCACCAGTAGACGTGCTTTCGCCAGCGAAGCGTGGGGTTTCTGACAAACGGTCATATGTTGGGGTCAAAGGGACCGGTCCATAACATCTCCCCGGCGTCCGGCAGACGGCGGCTCCGAACAAAGACATAATCGAGGCGTGGCGCGCGACACAGTTGAGACTCATTTCACCCAGGCCGTTGCGATGCTGGAGCCGGGCCCCGCCCGAGATCCCGGGCGGCCGGTCCGCGACGGCGTCGCCCTTACAGGCGAGCAGTGCCGCAGGCTGTTCCACCGCCAGCTCGACAGCCGGCTGCTCGACGTCGCCGCCCGTTGGCTGCGCACGCAGGACGAGGGCTACTACACGATCGGCTCCGCCGGCCACGAGGGCAACGCGGCCGTCGCCGCGGCCCTGCGCCCCGGTGACCCCGCACTGCTCCACTACCGCTCCGGCGCCTTCTACCTGACCAGGTCCGAGCAGGCCGGGCGGCTGCCCGAGCAGGGCATCCGCGACGTACTGATGGGCCTGACGGCGGCGGCCGACGAGCCGATCGCGGGTGGCCGGCACAAGGTGTTCGGCCACCCCGAGCTGGCCGTCATCCCGCAGACCTCCACGATCGCCAGCCATCTGCCCAGAGCCGTCGGCGTGGCGTTCGCGATCGAGCGGGCGCGGGCGCTCGGCGTCAGGACCGCCTGGCCACAGGACGCGATCGCCGTGTGCAGCTTCGGCGACGCCTCGGTCAACCACGCCAGCGCCCTGTCCGGCTTCAACACCGCCTCCTACGCGACCTACCAGGGACAGGCGCTGCCCCTGCTGTTCGTGTGCGAGGACAACGGCATCGGCATCAGCGTCCGCACGCCCAAGGGGTGGGTGGAGGCGTCCGCGCGGCGCCCGGGCATCGCCTACTTCTCCGCCGACGGCTGCGACCTGGCGCAGGCCTACGACGTGGCCGTACGCGCCGCCGAGCACGTACGCGAGCACCGCTCCCCCGCGTTCCTGCACCTGTCGACCGTGCGGCTCATGGGGCACGCGGGCTCCGACGTCGAGTCGGCCTACCGCACCCAGCGCGAGATCAAGGCCGACCTCGCGCGCGACCCGCTGCTGCGGACGGCGGCGATGCTCGTCGAGGCCGGTCTGGAGACTCCTGAAGGGCTGCTGACCACGTACGAGTCCGCGCGCGACCACGTGCTGCGCATGGCGATGGAGACGACGCGCAGCCCCCGGCTCGGCTCGGCCCGCGAGGTCATGCAGCCGATCGCGCCGCGCGACGCCGAGCTGATCGCCAGGATCAGCCCGGTGGCGGCCACCGCCGAGGCCAGGGAGAAGGCCTTCGCCGGATCGCTGCCGGAGAACGACCAGCCGCTGACGCTGTGCCAGTCCATCAACCGCACGCTCGCCGACGCGCTGACCGTCTACCCGGAGCTGACCGTGTTCGGCGAGGACGTCGCCAGGAAGGGCGGCGTCTACGGCGTGACCAGGGGGCTGCAGAAGCGGTTCGGGCCCGGGCGGGTGTTCGACACGCTGCTCGACGAGCAGGCCGTCCTCGGGCTGGCGCTCGGGGCCGGCGTGTCGGGGATGCTGCCGGTGCCCGAGATCCAATACCTCGCCTACCTGCACAACGCGCTCGACCAGATCCGCGGTGAGGCGGCCACGTTGTCGTTCTTCTCGCGGGGCTCCTACACCAACCCGATGGTGGTGCGGGTGGCCGGCTACGCCTACCAGAAGGGGTTCGGCGGCCACTTCCACAACGACAACGCGGTGGCCGCGCTGCGCGACATCCCTGGGCTGGTCATCGCCTCGCCGTCGCGCCCCGACGACGCCTCCGCGATGTTGCGCACCTGTCTCGCGGCGGCCCGCACGTCCGGGTCGGTCTGCGTCTACCTGGAGCCGATCGCCCTCTACCACACGCGTGACCTGTTCGAGGAGGGCGACGGAGGCTGGCTCGCGCCCTACGCGCCGCCCGGGCGCTGGGCCGAGACGCACGTCCCCATCGGGCGGGCCCGCTCCTACGGCGACGGGCGCGACCTGACGATCGTGACGTTCGGCAACGGGGTGCGGATGAGCCTGCGCGCCGCGGTGCGGCTCACCCAGGAGGGCTACGGCTGCCGCGTGCTCGACCTGCGCTGGCTGGCGCCGCTGCCGATGGAGGACCTGCTGCGGGCCGCGGAGCTGACCGGCAACGTGCTGGTCGCCGACGAGACCCGGCATTCGGGCGGCGTCTCGGAAGGCGTCGTGGCCGAGCTGCTCGACGCCGGGTTCACCGGATCGATCGCCCGGGTCACCTCGTCCGACAGCTTCGTCCCGCTGGGCAGGGCGGCCGACCACGTCCTGTTGTCGGAGGAGGAGATCGAGCAGGCGGCGCGCAAGCTACTCGGTTGAGCGCGCCACCGCGCCCCTGATGCACATGGGCTTCGACCAGGCCACCGTCGACGACTCCGAGATGCGCAGGGGCACGCCGACCACGAAGCAGTAGCCGGTGCCGGGGTCGAGGTCCGCGACGCGGGCCGAGGCTCTGCTGGAGCGACAGGTGCACCGCCAGCGCCGCGCCGCCGGCCGCGATGACGGCCACCCCCTCGCCGATCCGGGCGGGCCGGACCTGTCGTGTACGGGTCGTGGCGGGGGTGCGGCACCGTGGACATCCCCGGTCCGGGCCCCGGGTCCTGGCCCACGAGGTCCGTCACCGGCAGGCCGAGCTCGCCCTGCACCTGCCGCAACCGCCGTGCGAGCTCGCGTGCGGAGGCGTACCGGGCCTCGGGGTCTTTGCGCATCGCCCGCAGGATCGTCTCGAACAGCGGCTGCGGCACGTCGGCGCGGCCGAGAGGCGGCGGTTCGACGCTGAGCACGCGGTACATCAGCGGCGCGATCGACGGGTCCGTCGCGTTGTGGAAGGCGGGTTGACCGGCCAGCAGGTGGTAGAGGGTCGAGCCCAGCGAGTAGATGTCGGTCGAGACGGAGTGGGGCGCGCCGCTGAGCACCTCGGGGCGGCGTGCAGCGGGGTGAACGCCTGCGAGGCGGCCGAGACCTCCGCGTTGTCGACGACCCTGGCCACGCCGAAGTCGGCGATGGCGGGCTCGCCGTAGCGGGAGATGAGGATGTTCCGCGGCTTGATGTCGCCGTGCAGGACGCCCGCCTCGTGCACGGCGGCCAGCACGGCGGCCAGCACGGCGGCCAGCGCGCCGGCCGGCTTGACGCCCGTGCGCAGCGTGTCCTGCACCGTCAGCGGGCCCTCCCCGCGGATCCTGTCGCGCAGCGAGCCGTGCTCGAAGAAGTCCATCGCGATGTACGGCTTGCCGGAGCGCGTCACACCGGTGTCGAAGACGGTCACGACGTTGGGGTGGCCGGTCAGGCGGCCGGTGAGCTGCAGCTCCCGCTGGAAACGGCGCATGGTGCGCTGGTCGACCCGGTCGACGGACAACACCTTGAGCGCCACGATCCGGTCGAGGCGTTCCTGGTAGGCGCGGTAGACGACGGCGAACCCGCCCCGGCCCGCCTCATCGAGCACGCGGTAGCCCGGTGCGTCCTCGACTGGCAGCACGGCACCCCGGCTGTCCCCGGAGCTCGCAGGAGAGCTTAGTGGGGATATGCGTGCCTAGAGGGGATTCATGAGGTATGCGCCGAAGGCCACCGACGCCAGCGACACCAGCAGGAAGAAGAACACGTAGAACCCGCCGGGCAGGATCGTCAGCCTGGCCAGTTGGTCGGCGTCGGAGTCACGGGCCTGCCGCCGGTGCCGCTTGCGCTGCAGCTCGATGATCGGCCGGATGCCACCGAACAGCAGGAACCACACCGCGACCAGGGCGACGACCTGCTGCACCTCCGCCGGCGCGTACATGATCAGGGCGAAGACCGCGCCGCCCGTGGCCAGCAGGATCAGGGCGCCGTACAGGTTGCGGATGAGCAGCAGCATGCAGACCAGGAACAGCAGCACGACCCAGATCAGCAGCGTGATGCGGCCCTGCTCCGTCAGCCAGGCCGCGGCCAGGCCCAGCAGCGAGGGCGCCAGATAGCCGGCCAGCGCGGTCAGCACCATGCCGGGCCCGGTGGGTTTGCCCCTCGTCAGGGTGACGCCCGAGGTGTCGGAGTGCAGGCGGATGCCTTCGAGCTTGCGCCGGGTGAACAGCGCCATCAGCGCGTGGCCGCCCTCGTGGGCGATGGTGATCAGGCCCCTGGACAGCTGCCAGGGCAGGCGGAAGGAGACGATCACGAACGCGGCGAGAGCCGAGACCGCCACGACCCAGGGGTCGGGGGCAGGCTGAACCTCGATCAGGTGGGCCCAGAACTTGTCCATCGAGGAAGAACCCTATCCAGGTAAAGTCCTTCCCGTGGCCACAGAACGACATTCTGACGCTGAGGTGCCGGACTGGTGGCGCGGCCTCGGCCTGCCCGGCCTCATCGACCTGCACGTCCACTTCCTGCCCGAACGCATGCAGCGGCGGGTCTGGCACCACTTCCGCCACGGCGGCCCGCTGGTGGGTGACGGCTGGAAGATCGAGTACGAGTGGCCGGTGGAGGAGCGGCTGGCCCGGCTGAGGGAGATGGGCGTACGTATCTTTCCCGCCCTGGCCTACGCCCACAGACCCGGCATGGCCAGCGATCTCAACGCCTGGACCCTCGACTTCGCCCGCCGTACACCCGAATGCCTCCCCTCGGCGACCTTCTACCCCGAGCCTGGAGTCGTGGACTACGTGCGCCGGGCGCTCGAGGAGGGCGCCCGGATCTTCAAGGTGCACCTGCAGGTCGGCGGGTTCGACCCGAGGATTCCCGAGCTGGACGCGGTGTGGGGGCTGCTGGCCGAGGCCGGGGTGCCGGTGGTGACGCACGCCAGCGCCGTGCCCGTCCCCGGCGGCCACGTCGGCGCGGGGCCGATCGGCGAGGTGCTGCGCCGCCACCCCAGGCTCCGGCTGGTGATCGCGCACCTGGGCATGCCGGAGTACGACCCGTTCTTCGAGCTGGCCGCCCGCCACGAACGGGTCGCGCTGGACACCACGATGGCGTTCACCGACTTCGCCGAACTCGGGATGCCGTTCCCCGAGAGGTTGCGGCCCGCGCTGCTTGACCTCGGCCTGGCGGGGAAGGTGGTGCTCGGCACCGATTTCCCGACCATCCCGTACTCCTACGCGCACCAGCTCGGCGCGCTCGACCGGCTCGGCCTCGGCGAGGCCTGGCTCAGGGCCGTGTGCTGGGACAACGGCGCGGACATGATCTGATAGGACAGTGAACGACCGGCACGTGGCGCTGATCAGCGCCTTCTACGACGCTCTGGGGCGGGCCGACTTCGCGGCCATGGAAAGCTGCTACCACCCCGACGTCAGCTTCGGCGACCCCATCTTCCTGGAGGTGGAGGGTCGCGAGCGGGTCATGCGGATGTGGCGGCTGCAGCTCGGCGTCCGCGATGGGCTGCGGTCCACCTACGGCGACGTGACGGCGGACGACCACACCGGCAGCGCACACTGGACGGCCCGCTACACGTTCGCGCGCACGGGGCGCGAGGTCAGCAACGAGATCGACGCGCTGTTCAGGTTCGAGGAAGGCCTGATCGTGCGCCACCACGACGAGTTCGACTTCAGACGCTGGTCGAAGATGGCGCTCGGCAAGCCGCACGGGCTGCTGTTCGGCTGGACGCCCCTGTGGCGCAAGTCCATCAGGGACCGGGCGGCGCAGCAGCTCGACGAGTTCCGGCCCGCTTGACGTTGGGAGGGACGCAGGAGGGATGGCCAGGCTCAGAGGGTTGAGGCGCGGCCCGGACACGCGCGGGGAGGCGCCCGAGCTGTCCATGGACCCGCGTGCCTCGGAGGAGCCGCCCTACCGGCCGACCGTCATCGACAACGCGATCTACCGCGACGGCCAGCGCGTCGACAACCCCGGCTCGCTCGCCGACGCCTTCGAACGCCTCAAGCAGGAGCCGGGCAGCATGGCCTGGATCGGCCTCTACCGGCCGAAGGGCTGGGAGCTGGTCAAGCTTGGCGAGGAGTTCGAGCTGCACGAGCTGGCGCTGGAGGACGCCATCGTCGGCTCACAGCGACCCAAGGCCGACCGTTACGGCGACACCCTCTTCGTGGTGCTGCGGGCCGCGCGCTACCTCGACGACGTGGAGGAGGTCGCGTTCGGGGAACTGCACGTCTTCGTCGGCCCCAATTTCGTGATCACCGTACGCCATGCGGAGGCGCCCGACCTGCACGGCGTACGCCGCCGCATGGAGTCCGACCCAGACCTGCTCCGGCAGGGCCCGCAGGCCGTGCTCTACGCCATCCTCGACGCCGTTGTCGACGGCTACGCGCCGGTCGTGGCCGGGCTGCAGAAGGACATCGAGGAGATCGAGGTGCAGGTCTTCGGCGGCGACCCCTCGGTCTCGCGCCGCGTCTACGAGCTGTCGGGCGAAGTGATCGAGTTTCAGCGGGCCACCGCGCCGCTGATCGGGATGATCCACGGGTTCATCGCGGGGGCGGCGAAATACGGGGTGACCGGCGAGCTCGAAAGCTATCTCCGCGACGTGGCCGACCACGCCATCACGGTGGCGGAGCGCATCTCGTCCTTCCGCCAGATGTTGCAGAACATCCTCATCGTCAACTCGACGCTCGTCACGCAGGCGCAGAACGAGGAGATGGCTCGGATGACGGAGGCGAGCATCAGACAGGGCGAGGAGGTCAAGAAGATCTCCGCCTGGGCCGCCATCCTCTTCGCGCCGACCCTGGTCGGCACCATCTACGGGATGAACTTCGACGTCATGCCCGAGACCCACTGGGCCTACGGTTATCCATTCGCGATGCTGCTCATGGCGGCGGTCTGCCTGGTGCTCTACACCGTCTTCAAACGCCGCGACTGGCTCTAGTATCTGGCGTTATGATCATTCGTACCTTAGCCGGGGCGGTCGCCGGCATGGCCCTCTTCACCGGCGCGGCCCACGCGGAGCCGGTCAAAGGCGCCCCCGAGCTGACCCACAACGCCCTCTACAAGGCAGGCAAGGTCCCCAAGGTCTCCTGCAAGCTGAGCAAGGGCACCGGCAGCGCCTCGACCAGGAAATACATCACCGCACTAGTCGGCTGCCTCAACTCGGCGTGGAAACCCGCCATCAAGGACTTCAAGCCGGTGAAGGTGGTGTTCAAGGCATCCGGCGAGAAGGCGTCCTGCTCCACCGGCCTCGACCCCGCCACCTCGTTCTCCGAGATCTGCGCGACCTCCATCAGCGTGAAACTGGCCGGCGACTGGATCAAGACGAAGAACGACCTCAAGGTGTTCACCTCGATCACCAGAACGTGGAGCGGGGTCGTGACCGGGCAGACCGGCATCGGCCAGGCATGGTGGGCGCTGGAGAACAACGCCGACGAAGCCATCATGAACGAGCACAACCGCCGGTACTACCTGCAGATCGACTGCTTCGCGGGCGTGTCGGCGAAGGCCCTGGGACGGGCGGTCAAGAACTGGAAGCCCGTGCACAAGCTTCCGGAGTTCTGGAAGAACAGGTTCCACGGCACGAGCGCCAACAGGCTCTACTGGACCGAGAGAGGGTACACCTCGGGCAAGCCGGGAGCGTGCAACACCTGGAAGGCGAGTTCCTCCAAGGTGGCGTGACGGCGACGACGGGCCGGGGCGTTTCCGTGAGGCCGGCACGGTCTTCGGCGTCCGGGCCGTCGGCCGGCTCGCGCGGCCGGCCCCGTCAGGGCGCGGCCTCGCCGAGAACGGCCGCTGCCTGCGCCGCGTGCGGTCCGGCGCCTTCGGCGATCGTCCGCAGCATGGTGCGCGCCGGTTCCCGGGAGCCCCCGGCCATGATCCAGCCGGCGTAGTGGTAGGCGGCGCACGTCTCGGCTCCCGGCTCGGTGCTCGGTTCCCGCGCTTCGCCCGCCAGTTCGTACGCCGTCCGCGCCGCCTCGTCCTGCCAGCCTCCGTCACGCTCGTAGCAGAACGATGATCGCAGGCATGGTCGAGCCCCGCCAAACTCAGTGACAAGCACCCCGAAC
>NZ_SMJZ01000238.1 GCF_004348345.1 Nonomuraea longispora
GTCCTCGGCGGCACCCTGGGCGCCTGCCACAGCCTCGACGTCCCCCTGGCGTTCGGCACCCTGGACAGCCCCGTCGGCACCCAGCTCATCGGCGAGGAGCCCACCCCCGAGGCCGTCGCCCTCTCCCGCGAACTCCAGGAAGCATGGGTCCGCTTCGTCACCACCGGCGACGCGGGCTGGTCCGCCCACCGGCCCGGCCCGCGGCTCACCCGCGTCCTGGACGCCGAGTCGAAGACTCTGCCCTACCCCGAAGAGGCCTCCCGCCGGTTCTGGGAAGGCCACCTCCCCGCCCCCTTCGCCGTCTCGTAGGGCCGCGCCACCTCGGATCAGCGGCGGTGCAGCGTGAACCAGTACGTCGGCACATCGTTGGTGCCGGGCGTGACGTCGGTGAGGTCCCAGCCGGTGAAACGGGCACGCAGCTCGTCGGCGGTGACGCCGCTCCAGCCGTCGTCGAAGCCTTCAGGCCCGTACCCGAACATCAGCAGCCGGGCGCCCGGCAGGGCACGGCGGGTGATGCCGGCGGCGTAGGCTTCCCGGCGGTGGCGGGGGATGCCGCAGTAGCAGCTCAGGTCGAAGAACAGGCTGAACCCGTCGCCGACGTCGAGCTCGTCCAGCCGGGTCACGTCGCCGCACAGCAGCCTCGCCCGCCGGCCGGCGGCCTCGGCCCTGGCCCTGGCCTGCTCGACGGCCCGGTCGACCAGGTCCACGCCCACCACGTCCCAGCCGTGGCCGGCGAGGTAGACGGCGTTGGTGCCGGTGCCGCAGCCGAGGTCGAGCACCCGCCCGGGCGGCAACGCCTGCGGCCCCTCCACCGTGTCGACGAGCTCGGGAGCCGGCACGCCGTTGTCCCACGGCGGCCTGCCGGACGCGTAGTAGGCCTGCATCATCTCCTTGACGGCGGCCTCCTGCCCGGCGTCGTCGTCCCTTCCCTGACTGAAGTGCAGCCATGCCGCGCGCTCCAGATCCATTGCGACTCCTTATCTAGAGTTGATTACTAGAGATTGAATCTAGTTATATACGCGAGCTCGGTGGCTGTCCAACGTGTCCCGATCGGGGGCGGCCGAGAACAAAGCGAATCGCGCCGGCGTCCAACGTTCCGTGATCAGTGCGACACGTGCTTGCGCCGCCGGACCTGTCCACGGCCCGGCATGACAAACGAACGAGCCCACGACGTGCGGGACGACGCCGGCGCCTTCCGGGTGGCACGCCGTGCCGGCATGCGCGGTGCGCCCGATCCCACCTCCGCCCTCGGCATCGCGGCCGTCGCCATCGGGCTACTGGTGTACTTCGTGTCCATGGCGGCGGGACAGGGCGTCGACTCCCTCACGTCCGACACGGTGCTCTTCGTCGTCTTCCCCCTGGTGCTCGCCGCCGTCACGGGAACCACGGGGGTGCGCGAGGCCTCCGTCAGGCTCAGGATGCGGCGGGCATGGCGGCGCGCGGGGAGCGGGGAGGTGGTGCAGGGGCTCACCGGTGTGGCTCTGCGCGAGGGCCGCACGGTGGCGGGCTATCCGGTGCGAACGGACGTCGCCCGGGTGGACGGGCGGGCGCGGTACATCCGGCTGGCGTTCGCACGAGCCGACGAGGCGGAGCGGCTGCCGCCAGGGCCGGTGCAGGTCGACCTGTTCGACGGCCCGCCCATACGTGGCCCGGCGCGGCTGCGCCCCGGCCACGGGGGTGTGGTCTGGGCGTTCGCGACGCGCCACGGCGACCTGGTCGTGGAGGAGGAGACACGGTACACGGTCGAGGACGGCTGGCCTGACAGCGGCGGAGACGCCGAACCTTCTACGGGGCCTTCTACGGGGCCTTCTACGGGCTGGCCAGGCGGCTCCGACGGCGACGGGAACGACAGCGACGGCGGGGAGTAGAACGCTGCCCGGCGGGCGGACAGCGCCCAGGCTCCCCGGAGTACTGCCCTGTTCACCGAAGGCTTGGGAAGAAAGCGTCAACCCGGCGGCCGTCCCGGCCGCCAGGGACGCCGCCGGGGACGCCGCCGGGGACGCCGCCGGGCGCAACAACGTGGCCGACCGGGTGGAGATCCGCCACAGTGACGTGTTCAGCGACGTCGACGGCCTTTTCGACCTGATCGTCTTCGACCCGCCGTTTCGCTGGTTCGCAGCGCGCGACCTGTTCGAGGCCGCCACCACTGACGAGACGCGCCCGCCGCCTGACAACCGCCGCGTCGAGAAGAGCCAGCGGCCGTGATGTCGAGAACGTGGCGCCGGCTCCGTCCTGGGTACGCGGCCGGCCACGACGGCCCGCGCCGGCCCGGAGAGAACGACGACGAAAGGCACGACCGTGGAACCGTACGAGGTCACCGAAGTTCTGAACCGCCCGCTCAGCCGGGAACTGCTGGCCCGCGACCTGACCCGCCTGGCCTACGTCGCCAAGGACGGCACCCCGCGCAACATACCGATCGGGTTCACCTGGAACGGCTCGCAGATCGTCATGTGCACGGCGAAGAACGCCCCGAAGCTCCCGTCCCTGCGCCGCAACCCGCAGGTCGCCCTGACGATCGACACCGAGGTGCACCCGCCCAAGCTGCTGCTCGTCCGTGGGCGGGCCGAACTGGACGTCGTCGACGGCATCCCGGAGGAGTACCTCCAGATGAACGGCTCCTACCAGATGACCCCCGAGCAACGGACCGTCTGGGAGGAGCAGGTGCATGCGCTCTACGACGGCATGGTCCGGATCGTCGTGACCCCGACGTGGGCGAAACTGATCGACTTCGAGTCGACCATGCCGACCGCCGTCGAAGAGCTGATCCGGCGGCAGGAGGAACGTCAGCGCGGCTGAGCGGATGTGGGATCACGCTTCCCATCGCGCGTCGCGACGGGCGCAGGTGCTCGATCGTGACGTGGTGCCGCTCGGACAGCCGCTGGGCGATCAAAGAGCGGTGGCACGCCTCCGGATCGCGCTCGACGCGGCTTGTACGGGTTCGGACCGGAGGCCGCGTCAGGCCACGGCAGTCCCTTCGAGCTCGACCATCAGATCGGGGATCGCCAGCCGGGTCACCCCGAGCATCGTGGTGGGCGGCGCCACCCCTGCGGCGCCCAGCCGCGACGTCAGCACGCCGTAGTGCTCGAAGAGCCGATCGACGTCGGTGGTGTAGACGTCGAGCCGGACGAGGTTCGCGAGGGACATGCCGGCCTCGCCCAGCACGGCCTGCAGGTTGTCGAGGCTCAGCGCCAGCTGCGCCGCCATGTCACCGGTATGCCGGGGCTTGCCCTCGGCGCTCATCGCGCTCTGCCCGGCGCAGAACAGGGTCCGGGTGTGCCCGGAGACGAGCTCTGCCTGGTTGTACCCCAGCTCCAGCGACCACGCCCACGGGTTGACGGCCGTTCGCTCCACTGCCATATCGGTTCCTTTCACGTCGTCGGCCCGGTGGCCGCCGGTTTCGTGGTGATCAGCCTCCCAGGGAATCACGACATCTTTTGTCGTATATTTCGGTAGATTCGTCGCATGCGTGCCGACCGGTTGGTCAAGCTGGTCCTGCTGCTGCGCCGGCACGGCCGGCTGTCCGCGACCACGCTGGCCGGCGAGCTGGAGGTGTCCACCCGCACCGTGCTGCGCGACATCGAGGCGCTGTCCGCGGCCGGCGTCCCGGTCTACGCCGAACGCGGCCGGCACGGCGGTTTCGCGTTGTTGCCGGGCTTCCGCACCGAGCTCACCGGCCTGAGCCACGACGAGGCCCTGGCCCTTCTGGTCGCCGGGTCGCGGCGCGGCGCGCAGGCCTTCGGTCTCGGCTCGGCGCTCGCTTCGGCGATGCTCAAGGTGGTCGACGCGCTGCCCGAGAGCTATCGCGACACCGCGGCCGGGGCGGCCGAGCGGCTGCTCATCGACCCGGAGACCGACCTCCTCTCGCGCCGGCTGGTCGCCGAGGAGACGCCGGACGCCGTCACGGCCGCGGTGCTGCGCGCGGTGTTCGCCGGGCACAAGCTGCGCATCCACTACGCGGCCGTGAACCAGAGCACGAAATGGCGCACGGTGGACCCGATCGGCCTGGTCACCGTACGCGACCGGGGCTACCTGCTGGCCACGCGGTCCGGCGAGGACCGCACCTACCGGCTGTCCCGGATCCTGGCCGCCGAGGTGCTGGCCGAGCCGGCGCAGCGGCCGGACCGGGTCGATCTGGACCGGGCCTGGCAGGAACGCGGCACGCGCTTCCGTACCGGCGGCGACCAGGTGACCGTGCTGGCACGGGTGGACCCGCGGCGGCGGGAGGACCTGGTGGGCACCGCGCTGGCCGTCCTCACCGAGGAGACCGGCCAGGACGGCCGGCTGCGGCTGGAGGTGACCTTCCAGGACCGCCGACACGCCGAATGGGCGTTGTGGCAGCTCGGCGCGTACGCGGAGGCCCTGGCCCCGCAGTGGTTGCGCACTACGCTGCACGACCGCGCCACCGCGATCGCCGCCCGCTACGAAGCGTCCCGTTGACGGGCCGCGCTATCGCCGCGCTAATCGCCCGCCAGCACCCCGTTCCACAATCGCCGCGACCGTAGCACCTAAATGGCACAAGGAGGCAGGACGTGAGCGTGCTCATCGACAAGGCCCTGGCGCTGGTACTTCCCGAGGTGAAGGCGTCCGCGGCGCCCTGCACGTGGCAGTACAGGTGCTCCCCGGCCGGCTATTACAGGAGGCAGTGCTGCCACATGTGCTCGTCCTGGCAGCGGATCGGCTCGACCTGCCCGGTCTAGAGCGCCGAAACAGCCGAGGTCCGCGAGGGCCCGGCCCCGTTCTTGGCCCGTGGCCGCGCAAGGCCCCCTGTGCCGTGAGGCACAGGGGGCCTTCGCGTGTTCCGGGCCGGTAAGGGAGCCGGTTTTCGGTTAACCGTTGACCCTTTATGTGAACGCCGTGTATACATGCGCCATACACGCTGGATCCAACCCAAGACGGCTCAGTGTCAGGCCCGGCGACCTGGAGATGTCATGGCGATGATGAGCAGGCGAAGCTTTCTCGCGGGGAGTGCCGCCGCGTTGGGGACCACGACTCTGGCGGCCTGTGGCAACCCGGTGACCCTGCCGGAGTCCATGGAGGCCGTCCGGCCCAATGCGGGCGGTCCCAGCCGTGGCGGAGCTCTCTACTTCGGGCTGTCCACCGATCCGGCCAACCTGGACCCGCACGTCTCCACGGGTAGCGCGTCGGACTATCTGCGGCAACTCGCGTACAACGGCCTGGTCCAGTACGACGGCTCCGGCGAGATCATCGCCGACCTCGCGAGCGAGTTCGGCTGGAGCGACAGGCTGACGTACAAGGTGAAGCTGCGCCCGGGTGTGCGGTTCCACGACGGGTCCACCCTGACGGCGGAGGACGTGGTCTTCTCGTTCCGCCGCATGATGGACAAGGAGACCGCGGCGACGTCGGGGCCGCTGCTCGACCAGGTCGACTCCGTCGAGGCCGTCGACGCCACCACCGTGGCCTTCAGGTTCGAGCAGCCCGACGTGGCCTTCCCGTTCGCCCTCGCGGCGCCCACTTCGAACGTCGTGTCCAGGAAGTGGATCGAGTCGGGCGCGAACACCAAGACCCAGATGATGGGCACCGGCCCGTTCCGGTTCGTCGAGCGCATCCCCGGTGTCAGCACCACGTTCGTCCGGTTCGACGACTACTTCGAGCCCGAACTGCCCTACCTCAACGGCATCGTGTTCCAGCCGATGGGCGACGACTACGCGCGGGTGACGGCGCTCCGCACCGCCACCGTCGACATGATCGACTATGTCCCGGCGACCCATGTCGGGGTCATCACCCGCAACCCCCGGCTGCGGTTCGCGTCCGACAAGACGTTCGGTTTCGGGTTCGTCGGGTTCGTCACCACGCAGCGGCCGTTCGACGACGTACGGGTCCGCAAGGCGATCGCCCTGTCGATCAACAGGCCGTCGGTCCTCGACACCGCGCTGCTCGGCAACGGGCGGCCCATGGACGGGGCTCTCATGCCCGAGACCTTCGCCCCCTACGCGAGCCGGCTCGACGGCTCCATGCCGTACGACCCCGAGCAGGCGAAGTTCCTGCTCAAGCAGGCGGGCCAGGAGGGACTGACGCTGCCGGTGGTCACCACCAGCTCCTACTCGGTCATCGCCCGGCCGGCGCAGGCGATGCTGCCGGGCCTGCGCGCGGCCGGCATGAACGTCAACCTCACCCAGCAGGAGTGGCTGACCTTCCGGGCCAGCGTGGCCGGCAAGACGTTCCCGGTCCACTCGTGGGGTACGGCGCCGAAGTTCGGCGATCCGGCGTCGCTGAGCGACTTCATCGGCAGCTCCGGCGCCTTCGCGGAGAACCTGGACTTCCGCGACGACAAGATCGACGACCTGCTCGCCCAGGGACGAAGGACGACCGACCCGAACCTGCGGAACGAGATCTACCTCGAGGCCGAGAAACGAGCGCTGGAGCTGGTCCCGATGACCTACACCATCCGCCGCGAGCAGGGCGAGGCTCACTACACCCACGTCAGGGGTTACGAGCATCCGCCGAAAGGCGCGTGGACCGCCACGGCTCTTCGCCGGACCTGGATGGAGAAGACAGCGTGAGGCGTTTCCTTGTCAGACGGTTCGGCCAGGCGATCGTCCAGCTGCTGCTCGTCGGGAGCATCGTGTTCTTCCTCGCCCGGCTCATTCCCGGCGACCCCGCCAGGGCCGCACTGGGCGACGCCGCCACCGAGGAGCAGGTGGCCCTGACCCGGGCCGCGATGCACCTCGACGAGCCCTTCCTCGGGCAGTTCCTCGGATTCTGGGCGCGACTCTTCCAGGGCGACCTCGGCACCTCCATGATCAGTGGGCGTGCGGTGATGCAGGACCTCCCCTCCCGCATCGGCAACTCCCTCGAACTGGTCCTGCTCGCCCTGGCGGTCTCCCTGGTGGTCGGGATCGTCCTCGGCCGCATCGCCGCCACCCGCGCCGACAAGCCGGCGGACCACGCGCTGGTCGCCGGGTCGATCTTCGGGATCTCCCTTCCCGTCTTCGTCGTCGGGACCCTGCTCCTGCTGGTGTTCGCGGTCCTCTTCCCGATCCTGCCGCCCCGCCGGTTCACCTCGCCGTGGGAGGATCCCGTCGCGCACCTGCAGATCCTCATCCTCCCGGTGGTCACGCTGGCGGCGGCCTCATGCGCCGTGATCACCCGGATGACCAGGGCGGCGATGCTCGAGACGCTCAACGCCGACTACGTCCGTACGGCACGGGCCAAGGGGCTCGCCGAGAAGCGGGTCATCAGGCGTCACGCGCTGCGGACCGCGATGTTGCCGGTGGTCTCCATGACGACCGTCGAGCTGACGACTCTCATCGGCAGCACGGTCCTGGTCGAGACCATCTTCGGCTGGCCGGGAATGAGCTCCCTGCTCATGAACGCCGTGGGGCAGCGCGACTATCCCGTCATCCAGGCCGTCGTTCTCGCCGCGGCGACCATCGTCATCCTGGTCAACCTGGTCGGAGACCTGGCTGTCAGGGTCCTCGATCCTCGGGCGGAGGACAACTGATCATGGCAACCGCTCCGGAGTCCGTGGCGCAGGCCCTTCCTGACACGCCGTCGCGTGCGAACGGCGGCAGGAAGCCCTTCTTCAAGCGCATGCTGGCCAACCGCAGGACGTCCGTCGCGGGGGCCTTCCTCCTGCTGATCGTCGTCGTCGCGGTGCTCGCGCCGCTCATCGCCCCCCACGACTACCGCGACATCGTCGGCAAACCGCTGACCTCCGGCGGGACGCTGGGCATCGACGACTTCGGCCGTGACGTCCTGTCCCGGCTGATCATCGGGCTGCGTACCTCACTCGGCGTGGCCGTGTCGGCGGTCCTGGTGGCGGGGGTCATCGGGGTCGCCCTGGGCCTGGTGGCCGGTTACGTCGGCCGGTGGGTGTCGACGATCATCATGCGCGGCATCGACGTGCTGCTCAGCTTCCCTCCAATCGTGCTGGCGATCGCGGTGGTGGCGATCCTGGGCCCGGCGCTGGTCAACGTCGTGCTCGTCATCGGCGTGCTCTACATCCCGAGGTTCACGCGCATCGTCTACAGCCAGGTGCTGTCGATCAGGAGCATGGAGTACGTCGAGGCCTCGAAGATCATGGGGACGAGACCGGCCGACATCCTCGCCAAGACCATCCTGCCGAACGTGTCCGCGCCGATCATCGTCCAGCTCAGCCTCTCGGTGAGCTTCGCCATCCAGATGGAGGCGGGCCTGAGCTTCCTCGGGCTCGGCGCGCAGCCGCCGCTGCCGTCGCTGGGCACGATGGTCGGCGCGGGGCGCGACTTCCTGGAGGTGCAGCCGACGCTGCTGATCTACCCGTCCGTGCTCATCATTCTCGTCGTCCTCGCGCTCAACGTGTTCGGCGACGGCATGCGCGACCTTCTCGACCCCCGGCACCGCGGCAAGAACTCCTGACCGCTTCCCAGAGAGGAAACATCATCACCATGGCCCTTCCCGCCACGCACAGGCTCGGCGAGCTTTCCTGGACCCAGGTCAAGGAGTTGGCGGAGCAGGATCCGATCATCCTTCTGCCCATCGGAGCCGTCGAACAGCACGGGCCGCACCTGCCGATCCACGAGGACTCCATCGTGGCCGAGTGGGTCGCGGACAAGCTGGCGAAGGAGAACGGCTGCTATGTCGCGCCGGCCCTCAACTACGGGCACTCCGGCACCTTCCGCGGCTACAACGGCAACCTGTCGCTGAGCCAGGCCACGTTGCGCAACGTCACGTACGAGATCATCGAGGCTCTGGTCCAGTCCGGATTCCGGCGCATCATCATCGTCGACAACAACGGCGGGAACGTCGGGCCGGTCACCGGCGCCGGCCTTGACGCGCGGCGCGATTTCGGGGTCCTGATCGGGCACTTGTATCCGTGGCAGCTGGGTTACGCGCTCATGCGCGACGTGTACGACGACCCGGCCAAGGCGTACGGCCACGGGGCGGAGCCCGAGCACTCGGCGATGCTGGCGATGTTCCCGGAGCAGGTGCAGAGCGACCTCGCCGTGGCCGGCGGCCTGGAGTCCGCCGACGGCTGGACCCCGACGAGCTACACGGAGGCGGCGATTCCCGGCCACGACGTCCGCGGGACCGTCTTCTGGGACTTCTCCGAGGTCAGCGTCACGGGATGCACGGGCGACGTGAGCCTGGGCAGCGCGAAGACCGGCGAGATCTGGATCGAGCGCGTGATCGGCTTCTGCTCGGCGTACATCCAGGAGTACGACCGCAACACCTCGGTGAAGTAGCTGCCGCTCCCTTCCTGTACGAGCACCTGAGGAGAGGCCATGACGACCGGCACGACGACCGGCACGGAAACCGGCACGACCCCTTCCGACACGATCCTCGCGGTCGAGCGGCTCTCGGTGGACTTCCAGATCGCCGGCGAGTGGACGCCGGCCGTGAAGGACGTCAGCTTCTCGGTCGCCAAGGGCGAGGTGGTGGCGCTGGTCGGGGAGTCGGGCTCCGGCAAGTCCGTGAGCTCGATGTCCGTACTCGGGTTGCTGGGGCCGAACGCGCGTCGCCGCGGCAGCATCCGTTTCGGCGGCACCGAGCTGCTCGGACTCGACGAGGAGGCTCTGCGCGCCATCCGGGGCAGGCGGATCGCGATGATCTTCCAGGAGCCGATGACGGCGCTCAACCCCGTCTACACCATCGGCGAGCAGATCGTCGAGGCGATCCAGTGTCACGAGCCCGTACCGGCGGCCGAGGCGCGTGCGCGGACGCTGGAGTTGCTGAAGAAGGTCGGGATCCCGGAGCCGGAGCGCCGCATGCACAGCTACCCGCACCAGCTCTCCGGTGGCCAGCGTCAGCGCGCGATGATCGCCATGGCCGTCTCCGGCTCGCCAGAGGTGATCATCGCCGATGAGCCGACCACGGCGCTCGACGTCACGGTCCAGGCGGAGATTCTCGAACTGCTGCGCCGCCTGCGGGAGGACCTCGGCTCAGCGGTCGTCATCATCACCCACGACATGGGGGTGGTCGCCGATCTCGCCGACCGGGTGGTGGTCATGCGAGAGGGGCAGGTCGTGGAGGAGGCGCCGGTCACCCGGCTCTTCTCCGACCCGCGGCATGAGTACACCAGGAAGCTGCTCTCCGCGGTGCCGCGGCAGCAGCCGGGCGAGGAGCCGGAAGCGGACGCGGGCGACGCCGGTGGGAGCACGACTCTCCGGGTCGCCGATCTCGAGGTCGAATACCCGGGGCGGCTGGGCCGTAAGGGCTTCAAGGCCGTGCACGGAGTCAGTGTCACCATCGAGAAGGGCAAGGTCCTCGGCCTCGTGGGCGAGTCCGGCTCCGGCAAGTCCACGATCGGCCGGGCGATCGTCGGCCTGGTGCGGGCGTCGGCCGGCTCCATCGAGATCTGCGGCCAGGACGTGACGAGCCTCAAGCCCAAGGAGCTGCGCGGCCTGCGCAGGAAGTACTCGATGGTCTTCCAGGACCCGGGGTCGTCGCTGAACCCGCGCCTGTCGATCGGGGACTCGATCGCGGCCCCCATGATCGTGAACCGCTACGCGGACCGCCGTGCCGTCCAGCAGCGGGTGCTGGACCTGCTCGACCAGGTCGAACTGCCCACGGGCTGGGCCGACCGGTTCCCGCACGAGCTGTCGGGCGGTCAGCGGCAGCGCGTCGGCATCGCCCGCGCGCTGGCGCTCGATCCGGAGCTGCTCATCGCCGACGAGCCGACGTCGGCGCTCGACGTCTCGGTCCAGGCCACCGTCCTGCGGTTGTTCCAGGACCTGCAGGACAGGCTCGGCTTCTCCTGCCTGTTCATCAGCCACGACCTGGGCGTGGTCGAGCTGCTCTCCCACGATGTGGCCGTACTGCAGCACGGGCGGCTGGTGGAGAGCGGCCCCGCCCGTGACGTGCTGCGCGATCCGCGGACGGACTACACCAGGAGGCTGATCGCGGCGGCGCCGGTGCCCGATCCGGTCGAGCAGGCCGAGCGCCGCAGGCTCTGGCGGGAGATGGCCGGGTGAGGGCCGGGTGAGGGCCCCGGTGGCCCGGGAGCCGCGCCGGTCACCTCAGGTGGGAGACGACCGTCTCGTCGGGACGCAGGTGATGCCGCAGGGTGCGCTCGGCGGTGTCGTAGTCGTGGTCGGTCAGCGCCTTCAGCAGGGTGCGGTGCTCGGGAGCGATGACCTCGAGGCGTTTGGGGCGCAGGGACACGGCGCTGACCGCGATGCGCTGGTGCCGCGGCTGGAGGCTCGTGTAGAGGTCGATCAGGATGCTGTTGCCGGTCGCCTTGACGAAGGAGAAGTGGAAGAAGAAGTCCATCTTCGCGTGTTCGGCGATGGCGTCCCGGTCACCGGCGCGTACCCGCGCCACCCGCTCCGGGTCCTCCATCCGGTCAAGGTGCTCGGACAGCCAGGCGGGGATGTCGATGTTCTTGCCGCAGAGGATCCGGAAGCCGTGGAGCTCCAGCAGCAGTCGCATCTCGTAGGTCTCGAAGAGCTCTCCGGCCGTCACGCGCCGCACCTGGGCGCCTCTCCTGGGGAGCAGGTCGATGAACTTCTCCGCGGCCAGACGATGGAACGCCTCGCGGACGGGAGTCCGTGACACCCCGGCCTCGTCACAGACGAGCTTCTCTTCGAGGAACGTCCCCTCGGGGATCCGCCCGCTGAGGATCGCCTCCCGCGTCCACTGGTAGGCACGCTCGCCGGCTGTGATCGCCCGGCTCTGGCCGAGTGACTGATCCATGCCACCCCCTCACCCTATGTATACACAGTGTATACCAAATCTCCGAAGGAGACCCGTGACGCAGGACAGAAGGTACGCCGCCTGGTTGTCAGGTCCCGGTTTCGCCACGGCCGAGATCGTCGCCGGTCTGGGCTGCGGCGCCGTGGTCCTCGACATCGAACACGGCGTGTTCGACCTCGCCGACCTGGACCGTTTCATCCTGTTCCTCCGAGGGCTTGGTCTCGAGGTCCTGGCGAAGGTGCTGGGGCCGGAGAGGGGGCCGATCCAGCAGGCTCTCGACTTCGGCGCCACCGCCGTGGTCGTCCCCCATGTCGAGAGCAGATCGTCGACATCCTGACCCTCCCCACGGTCGACGGCGTCTCGTCGGCCCCAGCGACCTGTCCATGCGCCGCGGGCGGGGCGCCTACACCCGCTCCGAGAGCGACTTCGCCGACCTCAGGCTCGTGGCGGACGCGGCCCGCGCCGCCGGCAAGCCCTGGGTGCTGCCCGCCTGGTCCGCCTCGGAGAAGACGTTCGCGCTCGAGAACGGAGCCGACCAGCTCGTGCTCACGATGGAGCACGGCGCTCTCATGGCCGGGTTCGGGGCGGCACTCGACGAGACGAACGCCCTGGCCGCCGCCACCCGCCTCTGAGCCTAGGGTCGACAACCGGGACCGACAGAAGGAAGAGTGATGACCACGCTCGTCGCCGGAGTGGCGCTGATCGCGACACTGGCGGCCTTCGCCCAGGCCCTGAGCGGCTTCGGCTTCGCCCTCGTGGCCGTACCGCTCGTGACGCTCCTGACGGGACCACAGACCGCCGTCACGGTGGTGACGGCCCTCGGATGCCTGCTCGCCCTCGCCATGGGCGTCCAGGAAAGGCGTCACGTGGTGGGGAGGACCGTGGTCCTGGTGACGGGGGCGGGGCTGGTG
>NZ_SMJZ01000239.1 GCF_004348345.1 Nonomuraea longispora
GGAGAGGGGGTGTCGTCGGCAGGGCCGGTGGTGACCGGGGTGCCGGGGTGGTCCGGCGTGGTGTCGTCGTCGGCCAGAGCGGCGAGGAAGCCGGTGGGGCCCGTCGTGCCGTGCGGGCCTGAGCCGGAGGGCCGCACGAGCACCTGGCCGCCCGGGGTGAGCGTCGCGATGCCCGTACGGACCCGCGCGCCCCGGGCGACGGCGGCGCGCAGGAGCGCCTCGCGGACCGCGCAGCCGTTCACGCGGGCCGCCCCGGGCACGAGAAGCGCGCTCAGGTCGTCGGAGAGCGGGGGGAACAGCTCGGACGGGGTGGGCACGTCGGTGATGTCGTCCATCTCCGGCGCTTCGAGGGAGCGGCGGTGCAGCAGCGCCCGCACCTGCCCCAGCTCGGCCGGCTCCTCGGTGACCAGCAGGGCGCCCACCTTGGCGTACCCGAGGTCCTCGCCCAGCTCCTCCACCAGCCCCGGGTAGGCGCGGGCGCCCTCGCGGGTCAGCTGGTACCACGCGTCGTCCTCCGCGTGGTCCACCCACGGGCACACGATCCCCGCGCCCGCCTCCGTCGCCTGGCCCCGGTAGCCGGACTCCACCACCGTCACCGTCGCGCCGCGACCGGTCAGGTAGTAGGCCGCGGCGGCCCCGACGATGCCGCTTCCGATCACCACAACGCGCATGGATTCATCGTCGCAGCCTCTCCGGAGCGGCCTGATGGCCGGGTGGTTCCCTTACCATCCGGATACCGGCCCACGCCCCTCCCATGCCTGGGCGACGGGCCGGTCTCCGGGCGCGGCCCCCGCCGCCCCCGGAGGCCTGTGGGACCCCGATGCCGCCCGCGTCTGCGCACTCACCGGCTCCGGCCTCGTCCGGGACTCCTGACACGACCGCTTCCCCGGCATCGACCACCGCCCCCGTGCCCGGACACGACGGCCGGTCAGCCGGCGTCCCAGCCGTGGGTCTTCATGAGCCTGGCCGCCACCCGGGCGAAGCGCTCGCCGTCGAGCACCGCGCCCTCGCGCCGGATGTCGTCCTCGTCCAACTCGAAGACCCGGTCGAGCCGTACGTAGGAGACCCGGTCGTCGCGGCCCCACGGGCCCAGCTCCAGCCAGTCGGGGCCGTCGTCGCCCTTGCTGGACAACATCATGGCCAGGAGCCTGCGCCCGGTACGGCCCACGACCAGCAGGGGGCGGTCCTTGCCCCTGGACGGGTCCTCCTCGTAGGGCACCCAGGCCCAGACGATCTCCCCGGGATCGGCCATGCCGTCGAGGTCGGGGGAGTAGGCCAGGGTGGCGGGCCCACGGAGGGAATGGATCTCGCGTACCGCACCCCGGGCGGGCCGGGGGTCCTCACCTAGATCACGCATTGGGGGAGCTTACGGTGCCAAGCGGACGGAAATCCATCCCCGGGGTGGACCTGGATGGCGGCGTACCCGGAGAACTCCCGCCGCCGCCGCTCCACGCCGCGCGCCCGCGCCACCTCGGCCTCGCTCAGCCCCGCCATGTCATCCGTGACGAAGCGGGTGAGGGCGTTCGCGCGGCACGGTGGAGCCGGTCGGGCTCAAGGAACGCCTGCACGCGCTCGGACGGCGCCTGCTCTCCTCTAGAATTTGATTCTGTGTCGTCGTCAGCGTTCTTCACCCGCAAGGGGGACGAACTCGTCCCCGCCACCCACGCCCGCGGCCCCTGGTCACCCGACATGCTCCACGGCCGGCTGCTCGGCGGTCTCGCGGCCCGGGCCATCGAGCGGCGCCACGCGGAGCCCGGCCTGCGCTTCGCCCGGCTGACCGTCGACCTGTTCCGCAACAGCCCCATGGTGCCCGTCACGGTGGAGACCACCCTGGCCAGGGACGGCCGCCGGATCCGGGTGGCCGACGCGACCATCTCCACCGAACAGGGGGTGATCGCGCGGGCCGCCGCCGTGCTGCTGAGGCAGGGCGAACAGCCCGAGGGCGAGCAGGCGGTCGTCACGCCCGCGTGGGACGAGCCACCCCCCTCGGGCCCGCCGGTCGAAGGACGCGAGTGGACACCGCCGTTCGACCTGTGGCAGGCGTCCGGCTGGGGCGAGCCCGGTCCGGGGCGGGTGTGGCTGCGCGAGCGCGACCCGCTGGTGGACGACGAGCCGCTGACGCCGTTCGTACGCGCGGCGCTGGCCGCCGACTTCGCCAGCCCGCTCAGCAACACGGGAGTCGACGGGCTGCGCTTCATCAACGCCGACTACACGCTGACGCTCGCCCGGCTCCCCGGCGGCGACCTCGTCGGCATCGAGGCCACCGGCCACCTCAGCGCCGGCGGCGTGGCGACCGGGCAGGTCACCCTGCACGACCCGGCGGGACCGCTCGGCTTCTGCGTGGTGACGGCCGTGGCCAACCCGGCCCCTCTGGGAAGCTCCTGACGGGTCAGGCCGGGCGCTCCGCGCGGTCGCCGGACCAGTCGGTGTGGAAGACGCCCTCCTTGTCGACCCGGTGATAGGTGTGCGCGCCGAAATAGTCGCGCAGCCCCTGCACCAGCGCCGCGGGCAGGCGGTCGCGCCGCAGCCCGTCGTAGTAGGCCAGCGCCGAGGAGAAGCCCGGCGTCGGCACGCCGATCCGCACGGCCGTGGTGATCACCCGCCGCCACGACTCCTGGGCCGCGTCCAGGACGGCCGCGAACGTCGGGTCGGCGAGCAGCGTCGGCAACGCCCTGTCGGTGTCGTACGCGGCCCGGATCCGGTCGAGGAACTTCGCCCGGATGATGCACCCGCCGCGCCAGATCGTCGCCATGGCGCCCAGGTCGAGATCCCAGCCGTACTCCTTCGAGGCCGCCGCCATCTGGTCGAAGCCCTGCGCGTACGCCACGATCTTGGAGGCGTAGAGCGCCTGCCGCACGTCCTCGACCAGCTCGCGCCCGCCGACGCCGGACAACTTCGGCCCCCGCAGCGACGCGGCGGCGGCACGCTGCTCCGGATGGCCGGACAACGCGCGGGCGAAGGTCGCCTCGGCGATGCCCGTCACCGGTACGCCCAGGTCGAGCGCGCTCTGCACGGTCCAGCGGCCGGTGCCCTTCTGCTCGGCCTGGTCCACCACGATGTCCACGAACGGCTTGCCCGTCTCGGCGTCCACCTGGTCGAGCACCTCAGCGGTGATCTCGATCAGGTAGGAGTCGAGGTCGCCGCGGTTCCACTCCCTGAACACCTCGGCCAGCTCGGCCGGCGTCGCGCCCAGCGCCTGGCGCAGCAGGTCGTACGACTCCGCGATGAGCTGCATGTCGGAGTACTCGATGCCGTTGTGCACCATCTTGACGAAGTGGCCGGCGCCGTCGGGGCCCACGTGCACGCAGCACGGCACCCCGTCCACCTGGGCCGCGATGTCCTGCAGGATCGGACCGAGCGCCTCCCACGACTCCTTCGAGCCGCCCGGCATGATGCTCGGGCCGAGCAGCGCGCCCTCCTCGCCGCCGGAGATGCCGGTGCCGACGAAGTGGATGCCACGCTCGCGCAGCGCCGCCTCGCGCCGCCGGGTGTCCTGGAAGTGCGCGTTTCCGCCGTCGACGATCATGTCGCCGGGCTCCATCAGGTCGGCGAGCTGGTCGATCACCGCGTCGGTGCCGGCCCCCGCCTTGACCATGATGATGGCCCTGCGCGGGCGCTTCAGCGAGGCGACGAACGCGGCCAGCTCCTCGGACGGCACGAACGTGCCCTCCCCGCCGAACTCCTTGATCAGCTGCTGCGTACGGCTGTACGAGCGGTTGTGCACCGCCACCGCGTATCCGTGTCTGGCGAGGTTGCGGGCGAGATTGCGCCCCATGGTGGCCAGGCCGGTGACGCCGATGTCTGCCAAGTCCATAGTCGAGTCTCCTCTGTGGGGGATACGCATGATCCAGCCCGGGCGTTCGGAGGGATATTCCCACCTCGCCCCGCCTGCCGTACACCGGGCTCGGCGAGCCCGTCCGGCGGGTCGGCGGGACCGGGACGTGCCGGTCCGCTCGGCTCCTCCCTGGCATACCCGCGGACGCCTGCCCGATGCCGGACGATCACCATCGGTTGGGCCCCGCCTCGCCCCATCGCCGGAGAAAGCGGGCGGTCCGTCCCCGGGGGAGTAAGGGCGTGCGGAAACGGGCAGATCCGGTCCGTCGCCGTCCACAGCGGGGAGAGGCGACGAGCCGCTCCCCCGCAGGGAGCGGGCAGACCACGACACCATGGGGAACGATGCGGATCATCATCGCGGGCGGCCACGGCAAGATCGCACTGCGCCTGGCGCGGCGCCTCGGCTCGGACGCCGTCGGCCTGGTGCGCAACCCGGCCCACGTCGCCGACGTGGAGGCCACGGGCGCCGAGGCCGTGGTGTGCGACCTGGAACGGGCGTCGTCCGGCGAGGTCGCGGGGATCGTCGAGGGCGCCGGCGCCGTGGTCTTCGCCGCGGGCGCGGGACCGGGCAGCGGTGTGGCGCGCAAGGAGACGGTCGACAAGGGCGCGTCCGTGCTGCTCGCCGACGCCGCCGAGGAGACCGGCGTACGACGGTTCATCCAGATCTCGTCCATGGGCGCGGGCAGGCCGCCCGCGCCGGACAGGGACGAGGTCTGGGCCGCCTACATCAGGGCCAAGACCGGGGCCGAGGACGACCTGCGCGCCCGCGACCTCGACTGGACGATCCTGCGCCCTGGCCGGCTGACCGACGAGCCGGGCACCGGCCTGGTCAGGCTGGCGCCGGAGGCCACGCCGGGCGCTGTGCCCCGCGACGACGTGGCCGCCGTCATCGCCGCCATGCTCGGCGCACCGGGAACCGTGCACCGGACGCTGGAGCTCGTCTCCGGCGACACGCCCATCGCCGACGCCGTCGCGGGAAGGTGACGCGACCGCTCACACCGGGCGGGAGACTTTGCCGAAACGTGGCTATGAAATGCGACATACCCGGCTAGGTGTCCCCTGAGTCTTAGGGGGATTCATGTCTGACATGCCGTTCAGGTCGTTCTTCGGCGGGGACCCGTTCAGAGGGTTCGAAGAGCTCACCGGCCGCGTGTTCGGCGGGATGGAGGCCTGGCCACCGACCCGGCCCAGCGTCCAGCGGGTGGACGTCGGCAGGCTGCTCAGCGCCTCGGCCCGAGAGGCACTGCGGAGCGCCCTGGAGAAAGCCGGGCAGCGCGGCGCCGCCGACCTGGACGTGCTCGACCTGCTCGGCGCGTTGCTCGACGACGACGCCACCGGGAGCATGCTGCGCTCGGCCGGCGTGGACGTCGGCAGGCTCCGTGACCGCATCGACGCGCTCGCGGGCGTCGGCCGGCCCGCGGAGCCGCCCACGACCCTCTCACCGGCGGCCAAACGCGCCATCCTGGACGCGCAGCGGATCTCACGCGCCCTGCAGTCGTCCTACATCGGCCCCGAGCACCTGCTGCTCGCCCTGCCCGCCAACCCCGACTCCAGCGCCGCCCGCCTCCTGCAGGAGCAGGGCGCGTCCGCCGGCGAGTTGCAGCAGGCCGTCGTGTCCGGCGGCGGAGCGCGGACGGGCGAGCAGCGCATGCGGAACGGCGACACGCCGACACTCGACGAGTACGGCAGGGATCTCACGGAAGAGGCCAGGCAGGGCGGCATCGACCCGGTCGTCGGCCGCGAGGACGAGATCGAGCAGTGCATCGAGGTGCTGTCGCGCCGCACCAAGAACAACCCGTGCCTGATCGGCGAGCCGGGTGTCGGCAAGACCGCGATCGTCGAGGGCATCGCCCAGCGCATCGTCAACAGGACCGTCCCCGACATCCTCAAGAACCGCCGCGTCATCGGGCTCGACCTCACGGGGATGGTGGCGGGCACGAAGTACCGGGGCGAGTTCGAGGAGCGCATCAAGAAGGTCATCGACGAGGTGCGGGCGCACGCCGACGAGACCATCGTCTTCATCGACGAGGTGCACAACCTGGTCGGCGCCGGCTCCGCCGAGGGCGGCATGGACGCCGCCAACATCCTCAAACCCGCCCTCGCCCGCGGCGAGCTGCACGTCATCGCCGCCACCACGATCGACGAGTACCGCAAGAACATCGAGAAGGACGCCGCGCTCGAACGCCGCTTCCAGCCGATCCTCGTCTCCGAGCCGACCGTGGAGGAGACGATCGAGATCCTGGCCGGGCTGCGCGACACGTACGAGGCCCACCACCAGGTGCGCATCACCGACGAGGCCCTCGACGCGGCCGCGAACCTGTCGGCCCGCTACGTCTCCGACCGTTTCCTGCCCGACAAGGCCATCGACCTCATGGACCAGGCCTCGGCCCGGGTGCGGCTGCGCTCGCGCACGCCCGGCACCGGCGTGCGCGAGCTGGAGGAGCGCCTCGACTCGCTGCGCCGCGACAAGGACCAGGCCATCTCCGCCGACGACTTCGACCGCGCCAAGGAGCTGACCACCGAGATCAACAAAATCAGACCGGAGCTGGAGCGCGCCCGGCGCGGCGAGGACAACGTCCCGCAGGTCGGGGTGGAGGACATCGCCGAGGTCGTGTCCCGGCAGACCGGCATCCCGGTCACCCAGCTCACCCAGCACGAACGCGAGCGTCTCATGAGCCTGGAGGAGCACCTGCACAAGCGCGTGATCGGTCAGGACGAGGCCGTCGTCGCCATCGCGGAGGCGGTGCGCAGGGCCAGGGCGGGACTGGCCGACCCGAACCGCCCCATCGGCAGCTTCCTGTTCCTCGGTCCCACCGGGGTCGGCAAGACGGAGCTCGCCAGGTCACTGGCCGCGGCGCTGTTCGGGGGCGAGGACCACATGGTGCGCATTGACATGAGCGAGTACCAGGAGCGGCACACGGTCTCGCGCCTCATCGGGGCGCCGCCCGGATATGTCGGGTACGAGGAGGCGGGCCAGCTCACCGAGGCCGTACGCCGCCGCCCGCACGGCGTCATCCTCCTCGACGAGATCGAGAAGGCCCACCCCGACGTGATGAACATCCTGCTGCAGATGCTCGACGACGGCCGGCTCACCGACGGCCACGGCCGCACGGTCGACTTCACCAACGCGATCGTCATCATGACCAGCAACATCGGCGCGCAGATGATCCTCGGCTCCGAGGACACCCCGGAACTGCACGACCGGCTCATGGACCTGCTGCGTCACTCGCTCCGTCCCGAGTTGCTCAACCGCATCGACGAGACGATCATCTTCAAGCGGCTGGAACGCGACCAGCTCCGCCAGATCGTGGACCTGCTGCTGGAGCGGACCCGGCAGCGGCTGCGCGGCCAGGACGTCACGATGGAGGTCACGGACGCCGCCAAGGACTGGCTGGCCGAGCGCGGCTACCAGCCCGAGTTCGGCGCCCGGCCGCTGCGCCGCACCGTGCAGCGCGAGCTGGACAACCGGCTGTCCACCATGCTGCTGACCGGCGAGATCGAGGAGCACGGCAGGGTCACCGTCGACGTCGACGGCCACGGCCTCCAGCTCCGGGCGCACAACCCGGAACAGGTCTAGCCGACGGCCTCCTCGGCGCGGCGCCGGCACTCGCCCAAAGTGAGGCCGGCCAGCGCCTCCCGTACGGCGGGCACGCACACGGGGGCCATGGACAGGCTCGTCACGCCCAGCCCGGCCAGCAGCGGCGCGAGCAGCGGATCGCCGGCCGCCTCACCGCACACGCCGACCGGTTTGCCCGCCTCCCTGCCCGCCCGCGCGCACATGCCGATGAGCTGGAGCAGGGCGGGCTGGCGCGGGTCGAGCAGATCTGCCAGCTCCGAGTGCTGTCGGTCGGCGGCGAAGGTGTACTGGGCCAGGTCGTTCGTGCCGATGCTGAGGAAGTCGACCTCGCGCAGCAGCGCTCCCGCCCGCAGCGCCGCCGCGGGCACCTCCACCATCGCGCCCACCTTCGCGATGCCCCGCTCGCGGGCGCGGCCGGCGAACCCGGCCGCCTCCGCCACGGTGGTGACCATGGGCGCCATCACCCACGCCTGCGTGCCCGTCGCCCTGGCCGCCTCGGCGATGGCGTCGAGCTGGGTGTCCAGCACGTCCGGCAGGACCCGGTCCACCCGCAGGCCCCGTACGCCAAGGGCCGGGTTCGGCTCGGCCGGCAGGCCCAGGAACGGCAGGGGCTTGTCGGTGCCCGCGTCGAGCGTGCGCACGATCACGGTCTCCGCCTGCTCGAACACCTCCGCGTACGCGGCCACCTGCTCCTCGAACGACGGCGCCCCCGTACGGTCGAGGAACAGGAACTCCGTCCTGAACAGCCCGACGCCCTCCGCGCCCGGCCGCAGGTCCTTGGCCGAGCCGATGTTGAGCAGCAGCTTCACCGGATGGCCGTCGGCCGTCCTGCCTGGGCCACTGCCGGCCGCCAGCCTGGCCCGCTCCGCGCGCTCGCCCGCCACGATCTCGGCCGCCCGCTCCGCGGTGAGGCCGGTCGTGATCTCGCCGGTGCCGCCGTCCACGCCGATGACCGTGCCGTCCGGCAGGTCCATGACGCCCGCGCAGGCCACCACCGCCGGCAGGCCGCGGCCGCGCGCCAGGATCGCGGTGTGGCTCGTGGGACCGCCCCGCTCCGTGACGAGCGCCAGCACGTCGGGGCCGAGTCCCGCGGTGTCGGCGGGGGAGAGGTCCTCGGCCACCAGCACGTACGGATGGCCAGGGGCGGGCAGGCCGGGCATGGGCAGGCCGAGCGCGAACGCGACCGCCCGGTGCTTGAGATCGTCCAGGTCGGCGGCCCGCTCGGCCAGGTAGCCGCCCAGCTCGGCCAGGGCGTCGCGGTGCTGGGCGAAGGCGGCGTCCAGGGCGTGCGCGGCGTCGGCGCCGTCGAGCGCCCGCCGCTCGGCCTCCTCCAGCAGCATGGGGTCCTCGGCCATCATGGCCAGCGCCTCGAGGATCTCCGCCGCCTCGCTGGCGCCTGCCCGGCCGCCCGTGGCGCGGTCCTGCTCCTCGGACGGGTGGGATCGGGCGGCCGCGGCGCGGCGGTTGAGGTCGGCGGTGACCGCCTCCAGAGCCTTGGCGACCGTGGCCGCCTCGGCGGCCGGGTCGGTCACGGGGCGGGGCGCGGGCAGCGCCGGCGGCCCCGCCATCCGGATCATCGGTCCCGCCGCCCGGCCCTGGCTGACGCCGAGGCCGGCGAGCCGCCGGGCAGAGCCCGCGGGCCCGGCGCCCGGCGGGACGGTACGAGGGCCGGGCCGGGACAGGTCAGGCATCGAGGGCCTCTTCCGCGTCCAGGTCACGCGACAACAGCGCCGCGAGGGAGTCGAGCGCCTCCTCCGCCCCCGGGCCCTCCGCTTCGAGCGTGACCTCCGAGCCGCGCACCGCGCCCAGCGACAGCACCCCCAGCATGCTCTTGGCCGGCACGGACTTCTCGCCCAGCCGGACCGTCACCGGCACCTCCAGCTTCGCCGCCGCCTGCACGAACAGCTTGGCGGGACGGGCGTGCAGGCCGCTGGCCGAGGCCACGGCCACCGTTCGTTGTGCCATGAGAAGCCTCCAGGCTCCATGTCGGATCTTCAGTGCGGGTTCTCGCGTGCCGGACGTCAGGGCTCGATGGTGACCTTGATGGCCGCGCCCCTGCTGACGAGATCGATCCCGTCGAGCACCTGGGGCAGCGGCAGCCGGTGGGTGATGAGGTCGGACACCACCACCGCCCCGTCGGCCACCAGTCGCAGCGCCTCGGCGTTGTGCGCGGGACTGGAACCGTTCGCGCCGACGATGGTCAGCTCGCGGTAGTGCACCAGGTTGGAGTCGAGCGCGATGACGGGGTCGTCCTTCGGCAGGCCGCCGAAGAAGCTGATCCGGCCCTGCCTGGCGGCCATCCGCACGGCCTGCTCCTGCGCCGCGCCCGACGCCGCAGCGGTGATCACGACGTCGGCGCCCCGGCCACCGGTCAGCTTGAGCACCTGCTCGACGGGGTCGGCGTCGATGGCCGCGTCGGGGCGTACGAGCTCGGCCGCCATCGCCAGGCGCTCGGCGTTGACGTCCACGAGGAAGACCCGGGAGGCGCCGCGCGCCCGCGCCAGGCGCACGTGCAGGCAGCCGATCGGGCCCGCGCCCATCACCACCACGTCGTCACCCGCGCTCACACCCGCCAGCGACTGGCCGTTGAGCACGCAGGCCAGCGGCTCGGCCACCGACGCCTCGGCGAAGCCGACCCCGGACGGGATGGCGTTGACGCCGTCCACGGCCCGCACCTTGGCCGGTATGATCATGTACTCGGCGAAGCCGCCGTCGTAGTGGTAACCCATCGACTCCTGGTTCGGGCAGACCGTCCGGCGGCCGCGTACGCACTCCTGGCACGTGCCGCACGGGATGGCGGCGATCACCTGCACCCGCTCGCCGGTGCCGACGACCTCGCCGGCGATCTCGTGGCCCATGACGCGCGGCGGCCTGATGTGGTGGTGGCCGAACTTGAAGATCTTGGCGTCCGTGCCGCACGTCGAGCAGTTGCGTACGCGGATCTTCAGCTCGCCCGGCCCCGCCTCGGGCTCGGGCGCGTCCTCGATCCTGATGTCGCCCGGGGCGTGGAATCTGGCGACCTTCATGTGAGCTCCTTCATGACCTGTGAGACCTCCGTGGCCTCACGCAGTGCCCTCGCACGGTCGGGATCGAGCAGGATCTCGGCCAGTTGCGACAGCAGTTGAACGTGCCCGTCGTCCTTGGCGGCGATGCCGACGCACAGCGTGACCTGCTCCCCGTCCCAGTCGACGCCGCCGGGGAAACGGACCACGCAGATCGCGTCGCGCTGGACGTCCCCCTTGGAGGCGTTCGTCCCGTGCGGGATGGCCACTCCCTCGCCGACGTAGGTGGAGATCGACCGCTCGCGTTCGAGCATCGCCTCGATGTACGGCTCCGCGGCCGCGCCCACGTCGACCAGCGCCCGGCCGCACCGGCGGATGGCCGCGTCGCGGTCGGGGGCGCTCTCGCGCAGCAGCACGGCCCGCGGGTCGAGCAGGTCGTCACGCATCGACGGTGCCGCCGTTCTTGATGGTGTTCACGAGCTTGGTCACCGCCGGGTCGCCGAGG
The DNA here is from genome assembly GCF_004348345.1 of Nonomuraea longispora. Classification (GTDB taxonomy): domain Bacteria; phylum Actinomycetota; class Actinomycetes; order Streptosporangiales; family Streptosporangiaceae; genus Nonomuraea; species Nonomuraea longispora. The sequence goes on from NZ_SMJZ01000239.1 coordinate 10,919, forward strand.
AAGATCTGGAACGACACCAGGGGCTTCCCGGGGGCGGACGCCTTGGCCCTGGCGGCCAGCCCCGAGTGGCACACGATGACGTCGGCGTCGTCGGGAATGGAGTTGACGGGGGTGTGCTCGACCGTGACGCCGCTGTCCTTGAGCTGCTTGCGCAGCTGGGAGGCGAGCATCACGCTGCTGCCCATCCCGGCGTCGCAGGCGACGATGAGCTTCTTGATGTCCTTGCTGTCGATGCTGGGCATGGGTCAGGCCTCCTTGGTGGCGGGCTCGGTGCCCTCCCTGGATTCTGCGGGACCGTCCTGCTCCGCCTTCTCTCCGCGGCCGAAGCCGAGCAGGAGGGCGGCGACGGCGAACGACACGGCCGCTGCCACGAGGATGCCCAGGCTGGAGCTCAGCCAGCCGCCCCTCGGGGTGACCGCGAGATACGCGAAGATGCTGCCGGGCGACGGCGAGGCGACCAGGCCGGCGCCGGTGGCGATGAACGTGAACACGCCGGCCGCGCCACCCGCGATGACGGCCAGGATGAGACGCGGCTTCATGAGCACGTACGGGAAGTAGATCTCGTGGATGCCGCCGAAGAACTGGATGATCATCGCGGCGGGGGTGCTGGGCCGCAGCTGGCGCGGGCCGAACAGCAGGAACGCCAGCAGCAGGCCGAGCCCCGGGCCGGGGTTCGACTCGAGCATGAACAGGATCGACTTGCCGGTCTGTGCGGCCTCGGAGATGCCGAGCGGGGTGAGCACGCCGTGGTTGATGGCGTTGTTGAGGAACAACACCTTGGCGGGCTCGATCAGGACCGAGGCGACGGGCAGCAGGTTGTTGTTGATCAGCCAGCTCACGGCGTTGCCCGCGGCCGTGGTGGCGGTCTCCACGACCGGGCCGATGCCGAGCATGCCGATGACGGCCATCGCGCCGCCCACGATGCCGGCGGAGAAGTTGTCGACCAGCATCTCGAAACCGGCCTTGGTCCGCTGCTCCGTGAACTTGTCCACATATTTCAGGATCAAGGCGGTGAGCGGGCCGATGATCATGGCGCCGAGGAACATGGGGGACTCGGTGCCCACCACGACGCCCATGACCGCCACCGAGCCGACGACCGCGCCGCGCTGACCATGCACCATCCGGCCGCCCGTGTAGGCGATGAGGACCGGCAGCAGGGTCCCGATGATCGGGCCGACCATCTTCGCGAGCGTCTCGTTGGGCAGCCAGCCGGTCGGGATGAACAGCGCGGTGATCAGGCCCCAGGCGATGAACGCGCCGATGTTCGGCATGATCATGCCGGCCAGATGGCCGCCGATGCGCTGGATGGTGGCCTTGACACCGGTTCCGGTGACCGGGGGTGTGTAACTGTCGGCCATGGACTTGCTCCTTCGGGGGTGAGCAGTTGATCAGCCGCTTCGCTGGTCAGGGGAGTGCGGGGGC
>NZ_SMJZ01000023.1 GCF_004348345.1 Nonomuraea longispora
CGCCACGGCCGGGTGCGCGGGTGGGGCGACGGTGCACAACTCGGGCAAGGGTACGGGCGGCAACCGCACCTCGGGCCGGGCGGGCGTCCTGGCGGGCAACCAGGTCGTCGCGCCGATCACCGCGCCGGTCAACGTCTGCGGCAACGCGGTGGCGCTGGTCGGGCGGGCGTTCGCCGGCTGCAGGGGCGGCGCGCACGTGAAGAACCCGGGCAGGGGCGCGGGCGGCAACCGTACGTCGGGCAACGCGAGCATTCTCGGCGGCAACCAGGCCGTGGCGCCGATCACCGCGCCGGTCAACGTCTGCGGCAACGCCGTGGCCGTGCTGGGCGATGCCGCCGCCGGGTGCCTCGGCGGGGCGCACGTCGGCAAGCCGGGCCACGGAGGCCACAGCGGCTACGAGCACTTGGGCCGCACCAGGTTCGCGGCGGCCAAGGGCGGCGTACTGCCCGTGGTCCCGGCCGTACCGGTCCTGGGCGGTACGCCCGACGTCGGTGGCGTCGGCGATGTCGCCAAGCTGCAGGGTGGCGGCCTGACCTCGCTGCCCCTCGTCGAGGACGCCTCCCGCACGCTGGGCCTGCCGAGCCTGCCCGGCCTGCCGGGGCTGCCCACTCAGGCGAAGACCCCGGCCAACCCCGGTCAGGCGAAGACCCCGGCCAAGCCCAAGCGGACCGCCGTGACCCCGGCCAAGCCCAAGCGCACCGCGGTCACCCCGAAGCGGACCGCCGCGTCCGCCGCGCCGGCTGACAGGGCGGGTCGCGCCCGGCCCTCCGGCGCCGCCTCGCCGCTCGCTCCGGCGACGTCGCTGGTCGCCTCGACCCCGGTCGGCGGCGCGGTGACCTCCGCCACTCGCAGCCTGCCCGTCGGCAACCTGGGCCTGATGAGCGCCGAGCAGCCGGCCGGCGTGACCGGGATGAACTCCGGCTCGCTGCTCGCCCTCATGCTGGGAGGCCTGCTCGCCGCCTCGGCGACCCTGTTCGCGACCGCCCGCCGGTTCCGCCCGAGCCGCAAGCACTGAGCAGGAAGCCGCAAGCGATCCAGCAGGACAGCGCAGGCGCCTGACCGCGCCTGACCAGATCGGCTGACCCTCGCGTCCGGCGAGCGGTCGGCGAGAGATGCTTTGCCCGTTCCGGGGGCGCGGCCCGGGGCGGGCAAAGCCATTTCCGCGTTCGGGTTCAGAGGGTGCGCCGGACTCGCATGATCTTCCGGCGCAGGCGTACGTGCCGGCTCCCGTCGGGGTGTACGCGTACGCGCGCGAGCTCCCACTGACCGTACTCTGCGTGTTCGGTCAGCAGTTGACGTGCTGCTTCGCGAGTGAGGTCGCGCGGAATGAAGATATCCATGTAGGAGTAGTCGAGCACAACGATTAGTCTCCAGGGTGGGTCAGGGCGCCATGCCGCTCGATGAGCCTTATTCTGCGTGCTTGTGGGTGGACCCGGAAGCCAGTGGGTAGCCCGGGGGGAAGGAAATTTCCGCGAGTCGGGTTACCTTTTCAGTCTGTGCCGACTCCCGGCAGGGGGATTAGCTAGCGAACAGCGAGGTAGGAAGCAGCGTGCCAGCCAAGAACGGCAGCGCCGGCGGAACACGCCTGGTGATAGTCGAGTCGCCCGCCAAGGCGAAGACCATCGCGGGCTACCTCGGGCGCGGCTACATCGTCGAATCGAGCATCGGTCACATCCGCGACCTGCCGGAGAAGGCCGACGACATCCCTGAGAAGTACAAGGGAGCGCCTTGGGCACGGCTCGGGGTGAATGTCGAGCACGAGTTCGAGCCGCTGTACGTCGTCAACCCCGACAAACGATCGCAGGTCAACAAGCTGCGGCAGCTGCTGAAGGACGCCGACGAGCTCTATCTCGCCACTGACGAGGACCGCGAGGGCGAGGCGATCGCCTGGCACCTGCGCGAGGTGCTCAAGCCCAAGGTCCCCGTGCACCGCATGGTCTTCCACGAGATCACCCAGCAGGCGATCCAGGACGCCGTGGCCAACCCGCGCGACCTCAACCTGCGCCTGGTGGACGCCCAGGAGACGCGCCGCATCCTCGACCGGCTCTACGGCTACGAGGTCAGTCCCGTCCTGTGGAAGAAGGTCAAGCCGCGTCTGTCGGCGGGCCGCGTGCAGTCGGTGGCGACGCGCCTGGTGGTGGAGCGCGAGCGCGACCGTATGGCGTTCACGCCTGCCCACTACTGGGATCTGCAGGCGTTGTTCGACACCGGCAAGGCGGAGGAGCGGCCGCGCGACTTCACCGCGACGCTGACCGTGGTCGACGGCAGGCGGGTGGCGCAGGGGCGCGACTTCGCCAGCACCGGCCGGCTGAAGAACGCCGACGTGCTGCACCTGTCGGAGGCGGCCGCGGGTGAGCTGGCGGGCCGGTTGCGGGGTTCGTCGTTCGCGGTCAAGTCGGTCGAGCGCAAGCCGTACACCCGCAAGCCCTACGCGCCGTTCAGGACGACCACGTTGCAGCAGGAGGCCAGCAGGAAGCTGGGGTTCTCCGCGAAATACACGATGCAGGTGGCGCAGCGGCTCTACGAGAACGGCTTCATCACCTACATGCGTACCGACAGCATCACGCTGTCGGAGACGGCGGTGGCGGCCGCGCGGTCCCAGGCGCTCAAGCTGTACGGCGCCGCGTACATTCCCGACAAGCCTCGCGTCTACGCCAGCAAGGTGAAGAGCGCGCAGGAGGCGCACGAGGCGATCAGGCCGTCGGGCGAGGAGTTCCGCACGCCGGGCGAGACCGGACTGTCGGGCGACATGTTCAGGCTGTACGAGCTGATCTGGCAGCGTACGGTGTCGTCGCAGATGAAGGACGCGGTCGGCGAGTCGATCACGGTCAAGGTGGCCGGCAGGTCGTCGGGGGGCGAGGACGTCGAGTTCAGCGCCTCGGGGCGGACGATCACGTTCTACGGGTTCCTCAAGGCGTACGTCGAGGGGTCGGACGATCCTTCGACCGACCGCGACGACTCGGAGAAGCGGCTGCCCAACCTGGCCGAGGGCGACGCGCTCAGCGCGTCCCGGCTCGACGTGGCGGGCCACTCGACCAAGCCGCCCGCCCGCTACACCGAGGCGTCGCTGGTCAAGGAGCTGGAGGACCGCGAGATCGGGCGGCCGTCGACGTACGCCTCGATCATCGGCACGATCCTCGACCGCGGCTACGTGTTCAAGAAGGGCACGGCCCTGGTGCCGTCGTTCCTGGCGTTCGCGGTGGTCAACCTGCTGGAGCAGCATTTCGGCAACCTGGTCGACTACGACTTCACGGCCGAGATGGAGAAGGTGCTCGACGACATCGCGAACGACCGGGCGGAGCGGGTGCCTGAGCTGCAGCGCTTCTACTACGGCGTCGACGGCGACGAGGGCCTGAAGGAGATGGTCACCGACCTCGGCGACATCGACGCCAAGGAGATCAGCTCGTTCCCGGTGAAAGGCACCGACATCGTGCTGCGGGTCGGGCGCTACGGCCCCTATCTCGACCGCGACGGCCAGCGGGTCAACGTGCCCGAGGACATGACGCCCGACGAGCTGACGGCGGAGAAGGCGGAGGAGCTGTTCTCGCGGCCGACGGGCGACAGGGAGCTGGGCAAGGACCAGGCGACCGGTCACACGATCGTGGCGAAGGACGGCCGTTACGGGCCGTACGTGACGGAGGTCCTGCCGGAGCCGGCGGAGGACGAGGCGCCGAAGAAGCGCAAGAAGGCCGACGCGCCGAAGCCGCGTACGAGTTCGTTGTTCAAGTCGATGTCGCTCGACACCATCACGCTCGAGGACGCTCTCAAGCTGCTGTCCATCCCGAGGTCGGTGGGCGAGCTCGACGGCGAGGAGGTCGTGGCCTACAACGGCAAGTTCGGCCCCTACCTGAAGAAGGGCACCGACTCCCGTTCGCTGGGCAGTGAGGAAGACCTGCTGACGGTCACCATCGAGCAGGCCAAGGAGCTGTTCGCGCAGCCGAAGCAGCGCGGCCGGCGGGCCGCTGCCGCGGCGCCGCTGCGTGAGCTGGGCGACGACCCCAACTCGAAGAAGCCGGTCGTGGTGAAGGAGGGCAGGTTCGGCCCGTACGTCACCGACGGCGAGACGAACGCCTCCCTGCGCAAGGGCGACACGGTCGAGGACATCACGATCGAGCGGGCGGCGGAGTTGCTGGCCGAGCGTCGTGAGCGGGCTCCCGCGCCGAAGAAGTCGTCCAGGAAGGCGCCCGCCAAGAAGGCCACCGCGAAGAAGCCGGCGACCAAATCGTAAGTAGCATCAGGGTGTGTTCGTCCTGATGTTTCTGGGCGTCGTCGGGCTCGCGCATTTCTATCTGTGGCATCGGATGGTGCGTTCGACGACGGGCCCCGGGCGGTTGCGCAAGGCGCTGACCTGGGGCCTGGTGGGCATGGTGCTGCTCGTCGCCGCGGCGTTCGCGGGATCGCGGGTGGCGTGGGGGCACTGGCTCGCCTGGCCGGGCTACCTCTGGGTGGCCGTGATGTTCTACCTGGTCGTCATCCTGGTCGTGCTGGAGATCCCGCGGGCCGTGGCGGCGCTGCTGCTGCGCCGGGCCGTTCCGCGGGGCGCGACTCCCGAGCCTGAGCCGGTGCCGGTGCTCGCCGGTGCCGGCGGTCCCGCCGAGGACGAGCCGGTCGCGCCTGCCCCGCCGGAGGCGGCCCCGATGAGCAGGCGGCTCTTCCTGGGGCGGGCCACCGCCGCCGTGGCCGGCGTGGGTGCGCTGGGCACGGTCGGGTACGGCATGACGACCGCTCTGGGAGACCCCGTGACCGAGCGGGTCGGGGTCGTGTTGCCGAAGCTGGATCCCCGGCTCAGCGGCCTGCGGTTCGCGGTGGTGAGCGACGTACACCTGGGGCCGCTGACAGGGCTGCGGCACACCGAGCGCATCGTCCGCATGATCAACGGCTTGGAGGCCGACGTGGTGGCGATCGTGGGCGACCTGGTGGACGGGCCGGTCGCCGAGTTGGGGCCGCTCGCCCGGCCGCTCAAGAACCTGGAGTCCAGCTACGGGGCCTATTTCGTGACCGGTAACCACGAGTACTACGTGTCCGGAGGCCCCGGCGAGTGGATCGAGGAGCTCGCGGAGCTCGGCGTACGCTCTCTGCGTAACGAACGGGTGGAGATCCGGCATCAGGGGGCCGTGCTCGACCTGGCCGGAGTCAACGACGTCGGCGGGGCGGACGCGGGTGAGCCTCCGGACTTCGGCAAGGCGCTCGGCGGGCGCGCGGCGGGCAGGAGCACCGTGCTGCTCGCCCACCAGCCCGTCCAGGTCGCCGAGGCCGCCCGTCACGGCGTCGACCTGCAGTTGTCGGGGCACACGCACGGTGGTCAGCTCGCGCCGTTCAACGTGGTGGTGGGGCTGCAGCAGCCGGTGGTGTCGGGCCTGGCCACGGTCGACGGGGTGCCGGTCTATGTGACCAGGGGCGCGGGGTTCTGGGGGCCGCCGGTGCGCGTGGGGGCTCCGCCCGAGGTCACGATGTTGGAGTTGCGCGCCTGACTTTGTGCAATCCGCTGGTCACGTAGTGCCATGATGGCGTACAGTATCCGACCGGATACGAGTCGGAGGTGCGACATGGGCTCTTCGCCGGTGGAGCAGGCGCTGCGGCAGGAGGTGGCGCTCTGGGCCGAGCGCGGCGGCCTGCTGTTCAGGCAGGCCAGGCATGCCGCGAGCCTCAACCAGAAGACTCTGGCCAGCGTGAGCGGCACGTCGCGCACGACGCTGTCGGCCTACGAGCACGGCAGGAAGTCGCCGACGCTCGAGACGGCCGGGCGCATTCTCGACGCCGCCGGGTTCCGGCTGACGCTGGAGGCGAAGGTCGAGTTCGCCACGCGCGTGACCGGCGACGGGCGCATCTTCCACGTGCCGAGCCGGCTGCGGCGGCTGCCGGTCGCGGCGGCGCTCGGCGTCGTGCGGGTGCGCGGGCGGGCGCACGACCTGGCCGACCGTGGCGAGCGGCGGGCCGCCTACACCGCGCTGTTGTGCGGGGGCGGGCCACAGGAGCTGCTCGACCACGTCGACGGTGTGCTGCTCGTGGAGCTGTTCGACGAGCTGGATCTGCCGCCCGCCGTCCGCGCCGAATGGCGGCCACTGGTGGAGGCGGCGCGACAAGAGGCCGGAGTTATCAAGTGATGATGGATTTGGGGCCCTTTTCGAGGTGCGAAACCTGCGCACCAGCCCGCGGACGTAATACTCTCAGCCACGAGCAGCCGGGCATTTCCGGCTCCTCCCCTGACTGCCCGCTTCCGGTCAACACCTGGATACGCTGAAATCATGACTGCCCCTGGCCGACGCCGCCCGGCTCACGTGCTGGCCAACGCGCCCTTCCGGCGGCTGTGGACCGCCATGTCGGTGTGCAGTCTCGGCGACTGGCTCAACATCCTGGCGCTCACCGCGCTGGCCGGAAACCTGATGCGCGACGACTACCGCGTGCAGTCGCTGGCCATCGGCGGCGTGTTCGTGGCCAAGATGTTGCCGGCGATCCTGCTCGGGCCGCTCGCGGGCGTGTTCGCCGACAGGTTCGACAGGCGGCTGACGATGTTCGCGGCCGACCTCGCCCGGTTCGCCATCGTGTTGTCGATCCCGTTCGTGCACAGCTACCAGTGGGTGATCATCGCGACCATCCTGGTGGAGTGCATCAACCTGTTCTGGGTCCCGGCCAAGGACGCCACCGTCCCCAACCTGGTGCCCAAGGAGCAGCTCGAATCGGCCAACCAGCTCAACCTGCTGGTCACCTACGGCACCGCGCCGATCGCCGCCATGCTGTTCGCGGCCCTGTCCGTGGTGGGCGACCTGGCCACCAGCACGGTGCCGTTCCTGTCCGGCAGGGACGGCACGGGGCTGGCGCTCATCGTCAACGCCTGCGCCTACCTCGTGTCGGCGTTCCTGATCTTCACGCTGCGGAGCATCCCCAAGCGTGACGGCGCCATCTCCACGCCGTCCGTGCTCAAGCAGGTCATCGAGGGCTGGCGCTACGTCAGCGGCCACCGCATGGTGCGCGGCCTCATCATCGGCATGCTCGGGGCGTTCGCCGCGGGCGGGGCCGTGGTGGGCGTCGCCAAGATCTACGTCGGCGCGCTCGGCGGCGGCGACGCGGCCTACGGCGTCGTGTTCGGCGCGGTCTTCGTCGGCATGGCGCTGGGCATGTTCTTCGGGCCAAGGCTGCTGCGTCAGCTGTCGCGCCGGCGGCTGTTCGGCCTGGCCATCACCGTGGCCGGGCTGGTGCTCGTCACGATCGCGCTGGTGCACAACCTGCCGATCGTGGTCATGCTGACCGTCGTGCTCGGCGCGTGCGCGGGCATCGCCTGGATCATCGGCTACACGCTGATCGGGCTCGAGGTCGAAGACGGGCTGCGCGGCCGTACGTTCTCGTTCCTGCAGTCGACCGCCCGCGTGACGCTGCTGCTCGTGGTCGCCGTGGCCAACCCGGTGGCGGCCATCTTCGGCGTGCACGTGCTGGAGCTGGGCGAGTTCGCCTACCAGTTCGACGGGTCCAACCTGGTGCTGGTGATCGGAGGCGTGCTCGCGACCGCCGTCGGCATCCTCGCCCTGCGCCACATGGACGACAGGAAGGGCGTGCCGTTCACGGCCGACCTGATCGCCGCGGTGCGCGGCGAGCGGCTGGGCACCGAGCCCGCCGAGCACGTTCCGGGCCTGTTCGTGGCGTTCGAGGGCGGCGAGGGGTCGGGCAAGACGACCCAGTCGCGGCTGATCGCCATCTGGCTGCGCGACCAGGGCTACGACGTCGTGCAGACGCGCGAGCCCGGCTCCACCAAGGTCGGCATGCGGCTGCGCGCGATCCTGCTCGACGCGGCCGAAGCCGGCCTGTCGGCCCGCGCCGAGGCCCTGCTCTACGCCGCCGACCGGGCCGAGCACGTGGAGAAGGTGATCAGGCCCGCCCTCTACCGGGGCGCGCTCGTCGTCACCGACCGCTACGTCGACTCGTCGCTGGCCTACCAGGGCGCCGGGCGGGCGCTCGACCCCGAAGACGTGTCGAAGATCAACGCCTGGGCCACGGGCGGGCTGGTGCCGCACCTGACCGTGCTCATCGACACGCCGCCCCAGGTGGGGCTCACCCGGCTGGGCGGCGCGGCCGACCGCATCGAGGCCGAGCCGCTGGAATTCCACGAGCGGGTACGCAAGGAGTTCCGCGCGCTGGCGGCGGCGGCGCCCGAGCGCTACCTCGTGGTCGACGGCACCCTGCCGCCCGAGGTGATCACCCGACAGATCCAGGACCGCATCCACGAGATCCTTCCCGACCCGGTGCCGAGGGAGTCGGAAGACGCCACGGGCACGATGCCCGCCATCCGCGACTAGCCTTGCCTCGTGACGGTTTTCGATGACCTGGTCGGGCAGGACCAAGCCACTGCCGTGCTGTCGCGGGCCGCTGCGGCGGCCGGCGAGGTCATCGGGGGCGGGCGCGGCGCGGGCATGACGCACGCCTGGCTGTTCACCGGCCCACCGGGCTCGGGCAGGGAAGAGGCCGCCCGCGCCTTCGCCGCGGCGCTGCTGTGCCCCGACGCCGGCTGCGGCCACTGCGACCAGTGCCACCAGGTGCTGATCGGCTCACACCCCGACCTGGAGTCCGTACGCCCCGAAGGTCTGTCCTACAGCGTCAAGCAGACCCGCGAGCTCATCCTGCGCGCGGCCGGGGCGCCCACGCAGGGCCGGTGGCGGGTCATCCTGTTCGAAGACGCCGACCGCGCCACGGAGTCTGCGGCCAACGCCCTGCTCAAGGCCATCGAGGAGCCGCCACCCCGCACGGTGTGGCTGCTGTGCGCCCCCGCCCCCGACGACCTCATGATCACCATCAGGTCCCGCTGCCGGCAGGTCACCCTCACCACCCCCGCCACGGAGGCCGTCGCCCACGTGCTGGCCACCCGTGACAGCGTGCCACCCGACCTCGCCAGGTTCGCCGCCAGAGCCGCCCAGGGTCACATCACCAGGGCGCGGGCGCTCGCGCTCGACGAGGGAGCCAGGACGCGCCGCGAGGCCGTGCTGGGCATCCCACGCGCGCTGACGGGGGTCGGCGAGTGCGTCGCCGCGGCCGAACGGCTGGTGAAGACGGCCGAGGAAGAGGCCGCCGCCGCCACCGCCGCGCTCAACGACAACGAGACCTCCGAGCTGCGCAGGCTCTATGGCGAGGGCTCCACGGGCAAAGGGCTCAACCGGGGGCTCGTACGCGGCGGAGCGGGCGCGCTGAAGGAGCTGGAGGACCGGCAGAAGTCCCGGGCCACCCGCATCAAACGCGATTCGCTCGACTCGGCGCTGCTGGAGCTGGTGTCCTACTACCGCGACGTGTTGGCCATGCAGTTCGGCGCCGCCGTCGAACTGGCCAACGACGACCTCCGCTTCGACCTCGACCAGTTGGCCAAGGCGTCCACGCCCGAGGAGACGCTGCGGCGGATCGACGCGATCATGCAGTGCAGGGAACGCCTGGCGGCCAACGTCAACCCGCAGATCGCGGTCGAGGCGATGATGCTGGCGCTGCGGCCATGAGATGACCGGGTGACAGAAGCAGCAGACGGGGCCGACAGGCGTCTCTGTTACGTGGAAGTCGAACTACTCACCCAACAGGAAGCCCTCGCCCGGCAGCGCGTGGACGTGGCCTCCATCTTCGCCGAGCACCACGTCGGCCTCGTACGGCTGGCTCTGATCATGCTCGGTGACCAGGCCAGCGCCGAGGACGTCGTACAGGAGGCGTTCGCCCGCACCCACGCCGGCCGGGGCAGGCTGCGCGACCCCGGCAAGGCGCTCACGTACGTGCGGTCCGCGGTGCTCAACGGGTGCCGGTCGGTGTTACGCCGGCGGGCGACCGTGCTGCGGCGGGCGGTGCCGTACGAACCGCCTGTCTGGTCGGCGGAGAGCGCCGCGATGCTCGGGGAGGAGCGGCGGGAGGTGCTGCTGGCGCTGCGCGAGCTGCCGCGCCGGCAGCGCGAGGCCCTCACCCTGCGCTACTACTTAGACCTCACCGACCAGGAGGTCGCCGACACCATGCGGATCAGCGCCGGTACGGCGCGATCCACGATCGCGCGGGGACTCGCCGCGCTCGGCCGGGCACTCGAGGAGGAATCATGAACCACGGTTCGACGGAGGACCGGCTGCGCGCGGCTCTCACGGAGGCGGGCGCGACGCTCGATCCCGGCACGCTCAGGCCGCTGCGGGCGCCGGAGCGGCGCTTCCGGCCGAACTACCGGCTGGTGGCGGCGGCCGTGGCGGTCGTGCTCGCGGGGACGGCGACGGCAGCGGTGCTGGGCGGGCCGGGCGACGTGGCCAACATCGTCGCGACCTCCACGCAGACACTCCCCGACGAGGAGACGGACCTGGCGGTCATCCTGTGTACGGAGTCGGCGCGGAAAGACCCGTGCCGGGGGCGGGCGGCCAGTCCCGAGCAGACGCGGATGATCGAGGAGACGATACGGCGGTCGTCGGACGTCGAGGTGGTGACCTTCGAAAGCCAGGAGGTCGCCTACGGCAGGTTCCGGCAGGAGTACGCGGAGAACAAGGCGCTGCTGGCCGCCGTCAAGCCCGCCGACATGCCCCCGTCGTTCAGGGTGAAGGTCAAGGAAGGGACCGATCTGCGGCAGACTTTCCGGCTCCTTCCGACGTTGCCCGGCGTGGCGAAGTTCTCTGATCCGGCGAGGCTCTTCGAGCTTCCGGTCATGAAGGGAGAAGTGCAGCGAATCGCCGTCTTCCTGTGCGGTAAGGGTTCGGCCCTGCCCGCGTGCGGGGGGCAGCGCACCACAGAACGCGTTACCAAGGAGGGCAAGGCGGCGACGGAGGCAGAGATGAAGGCCATCGAGAAGCTGATCGCGAAAATGCCTGAGGTCGAGTCGTACGTCTTCGAGGACCAGGAGGCGGCGTACAAGAATTTCCGTGACTCGTACAAGTCCAACGAGCAGCTCCTCGAAGCCACCAAGGTGGAGGACATGCCCGAGTCGTTCAGGCTGACGATGCGTCCCGGGACCGAGCGGGTCCATGTGATCGGCGAGCTCGAGCGGCAACCAGGGGTGGCTCAGGTCCTCGACCAGACGTGCGTGCGCGAGCAGGCCGCGTTGGCGAAGTACGGCCTGGACCTGCCGGAAGCGGACGTGTGCTCCAAGGGCCGCTAACCTTCGGCGCTGATGGGCACGTAATGTGGCAACGGAAGGTCGCACAGTCCCCCTAGGCCGTCAGGAGGCGAGCTCGAGCCCATGGGAATGATCATGGCCGTGAGCTTCACCCGCTACGGAAGGCTCTACTACCTCGACCCGGGCGGGCACAGCCCCAAGGTGGGCGACAAAGTGCTCGTACCCACCGACTCGGGTCCAGAGGTGGCGGAGTGCGTGTGGGCGCCTCAATGGAGCAGCGAGGACATCGACGGACTACCCGTGTGTGCGGGGTCGGCCGAGGAGGAACACCTCGCCCGCGACGAATCCAACAAACGCCGCAGAGCCGAGGCCCGCAGCGTGGCCAAACGCCTCATCAAACGGCACACCCTGCCCATGAAGGTCGTCGGCGTCGACTACCTCGACGAGGAGAACGTCTACACCGTCTACTTCTCGGCCCCCCACCGGGTCGACTTCCGCGCCCTCGTCCGCGACCTGGCCCGCAACCTGCGGGCCAGGGTCGAACTGCGGCAGATCGGCCCCAGGGACGAGGCACGCCTCCAGGGCGGCATCGGGCCCTGCGGGCGCGACCTCTGCTGCGCCACGTTCCTCAAGGACTTCGAGCCGGTGTCCGTACGCATGGCCAAGGACCAGGACCTCCCCGTCAACCCGCTGCGCATCGCGGGGGCCTGCGGGCGGCTCATGTGCTGCCTCAAGTACGAACACCCGCTCTACCAGGAGTTCCGCGCCTCGGCCCCCCGGGTGGGAATGAACGTGGACACCCCGGAAGGCGCCGGCACCGTGGTGGGGCACAACGTGCCGTCCGACTCGGTGGTGGTGCGGCTCAACGACGGAGGACGGCGGTGCGCCTGCTCGAAGGCGAGCGTGTGCGGGCCGCGAAAGGCGTACGACTCTACGTACGGGGAGCAGGGGGGTTAGGCGGGAGCGAGAACCCTCCGGGCTCCTGTAGACTCTTTCACGCCGTACGGCACGCCGCCTTAGCTCAGTCGGCCAGAGCACTTCACTCGTAATGAAGGGGTCTGGGGTTCGAATCCCCAAGGCGGCTCCCAGGTCAAAGGCCCTCCCGGATGATCCGAGAGGGCCTTTCGCGTGGGCGTACAGCCATCCGGCACACGCCCATCCGGTCGGTCATGAGCGCCACCAGGTCATCCAGCAGCCCGCCGCACTCGGCGCGCGTGGTGGCCAGCGCGGACAACCGGGGTGCGTACGGGGTGAACTCGACACCGCCTTTGAGGTCGAAGCCGACCAGGGCGACCGGTTGCGGCGCGAGACCGACGATCAGCGCGTTGGCCAGGTTGGACTTGCCCGACTGCGTCGCGCCCGCGTTGATCCAGTGCGGCACGGTTCGGAAGTCGATCACCCACGGCGTGCCGGTCTCCAGGCGTCCCACGGTGACCTTGAGCAGTTCGGTGGACGGTGGCAGTTCATCGACCTTGACGAGCGGGTCACGGACGGTGGCGGCGAGGCGTACCCGGCCGGGCTTGTCGGAGGAGACGCGCACGGCGTGCACGCCCCAGGAGTGCGCGAGGCGTTCGGCGGCCTCGGCGTAGTCGGCGGGGATCTGTCCTTCCAGGGTGTGCAGGGTGACCCGCCAGCCGTGCCGGGTCGGGATCGGCAGCCACATGAACGGCTTGGTGTCCACGGCGATGCGCTGCCACTTGCGCCGGACGCGGACGACGCCGGGTGGAGGCGACCAGTCCGGGGACGGTGGTGAACCAGAAGCGCTGCCGCTTCTTGGTGAGGTTGCAGCCGAGAGCGACCTTGCGCCAGGTCGCCCGGATGGTGATGGCCGTGATCGGGAAGCCGATGACGAGCCAGAAGGAGCGGTAGTGCCAGCGGCGCCAGGCCCACAGCCCGGCCGCCGAGGCGGCCAGGACTGCGAGCATCGCGTAGAACTGGTCAGACATCGGCGGCCTCCTGCAGCGGGAGCAGGGCGGTCGCGCGGTAGGAGATGCCCCAGCGTCCGGCGATCTCCCAGACGTAGCCGAGCAGTCCGACCGCGTTGACGGCGTCGCCGGCCTTGATGGGCGGCTCTCCGGTGATACCGATCTTTACCAGTTCGATCCGGCCGAACTCGTCCTCGACGGAGACCGTGACCTCGTAGACGGTGTTGCCGTGCTTGTCGGTCTTGATCTCGCCGGTGTCCTTGTTGAGCACGCGAGGGCGCGGGGCCTTCACGCAGGTGATGGTGAGCTTGCTGACGTCCACAGGGATGGGGACGGTACGCATGGCTGTATGACCTCTCGTCGGCCTGTTGATCAGGCGTTTCAGGACGAGGGATGCCGTGCCGTCAGCTCGGAGGCGATAGCATCGAAGCGCCAACTAGGGTGCTTATCGCATCCGGCCTGGGCGGGTCTCCCGCTCAGGCCACTTTCATGTGTGGCCCTCTCTCCGCCTTTCGTGAGCGGACCTCCTTGATCCACCCCTGAAACGCGAAGAGCGTTCGTGCTGGGCTGCCACCCTCCGACTACGGAGAGTTCCAGCTACAACACGAACGCTACCTGATACTGAGAGTAATCGCTAGTACTTAGAGTACGTGGACGCGTACTTTTTCTACGCGGCCACTCGCTCGGCCAGCTCCCGCAGCTCAGAGGACGCCGGATCCTGCATCGACAGCAGGTCAGAGACGAGTTGCCGGACGACGCGGTGGTTGCGAATCTGCTCCGGCGTGACGTTCTCGGCCTCCAGCAGCCGCGTCACCGCTTCGTCTACTTGGCGACGCTGCGCATGCGCCCGCGCGAGATCGACAGCCAGTCGCGCCCGTCGTTCGGCCGACAGAGTCGAGGTGTCCACGGCGGTTCCGACCCGCAGCGCGTGCCCGGCGTCGCCGACCTCCACGGCCACCGCCACCTCATGCAGCGCCACGTTGGCCGGCCCGAACTCGGTGTTGTAGTCGTTGCGCCCCTCACCGACCCGCGTGGCCATCTCGCGGGCGCGCGAGAGATGCTCGTAGGCGACATCGGCCTGGTTAAGCCGCGAGGCCGCCACCGCCCGCTGCAAGGTCAGTCCACCCCACAACGACATCGCTTCCACGTTGCCCTGATCAGTCAGGAACCACAGCGCCTCAGCAGCGGTCCGCGCAGTCTCCTCCACCTGATCGAAATGACGCGCCCCCAGGAACACGAACCCCAGCCGGAACGCCCCGGCCGCCATCATCAACGGGTTGCCGGCACGCTCGGCCGCGCTGATGGCCCGATCGGCCGCGATCCACGCCGCCTCCGGCTCACCCAGCTTGGCCAACGATGCCGAACACGCCTGGTAGGTGACCGCCAGCAGCTCGAACAACTCGGCCTGCCGCTCAGCAGGCGCGGACCGTACCGCGTTCTCCAGCGTCGGGACGAGCCCACGCAGCAGCTCCGTCAGCTCGACGTAGCGGCTCTGATGCGTCAGCTCCCAGGCGTGGTCCACGCGCGGCTTGAGCTGGTCGGTCGGTGGCACCGGTGTGGCGTGCAACATGGCGTACAACGAGTGCGCCCCGGACAGCACCAGCCGCAGCCCGGCCGTCCCCGGCACCTCCTCGGTCGTGGCCGCCACCACCGGCGCCTCTGCGGCCAGCTCCGACAGCGGCACGTCCAGAGTTTCGGCGACCTTCTCCAGCACGGACATGCGATCGACCTTGCGCACGCCCCGCTCTACTTGCGAGATCCATGCGACCGACCGGTCCACCAGCCGCGCCAGCTCCACTTGTGACAGGCCGCGCCGTTTGCGTTCCTGGGCGATGCGCCGTCCGAGCGCCCGCTGATACTCCATGCTCACGACGTCGTGCCCTTCCCGCTCAGCAGATCCAGCCAATCGACCTCGACCGAGGCCAGTAGCTCTTCGCGAGCCGCCAGGAAGCGCTTGGTGTGCTCGGTCTGCTCGTGGGCGTCGAAGGCGTCGCGGTCCCGGTACAGCTCGTAGAAGATCCGCTGGAGCGGCTGACCGTCCACCCGGTGTGAGGCGTACGCGATCGTTCCCGGCTCGTGCCGGCGGATCGCCTCGATTGTCTCACCGACGAGGGTGTCGAACGCCGCCGCGCTCTCCTCGTCCTTGCAGGTGAATCGCACCATTAGTCCAAACATGCGCGCCTCCTGGGTCGCCGTGACGGGCTGGGATCAGGGTGTCTTCACTCGACCAGTACTTATTGTGCGGCGCAAGTACATCAAGTCGCTTGTACTTGAAGTATAGCACTAGTACTTTAAGTACTGATAGCGGATCGCAGGGCGTTGACCTGCATGAACGCAAGGAAACGGCGATGTCTCTGACGCTGAACAGCGGCCAAGAAATCCACCGCTGGTGTCGCAACTTCCCCGGCACCAAGGCCCAGATCAGCGCAGCGCGCCGGTTCGTCGCCGGCTACCTCGGCGACCGCCCCGAGACTTACACCGCCGAACTCGTCATCTCCGAACTCGCCACCAACGCCATCCGCCACACCCGCAGCGGCCAGGCCGCCGGCCGATTCGGCGTAACCCTCCACGCAGGCACCGCCCTGCTGATCGTCGCCGTCCACGACGAAGGCGGCCCCTCCACCCCACACCTACGCCAGGCCGACAGCACGGACCAGGGCGGCCGAGGACTGCGCCTGGTGGACAGCCTGACAACACGGTGGGGCGTCCACGGCGACAAAGCCGGACGCACAGTATGGGCACTCATCCCACTCGACCAGACCACATGAGCGACTGCCTATCCCCGCACCTACCCGAGCCGGAGCCGAACCACAAGCGGTTGACCTGGTTCAAGGCGTGCAAGGAGTCACGACGGCGGACGCTCGCCTGGACCTGCCACTGCCAGAACGTCATCCACGAGCTGTGCGCCGCAGGCGGACAGTCCTTCCTACGCCGCACGGACTATGCCGCTGACGAGGTCTTCGAGACCCACCGCATGCTCATCCGAGACGGTGACGCCTTGTGGCAGGCACTGCTACAGGGTCGAGTGCGCTAGAACTCAGCAAGATCATCAACGCAGCAGCACTGCCTGGATGAGGACTTTCTCTACGGTTTCAAGGCCGGCCGCCTGCGGCGTCCGGCGCACGCTGAGCGGTCGCTGGGCCGCGCTGCGGCTCTCCGGCCGGTCGCGGCCCAGCACCGCTCAACGCGCACAGCAGACAACCAACCCCACGCAACTAGATCGTCGTTGTTCCGCAACTACACGAAGCCGATCTGGAACCGCCGACAATCCATCCGCTGCAGCTCCCGCAACGAACATGGCCATATAGGTCAATAATCGCCTGGGCAAAGCTTTGAGCGTCAGCTGTCGAGAGTCCCATGGACAGAGGATCAGCGTGCACGGTGAGGTTTCGCATACCGCGGTGTGTAGATATCTTCTGTGCCAAGGCGTTCACTCGACTGTTCTCCAACCGCTCCTTAACGGCAGGCCACAGGTCGCCTAGCGTATACCTATCTCCTTTCTTCCTCGCAATCTTCAATTGAAGACGCCAGCTAAGCTGATCACATATGCTCTCAAGCAATTGCCCCGCAATTGCACCTACGACGCGAGGCTCTCCGCAGGCCATGATGGCGCGAAGGTCTTTCGTCATAGAGTCGGCATTAGATTGCGCCATTTGAGGGCCTGCTTCAAAATTCCATGATAAAATTCTACGCTCAACGAACGCATGGCGATGAGCATTGAATAGATCCTTCAATTGCTCGCACCAGAGCCGGTCGTGGACGGTAAAGATAAGCTGCCAGTCCGCAAAAGCTGTGAGCATGTAGTTGATTAGAGAGTGCCTGATCTTTGCATCCACACTTTGTAGGACGTCGTCAATAATGAGAATTCTTGCCTGTCCGCGCTCAGATGCCTTCTTTGCTACGCTCATGAAGAAGAGCAGGGCTAGCAAGTCTCTATAGGCTTCAGAGAATAGTTGCTGCGGGAAGCAGTTGCGACCATTCTGCAGCCTCACTACGATATCAAGAGATAGAGGTCCAGATTCCCCATAGACAATATCTATGCTGTCGATCGGATGTTCAGAAGCCAGCTCGGAGAAGGCATGGGAAACATCGTCTCCCACGTCTTTGAGAACCTCCCGTATAATGCGGGTTTGTGGAGCGTGAACCACGGGATTGAGGGACTGCAAGGTCGATTCAGAGCGCTTCTTTAGTCGTCTCAACTCGCCCATGGTCTGACTCAGATTCGAGATGGCGAGCCGCAGCTCTCGATCAACTTCCATCCAGCCATTGCGTTTCTCAAACGTAGCGTGACTCTCGCCTCTAAGGATGTTGGTTGAAATGTATCGCTTAAGCCCGTCCATCGACGCAAGCTCGGATGAGGAAACGTTAACTATTTCGGCCAGTGTTTTTGCATATGCAGACCGTCGAATGCGCAAGTCAGCCATCTTGGATCGCAACCGGAGCGACTCCTCCTCCGGTCGGACAGCGAGCGACTCTGTGTCTGCTGGAAAATAGTCGAGAAGAACAGATCCTCGCTCCAGTGATTCGGTGTCCAGGAAGCGAAGGATGTCTGCCCGCTTTATGGTGATTGGTGCTAGACGAAATCCCGGCCTTATGCTGTCGGGACTCGCGATCAGTAGATTTTCTGCCCCATCGACAAGGGATCTGCATTCCTGAGTACCATCAGCGAGGCTTGCTTTAGTCCAGGGCAAGGCGTCTTGAGCTAATGACCCAATAGCGGGCGTGAGTGGTGAGTCGAAGTAGGCCGAGCGCCCAATCCGGCCCTGCAATGCAAACTCGATGGCATCCACAATTGTTGATTTTCCGACGCCATTCTCGCCAAAAATGATTGCTGACACCGGCGAACCTTTAGATGCAAAGTCGAGACTTAGTTCGCTTGGCGATCCACGAAAACCACGGAGTTCAATGGCCTGTAGTCGCACATTTGAGTCTGACATATCATATGCGGCATACACGTTCTCGGATTGTGGAATATTTGAATGCTGTCGGTCGACAGCAGAGGCCAACAGATCGGCAGTAGAAACTTTCTGCGACTCTGGGTCCACTTCCGGGTTCGTGATTATAAACTTCGGACTGGCAAGGGACGCTTTCCTGGCTTCTGCTATAAGGCTGATGCATTCCTCTTTTGTTATCGCCAGAAAGCCCTCCCAGGCTTCGGCGACGCTGCGGCTCAGGAAATCGGATATCCTCTTCTCTATTTCCTGCCGAAACTGCTTGGGGATGCGTGTCGACTTACCTGCTTCCTCCGCCAAACGGAGCGCTGCGAAGCGAATTCCGGGGCTGAGATGCTTAGACCGAGCGATATAGACGCAGGCAAAGTATAGGCGCCGCAGAGATTCGCGCAATAGGGAAGGGTCTCGCTGATCCGCTGCTTCGATGGTGAGGAGATCGGCGTGCAGAAGGAGAAGAAATATCTTGTTTTGTAGAGTTGTCTCCTTGCTGCGTGTGGCTCTATCGAAGTCGGAAACGCTCGCCTCCTTCCACTTACTTACTATTTCTTGGGGAATGCGATTTATGTGCTCGCGAGCTGCAATAACATGTCTAAGCGCAGCCGCCCCGCGAGCTACGAGCTCGTCTTCTTGTAGCGGGTCTGAGGATGATAATGTCAATTCGGCCTCTGAAGATGAAGTGTTATCGCTGCTGTCTTACACCTTATCCGAGGGAGCACGAGATCGAGGTGGTATCTTCTCGTCTCTGGTGCGTGTGACAGTGAAGGATCACGATGGCGGCTACCTCAGTGGTGTACCCGCACGGGCGGTGGCGATCGCCGTCAAAGCCCCTCGTCGGCCCTGGTACTGAGGTCCCACGCTGACGGCTGGCCGAATATGGTCCAGGACCAGGGCGCACATAAGGCGCACCGCACGGAGAATCGACCTAAACGATCACAACTATCAGCAGCCATAACGCCAGGCTAACGCCGCAAGAGACGCTACCTCCAAAGCACGATCACGCCATACGCTGTTCGCGAACTGCTGCTTACCGCATCCCGTCGTGGTGGCTTAAGGCCGGGACAAGCGCGAACTTGGGTGTCTGCTGTACGGGCCTGGAGTGATCGGTCGCAAGGCCCTCCTTCGTCGGGCCTCGCAACTCATTGACCACGGCCGAGGTGGCAGCAGCGCTGATAAGAACATCCCACACGCAGACCATCCGGGCCACCGTCCGCAGGCGACTGAGAAGCGGATGGGCGGGCTGTGGGGTCGGACCGAAGCGCGGTGTCAGCCTTGCGGCTGATCCGTTTCTCCGGCCCGCCCTCCGAACCCGGCGTGCGACTTTCACCGCACCGGGCTCTCCACAACTTCATGCCGCTGGAGATGGTTCTGTTCGTCGTGACCAGGGTGTGGGGATGTCCCAGGCGCGCCAGCGATACCGGGTGACCGGGATCGATGCCGCGTCCAGCAGGACGGTTCCCTGTGCGGAGATCTCCCAGCCGCTGTCGAGCAGCCGGGTCCGTATCTTCCGCCACGACATGCCACCGTGCCGTTTGCGCAGCCACCAGTAGAGGCGGTGCCAGACGTAATGGCCCAGGTAGCTGAACGTCCGTTTGGACGAGCCGTGCCGGAAGTAGTTGCACCAGCCCCGAATCACCGCGTTCACGCGGATCAGCAGGGTTCTCAGGTCAGGCTGTCCTGGGTGGACCAGTGCCCGAACCTTGGCGATCACCGTGTTGATCGCCTTCTTGCTCGGATAGGTGTAGACGGTCCACTTGCGGGTTCCTCGCTTGCGGCGCCGCTGGATGTGGTGCCCCAGGAAGACGAACCCGTCATCGATGTGGGTGACCGAGGTCTTGGCCTCCGACAAGCGCAGACCCATCGGGACCAGCACCGCGGCCGCCTGCTCCCTCAACTGTTCGGCGTCGTGGCGGGTGCCGTTGACCATGGCGACCCAGTCATCGGCGTAGCGGACCAGCCGCCAGTTCGCCAGACCCCGCCGACGCCGGTTGTCGCGCTGCCGGACAGTGGCCATCGCCTGCTGGTGCTCGGCCATGAACCACTCGTCCAGGACCGATAAGGCGATGTTGGCCAGCAGCGGGGACAGGATCCCACCTTGCGGGGTGCTGGCGCTGGTCTGCTCCTGCCGGCCGAGGTCGGTGAGGATCCCGGCCTTGCAGAACGCCTTCACCAGCGCCAGCACCCGCTTGTCCCCGACCCGCGCCCGTACCCGGTCCATCAGGGCCGTGTGCGAGATGGTGTCGAAGCACGCCTCGATATCCGCCTCCAGCACCCACTCATAGCGGTGGGAGCCCATGTGGTGGATCTCAGCGATCGCGTCGTGCGCGCGCCGGTTCGGGCGAAACCCATACGAGCACGGCGCGAAACCGGCCTCGAAGATGGGCTCTAGAACCAGCTTCAGCGACGCCTGAACGACCCTGTCGGCCAGCACGGGGATACCCAGACGGCGCTTCTTGGAAGTGCCCGGCTTGGGGATCAACCGTTCTCGGACCGGCAGCGGCTGGAACGTCCGGGCGCGTAGCTGCTCCCGGATCTTGTTCAGGAACGCTTCTTCGCCCCACCCGGCAGGAACATCTCGGGCCGTCAGCCCATCGACGCCCGCCGTGCGGGACCCGGTGTTGCCTCGGACCCGACGCCACGCAACCACAAGGAACGCCGGGTCAGCGACCAGGTTGAACAGATCATCGAACCGGCGAGCACGATCCTCGCCGGCCCAGCGGTGCAGTTTGGTCTGAATGCTCAGTACCCGCCACTCGGCCGTCTTCGGCTCCAGCAGCAGCGCGCCCATGTTCACAGACGGCCTCCTGACCTGACGTCCCTACCTGCCCGAAACTGCTGCCCGCCTTCCCCGTGTACGCGGCTTTCCCGCGCTCGGAGTACTACGCAGGCTCCGCCCCACCTCGTGCCTTTGGTAGACGACGCACCTATCCCCGGACCCGCCCTGGAAGAGACCGAGTTCGGGGAGTGACACGAGATGGTTCCCACGTTCACTGCTGACCGTTCGCGAGAGGAGGTGCCCAGCTATGCCCCTGCGGCATCGCCCTGGCTACGCCGTAGACCTTCACCAGAGCCTCCCGGCCAAGCGCGACAACCGGCCCAGGAGTTCCCCACCGAGCGCCTCCGCCCGGCGGGTACGCACCGCGACCCAGCCCATATCCGCCAGATTCGAGCTGGTGGAAGCCTTGAAGGGCGTTACACCACTGGTTCCTCACGTACACCTTTCCCGCTCGTTAACCAGGCCCGTGCCGTCTGGCAGTACCGGCACGTCCTGACGTTGTCGAGGCTGCTCCCACCCTCACCCATGACTCCGGGATCAGGCTGCCTCCCACTTCACACAGCCTGCTACGACAGGCCGTCGGCGGAGCCCTTCCATCTCCGCACGGTCAAACAGCGCCTCGTGGCGCACGCCGCGCCGCTTCCGTTCCTCGGGCCTTGACGGCCCTGCGGTACGGGTCGGCTTGCCACCGGATACGCGGGTTGCTGTGGTCTGCTGTACAGCAGGGACGTACAGCAACGCCGCCTCACGCAGCCTGATCGTCCCGTACGGCGTCATCCAGTTGAGCAGCAGCGCCGGCTCTCGACCACGGCCCTCCGCTTGACTCGTAATGAAGGGGTCTGGGGTTCGAATCCCCAAGGCGGCTCCCAGGTCAGAAGCTCTCCGCGTGATCGCGGAGAGCTTCTGGGTGTCTAAGTGGGTGACCAAGCCTCCCGGTCTCATGTCTTGGTGGCGTCTTCGTGCGACCGGCAGATCCTCTGGAGGGCTGTCCCTGTTGTCCTCATGAGGTTGGTGACGACCTCAACAGCCGCTCTCAGTGGCGGTGCTGTGCTCCGCCACCCGGCCATGGGCCTGCCGCCCACCAGGCGTGCGGCCTGGGAGAGATCGGTCGGCGCCCGGCCCCAGGTACATCCGCTGGTCACGCCACGTCTCGCGACACCGGCTGCACCGCCCCACGTGGCGGGTGGCCACGTGGGGCGGTGCGGTCGACGACGATCGGCCGGTTTCGGACCTCATGGTAGGGCAGGGCTGCGCTCGTGAAGCGACGGTACGGGGTGCGCGGCGACATAGTCCTGAAGGTCGCGGTGCCGGAACTGGTAGGCCGTTCCGGAAATCCGCAGTAGCCCCGCGCCGTAGCACCGGTCCAGGAACCGGCCGAGCCGCCACGGCAGCCGGCCTCGGGTGGACAGGAGAAGCCCCAGGTAATGGTGCGACAGCCGCAGTGACATGGATGCGCCGAGAGCCGAGCCGTACAGCGCGCCTGCGGTGAGCCCCGCTGTGAGCGAGAGCCC
Source organism: Nonomuraea longispora (assembly GCF_004348345.1). Taxonomy (GTDB): domain Bacteria; phylum Actinomycetota; class Actinomycetes; order Streptosporangiales; family Streptosporangiaceae; genus Nonomuraea; species Nonomuraea longispora. Next base: position 22,203 of record NZ_SMJZ01000023.1, read on the forward strand.
TTCCAGTTGCAGGGAGAACATCGCCCCGAGCATCAGTCCGAATGCGGGGCCGTGAGTGAGGGCGACCATGAGTATCGAGATGACCTCGTTGCGGATCACCGCTTTCGGGTCGGTGTCATCGCGGCGGGAACGGAAATGTTTGCTCCGCTCGTGTGTCATCCCGATGCCGAGCAGGAGGCCGAAAACGACTGGTGCCCACGGCGGGAGTTCGCCGCCGAATTCCGGTATGAGAACGACTGCCAGCAGGGTGCCGGCCGCGACCAGGAGTACGCCTGACACCGCCGTACTCATGCGATCGCGGGTGTTTCGAACTCGGCCGGAGCTGACCACGTCCGCCTTGGGCCACACCTTTTTTCGGGCGTTGACAGCGTCCGTCAGCACGCCCAAGGTCGCCACACCCGGCAGCCAGAGAAGAAGGAACGCGGCTACATCCCGTGCGGGTATGCGGCCATTCAAGATTTTCATCTGCGAGAACGTCAGGACGACGACGCCGGCGTAGAGGGCGACCATGGGAAGGGCGAGGGCCAGGATCACCAGCGCGCCGATGAACCGAGGGCGATCTCCCGCCAGCGGCCACAACTGGTGCGGTACGAGATCGGTGCTGGACAGCATGCGGCCGTGGAACGGCGGCCGGCTCGCGTTCGTCCGCAGATAGCCGGCCAGTACGGCCAGCCAGGCGTGGGTCTGCTCAGCGGTCGGCCCTTTCCCGGCCGGATCCGCGGCGGCCAGGCGGGCGGGAATGAACAGGCTGAAGAGGTGCTCTCGTACGGACGATTCGTCGGCGAACTCCGTGAGGGCCGCAGGGGAGCGGACGTAGCGCCCGGTGTGCGGGTCGCGTTCCTCGTAGACGCTGGCCGCCAGCGTAAGCCGCCAGGGCGTGTTCAGAGCGGCGGCCAGGACGTGACCGCCGGAGGTGAGCGCGTCCAGCACCGGCAGCCAGCGGTCTGGGTCTTCCTGGTCGGTGATGGCCTGGATGAATTGCCACGCCTTGTCCCCCGTCACCTCGTCCAGGTTGACGCGGGCGACGCCGTGGGGGGTGGCCCGGTCGGCGACCAGGGCGTCGTACTGGACACTGCGGCAGGTCATCACCAGGCTGCAGCGGTTCAGTCCGTGTTCGTAGTCCTCCAGCGCACGCAGTACCCGGGCGGCCCGTGACCCGTAGCCCGGCTCGTCGCTTTCATCCATCTCGTCCAACCCGTCGACGACGGGCAGGATCCGCTCAGCGGCCACGAGCAGTTGGGCGGTCACCGGCTTGAGACCGTAGGTGGTGATCAAGTGCCGGGAGAGCATCTTCGCAGTAGGCACGTCCGCGTCCAGGCTCGCCGCCGAGATGCGCACCGGAACGGGATCGTCCGGTGGCCTGTTGTGGAGGAGTTCCAGGATCAACTCGATCGCGAGGACGGTCTTGCCCGCCCCTGCCACGCCGGTGATCGCGAGTCGTCGGGGTGCGGGCAGGCTGCGGAAGTAGTCGGCCACTTCTGCCAAGGTGCCTGTCGGCGGAGCTGGGGCGGAACTGCCGGTGGGGTCGGTGGAGAAGCCGACATCGATGACGGCGTCCTTGCCCTTGCGGCCCAGTAACTGCGCCCGCTGCGCCTTCTCCGCGGCCAGCACCCGCCCGGCGAGCAATATCGTCGCCGCCTGGACGTCGGTGTCGGCCAGTCGCTGCGCCTGCCACCATGACAGCCCGGCGACGGCGATCCCGATGAGCGCCAGCACCGCACTGACGGGGTCCACCTCGCCGGGGTATCGCATCCACAGCCGCAGTGCGCCGGCGACCAGCAGGACGATCCCGATCGCGAGCCCCGCACCGAACCACCATGTCCTCGCCCGACGGTTCATGGCTCCAGCATTCCAAGCGAATACCTGGCGTGCGGCGATTTTCAGGGGTTCGCCCGCTCTGCGTCGGCCCGAGAGTGTGGACCGACGCCGCGGCCAACAAGAGCCCGGTCAGGAGTGACACACGGCCGGATTAGCGCGCGCCCACCGTGCACACGGCTTCCGGGCGCGCGTTGTCGCAGCTCAGGACCGAGGCGTGGAGGAAGGTTGGGTGCTGCCTCAGGAACGGTTGGCGCGGATCTCGTGGTGGTGGTCGGCCGCCCAGCCGATCAGCTGCTTGACGATCTCGTACAGGCCGCCGCCGAGCGGGGTGAGCGCGTACTCGACGCGTGGTGGGACCTCGGCGTAGGCGGTACGGCTGGTCAGCCCGTCCTCTGTGAGCTGGCGAAGGGTGTGGGTCAGCATGCGCTGGGAGATGCCCGGGATCTGGCGCTGCAGGTCGGTGTAGCGCATCGGGCCGCTTGCCAGGGCGGCGACGATCAGCATGCTCCATTTGTCGCCCACCCGGTCGAGCACCTGGCGGATGAAATCCATGTGCTCGGCCGGGATGCTCGCGCATGGTCCGGCCGAAGCCGCCATCGCGGTACCCGCGCTGTCCTGCATGGCGCGCGTTCCTCACCGTCGCGCACACCGATGTGCCTTTTGTAACGCCTTCAATACTGGCTCAAACTGGCGCTACGCACAAAGAGGATGAATTGGAGGTCATGGCCCCTGGTTCGGTCTGAGCGGCCATCGGCCGGCTTGACCGTTCTCGTCGTCGGCAACGACGCGGCGATCCGCGGCCCGGACGGCTGCGCGGTTCCCGCTGAGCACGCCGGCCACGCCTGATCCCACGCGCCTGCCGGACACGGTTCACATCAAGGAAGAGGTCTTCCTGTGCCCACTCTCGCCATCGTCGGCGCCGGTCCCGGCATGGGCCTGGCCATCGATCGCCCGTACCTTCGGCAGCCGCGGCTTCGACGTCGCCCTGATCGCCCGTACCAAGGAGAATCTGGAAACGCTGGTCGACCGCCTCGGCCAGGAAGGCATCACGGCCGCCGGGTTCCCCGCGGACGTCCTCGACCGCGCCTCGCTGACCGATGCCCTCAACGAGGCCAAAGCCCGCTTCGGTGCCATCGACGTGCTGGAGTACTCGCCTGCCCCGCACTCCCCGGTGCCCGGCCTCACTCCGGCCGTACCCTCGGAGGTCACGGTGGACAATCTGCAGCCGATGATCGACTACAACCTGTACGGTGCAATCACGGCGGCCCAGGCGGTCCTGCCCGCGATGCGTGAGGCGGGCGCCGGGACCCTGCTGTTCAGCACCGGTGGCGGTTCCGTGGACCCGGTGCCGATGTTCGGCAACGTCAACGCGGCCGGGGCGGCTCTGCGCAACTGGGTGATCAACCTGAACAAGGAACTGGCCGGCAGCGGCGTGCACGCCGCCCACGTGCCGCCCCGACCTGCCAGCCCACAGCGGCCCTGCCGGCGGGCTACTGGCTCGACGACATCTCGGACGAGTGACGCTGAACGGCCCGGTGCTCATCGGCCGGCCGATGCAGGACTGCAGCGATCGGAGAAGGTGTCGGACGCGCTGCGCGTCCGCGGCGGCGTGGTTGATGACCCTCGTCGATGCGGGCCGCGCCTAGGATGCAGAAGTTCGCGACCAGGATCGCACCGCTATGAGACCATGCAATCCCATTTAATGTAGTGATCATTTCCGATGATGTCGTGGAACTGCATCCGCGTGCACCATTCCTGGTTGCCTTTAGGGTTCCGTGTCTGCCCGGTGCCGCCGCTGCAGTACCGGTTTCGGGGGCACTTCTCCGTGGCGGAGGCCACCTTTTTGTTGTTGCGGTAGAGCTTCACGACCAGCCGCCCGGATGTCTCGCCCTTGCAGCGGACACCGCCACCGCCATAGACGGATCCGCGTTGGTCGACCCGGTCCGCCAGGGCCCAGGAGGTGCAGAAGGCTGCTGTTTTTGCTGTCGTCGCGGTGTCGGTGCTCGCGGTTGTCGTGGCGTTGGCGGAGCCCATTGGCGCGAGCGCCGATCCAGCCGCTACGGTGATGGCGATTACGGCCATTCCTCGGAACATGTGCGACACGGCTCCTTGCTGTTGATCAATGCTGGATGGAGTTCGTGGTGAAGCTCTTGCTGCCGCTGTCCCAGGAGGCGTTGACCTTGCCGTACCACCGCTGTTTGCCCGGTTCCCTGTCGGTTACCGCCACGGAGACGTCGCAATACTGGCCGTGAGTCCCCTTCTCACATATTCCGGTGTCGACGAGTGCGCCGGATCGGTACAGCCGAATGCGCAGCTTCATCGGTGTCCAGCTCGGAGCCGCGCAATTGATCCAAGCCCCGGCTGAGACTTTGTTCGGTGAGCTGTCGTGGGTGTCGGTGACGCCGCCGACTGAGCAGCGGATCATGGCATTCGCCGAGATGGCGGGTGCCGTGGCGGCGTGTGCCGATCCGGATAGCGCAACACTCAGCGATGTTGTGATCGCGGCAATGCTGACGACGGTCAGGCGCCTTTTTCGCACGCCGGTGATCGGATTGAGATTCATGAGTCCTCCGGCAGTGGGATTGCGTGAACGTCCGCCGGTCGCCGGCCGGCTTGACGGACAGGGCGACATCGACACATGCGGCTGACAACCCTTCTGTTTCGGTGTTGCAAGCCGATCCTGGACGCCGCCCGGCGTTCGGGTGAACCTGTCAGCTGCCAGGGCACTGATTTTTGTCGAGGTCCGGGGCTTGTCCCGTTACTCTTCGTCAGGTGCGTGGAGCCAGTCGGAGGCGTAGCCGGCGGACCGTAGCGCTCCAGCGTGCGGGCCGGGCGACGATGCCTGTGACCGTGTGTTCGGCGCGGTCGAAGCTGTCCTCGATCAGCGCGTCGTGCAGCGGCCGGAAGGTCAATAGCCAGGTCAGACGTGCCGGTCCGTGCGTGGACATGGCGAGCGCGTGGCCGAGCATGGTGTGGTCGTGCTCGGCGGACACGGCGTACTCGTGGAACCCGTCGAAACCGCGCGGGCCGGTGAAGGTGAACCGCCCCGCTATGACGTCGACGACCTGCTCGACGCCGCCCTCGCGCTGACGGTCGCGAACACGCCGACCGGCGTGTCGGTGGCCGAACTCGCCCGGCATGCCGGGGTGCCGAGCGGTTCGGTCCACCACCGCTTTCCCAGCCGCGCGGTGCTGCTCGGCGAGCTGTGGCTGCGTACCGTTGACCGGTTCCAGGAGGGCTTTCTCACCTGTCTTGCCGACCGGGACGCCTGTCGGGGCGCCCGTACCGCGGCCCGGTACGTGGTCGACTGGTCCCGCGCCAATCCCGACAGCGCGCGCCTGCTGCTGTGTTCGCGCCGGGACTTCGTCCCCGAAGGATGGCCGGCCGGGCAGACCGCACGCGCCGCGGCGCAGGACCGTCGGTTGCGTGCCCTCGCCGGCCGGCTCGAAGTAGACCTCGAGCGCCTCGCCGCAGAGATAGCGCCCGATCCGGATGATCGCCTCAGCCGGCGGCGGCCTTGCGTAGTGCGTCGCCGAGTGCTTCGGTGCTGGTCTCGCCGACGATCACCTCGCCGTTCTCGAAGACGAACCTCGGTACGGTGGTGACGCCGTCCCGCCGCGCCGCGGCCGCCTGGTCCCGTACCTCCGCGACCCCCGCACCGGAGGCGAGGAAGGTCCGCACCTGCCCCCCGTCCAGGCCGGCGCGCTCGGCCAGGTCGGTGAGTGACGCGTGGTCGGCGACGTTCACCCCGTCGCGGAAGTGCGCGTCGAAGAGGGCGGTGGCCAGCGCGGCCTGGACCTTGGCGCCGTGTTCGTTCAGGGTCAGCCACAGCAGCCGGTGCGCGGTCAGGGTGCTGACCGCCACCGCACGGTCGAAGCGGTACTCGATTCCTTCATCGGCGCCCAGCCGAGTCATCCCCGTGAGCATGGCCTCGGCTTGTTCCGGTCCGAACAGCTCGATCACCGCCTCCGTCAGGGGGCGCGGCTCCTCGGGAGCGTCGGGGTCCAGCAGGTACGGGCGGTGGACGAGGTCGACGTCCGGTGTCGCGCCCGTCGCGGCCACCGCACGATGGAACTGGTACGTGCCGAGGCGGCACCACGGGCAGGCGATATCGCTGTACACCTCTACGTTCATCCTCCAAGCCTCCCGGCCTTCGGCGTTTCCGGGTAGGCCGCGTTTATCCCAGCCCTGGTAGGGCCAGGCTCGCGTACATACAATTCCGGTTGATGAGCGAGACAGAGTTGGGCGCGTTCCTGCGCGCGCACCGCGAGGCGGTCCCGCCGGCCGCGGTCGGGCTCCCGAACGGGACCCGCCGCCGTACCCCCGGCCTGCGCCGGGCGGAGCTGGCGACGCTCGCCGGCGTCAGCGTGGACTACCTCACCCGGCTTGAGCAGGGACGCGACCGCAGGCCGTCGGCCCAGGTGCTCGCCGCGCTCGCCGAGACGCTGGGGCTGTCCCGTGACGAGCACATTCACCTGTACCGGCTGGCCAAGGCCGGCGGTGCCGGCATGTGCCAGGGGGTCGCCACGACACGGGTCCTGACGGTACGCCCGACCGTGCGGGCGCTGCTGGACAGGCTGGAGCCCGCGCCGGCGCTGGTCGCCAACCGGTCAGGCGACCTGCTGGCGTGGACGGCCGGGTTCGCGCGGCTCGCGGGGCTGACCGGGCTGCTGGAGGACGAGCCGCCCAATCTGGTCCGGTACGTCTTCACCGACCCGCGGGCGCACGACGTCCATCCAGACTGGGAGATGGTCGCCAGGGAGCGGGCCGCCGCGCTGCGGACCGCGGCGGCGCTCGGCGATCCGTACGCGGCGGCGCTCGCCGAGGAGCTGACGATCACCGCTGGCGCCCGCTTCCGTGACCGGTTCGAGGGGGCGGCCGCGCTGCCCTCGCGCACCGGCGTCGAGCGGTGGGCGCACCAGGAGGCGGGGGAGCTGCGGTTGGCGTACGAGAGCCTGGAGCTGCCCGACCCCGACGAGCAGCGGCTGGTGGTGTACCTCGCTTCCGACGACGCCACCACCGCGGCCCTCGACCGCCTCACCGACCATCACCCCGCCGCCTCCTAGCTGGTTGCGCCAGGCTCACTCATCGGCGTACCCGGTAGCGCAGGTGGAGCACCCGGGTCCCCTGGATGAGCAGGTGAGGGTCCTCCAGCAGGTGCTGTACGTCGACCGAGCCGAAATAGCGTTTGCCGGACCCGAACACCACGGGAACGACGTCCATCGCGACCTCGTCGACCAGTCCCGCGGCCAGCACCTGGCCGCCGACGGCGCCGGCGGCGACCTCGACCGTACGCTCGCCCGCCAGTTCCCGCGCCCTGGCCATGGCGGCCTCGACGCCGTCGACGAAGTGGAACGGCGCCCCGGGATGCCAGCCTTCGGGCCTCGGCCGGTGCGACACGACGACCATGTGGTCGATCCCGCCGGGAGGCTTGCCACCCCAGCCGTCCGTCAGGTCGAAGACATGACGGCCGACGACCGTCACGCCGATCTCGTCCCAGTACGCCCGGGTGTAGTCGTAGGACGCCCGCGACACCCTTATGCCCCCGGACTCGTCCAGCGGGACGTCACCGTTGGACAGCCACTCGAACAGCGGCCCCACCTGGTCGTTGTCGTCCGCGATAAAGCCGTCCACCGACACCGAGCTGTACATGACCACTTTGCCCATGGGCTCTCTCCTTTGCTCCCGCGAGTGCCCATGGTGGCGGGTCGGGGACCGTCGGCTCTTGTAAGAAATCAATCGGCGGGCAGCGGTCCCACGTCGAGTGCGTGGCCTGGATGTTCGTTCAGGAACCGCCGCCGGACGTCGACGTACCGGGTCGGCGTGAGCCCGGTGAACGTCCGGAACTCGTGGCTGAAGTGGGCCTGGTCGAAGTAGCCCGCGCGGCCGGCGAGCTCGGCCCAGTTGACCGGTCCGGCGGGGTCGATCGCGTACACGGTCGCGGCGAAGCGGTAGGTGCGGGCGAGCCGCTTCGGCGTGACGCCTATGAGTGCTTTGTACTGCTGCGCCAGATGGGTGTTGCTGACGCCGGCCGCCGCGCTCAGGTCGCCGATCGCCACCGCTCCCGCGGCCGCCTCGATGACGCTGCCGGTGTGGCGTACCAGCCCGAGACCTGCGGTTTCGCGAAGCCGCCACAGCAGCTCGTCCTCTAGTGACGTCAGCATCTCGTACGGCCCGGTCGCCGTCGCCAGCCGGTCCCGCAACGCGGCGACGCCAGGGCGCCCCCAGGCCTGCTCCACCGTCACCGGGAGGTCGCACAGCTCGGCCGCCGGCATCGGCAGGAACGGCGCCAGCCCCCACGGTTTGAAATGCACGCCGACCGACCTGGTCCCCGGCGGGTAACCGAACTCGAAGGCGCGGGTGGGGGTGGTGAGCACGCAGCCGTCGGCGTACTCGGCCGTCTCGATGCCGGTGCGGATGCGGAACGGTGCTCCGAGGTTGATGATGAGCACCGCCGACGGCATCGGCGGCAGCCACAGCCGGGGGTACGGTGGCGTGCCCTCCAGGTAGTAGAGGTCGTCGATCAGCTCGGCCAGGGGCGGTCGCGGTTTTCTGGACACGTACTGCACGCTTCACAGCATCGCCGTGGGCATGGGCGCGTCGCCAGGCCACGTTGGGGGCATTACGGGCGACAGCACCGGCGGTGCCGGATCGGCCCATTGGTGCGTGCGCGATAGCATGCGGCGTCTTCTGGTGACCAAGAGGAGAGCGCGGGAACGGGGTTCTCGCCAAGACCGAGGTGAGTTCTGGATGACGTTCCGACGGCACATGGAGCAGGCGGTCGTGCGGGCCCTGGCTGAGTTTCCGGATAAGTCCGACATCTACGTCGTCACTTTCCGGATCGACAGTGTCGACCAGGACGCCCGATTTCCGTACCTCGCGATCGGCTACAACACCGAAACCGAGGTGGCCCGGCTGCTGGCGAAGCCGAAACCGCTGGACGCATGGGAGGCTCGCTGGAGCTACGCCTGTTTCCCGCCGTCCGGGCTGGAGGGTCACAGTATCGCCGGCCACGACCCCGAGCACGATCCGGCCGGTGCCGAGCTGCACCGGCGTGAGGCGGTGGCGCAGGGCCTCTGGTACGAAGACGACGACGACCTCTCCGAACAGCAGCGCGACGAGCGCGACGAACGGCTTGACGAGCAGTTCCACGAGCTCTGCGTCGACCTCGCCCGGCGGCTGCACGCCGATGGCCGGATCGTCGAGGCCCTGGGCAGGCCCCTGCCGGTGGTCCTGTACGACATGTTCGACCCCGCCGAGATGTTCGCTCTGACCAGAGCCGCCAACCCCCCTGAACTGGTCAGGGAGTTCCTGACGGAGGACCCGGAGGCGCCGTGAAAAAGCGGGCGGGACATCTCTGATGCGCTGCTAACTTATGCTCGTGCCCAAAGCGGACAAGGTGCGCCGTCGCTGAGAGCGGCGGCGCATAACCCCAGTTCACGCCGTCGCTCCTGACCTGTGGCCAGGAGCGCCCTCGTGGCGCTCGGATCTTTCCCTTTCCGGAGCGCTTCCGTGTTCACCTTGTCCGTACGTCAACGTCGGCGTGTCCTCGTCGCCGACCTCATCTCCACAGGGGTGTTCCCGCTCGCGATCACCGGCGCGACCGCGGTCGTCCCCGATGTGACCGAGCGGCTGCCCGGGGCGGACGCCCTGGGGCCATGGATCGTCCTCACCTACAACGGGCTGTTCGCCGCGGCCCTGCTGCTGGCGGGGGTGGCCGCGGACCGCGCCGCCCGTACCCGGTTCTTCGCCGTCGGCAACATCGTCGTCGCGACCACCGGGATCCTGTCCGCGTTCGCTCCTGACCTGTGGTCGCTGGTGGCGCTGCGCACGGTCGCCGGCGTCGGGGCGGCGATGTGCGCGGCCGGCGGATCCTCGATGATCCTGGCGGTCTATCCGCCGGAGGAGCGGCGCCGCGTGTACGGCTACTCGGGCGCCGTGCTGGGCAGCAGCCTGGCGCTGGGCCCGGTCGTCGCCCAGGGCCTCATGGCCGTCGGAGGCTGGCCGCTCGTCTTCGTCGCGCCGGCGGCCGTCGCCGCCCTGGCGGCGCTTGCCACGCTGGGGCTTCCGGCCCTGCGCAGCCCGGAGGTGCCTGAGGGGTTCGACCTCGCCGGGGCCGTCCTGTTCGGGGTGAGCATCGCCGCGGCGGTGACCGCGCTCGGGCTGGGCTTCGGGCCGGAAGTGCCGTGGTGGGGGCCGGTCGCGCTCATCCTCGTCGCGGTGGCGAGCGCCACTGCGCTCGTCCGCGTGGAGCGGCGTGCGCCCGACCCCGCCATACCTGTGGACCTGCTGCGGATCCCCGCCTATCGCGCGTACGCCGTGGCGACGGGCGCCTTCATGGGCATGCTCGTGGTGGGCCTGACCGTGCTCCCGCAGCTCGGCGCCGCCCGGAGCATGGGGCCAGGAACGTCAGCGGTCATGCTCAGTCTGCTGACCGTGCCGTCGACGGTCCTTCCGCTCGTCGCCGCCCGGCTCGCACGCCGATGGGCACGGCAACTGGTGACGACCGCCTTGTTCGCCTGCTTTGTCACCGCCGTCGTCCTTCAGATCACCGACCATCCCGCCGCTCTGCTCGCCGCGTCAGGGGCCGTCGGCCTGTGCCTCGGGCTGACCGAGGGAGTCCCGGACGGGCAGGCACTCAAGTACGTGCCCTACCAGCGGGGAGGGGCGGGCGCCGCGCTGTTCGGCACGACGCGGATGAGCCTGGAGACACTCACCCTGGCGGGCGCCACAGGGGTGATGGCGGCGCTGGGCCCGTCGTCCGGAATGGCCGTCGCCGGCGCCGTGGCCCTGGTCGCCGGAATTGTCGTGCACCGTACCGTTCCGTCCCGCGACCCGCAGCGGGCCTGAGACACCCCGTGGCCCTGCCGAGGTGGCCGAGGTCGGTGTCCCGTGTGGGAGCGGGACGACGAGACCGACGAGGGTCGCCGGTGATCGCGGTGAAGGCGGGGTTGAGCACGGCGGCCGTCACCGCGTACGCGGCGAGTGCGGCGGTCGCCCGCCTCCCGAGGACGGCCGTGCCGACCAGGCCCGCGACCTGGTTGACGATCATGGAGAGGAAGAGCGGGACCGCCGCCGCGGCGATCGTCCGATGCTGAAGGAGAGGCATGAAAAGCACAATCCCGGATCGCTGAACGGCCCGGGATTCACCTTCAGCTTATCAGCTCGGTGATCACAACATAGCGCTCGTCCTCGACGGCGCGGCCCCACAGGGCGGGGTCGGTGAGCCGCTCGTGGTGGGAGACGCGGGCGCCTGCGGCCCGCAGCGCCTCGGTAAGCTCCTGGGCCGTGACACCGCCGGGCCAGCGCAGCGGCGGAGCGCCGGGCGTGTAGGGGTCGCTCGCCTGGGCGCTCTGCCAGCGTCCTTCGACGAGCACCAGGCGACCGGCCGGGCGCAGCAGGCCGAGCCAGCGGCGCAGCGCCGCCTCGGGATCGGGCAGTGTCCACACCAGGTGGCGGGCCAGGATCACGTCGAACGACGCGCCGGCGGCGACGGGCGGGTCACCCGCGTCTCCCACCAGCAACGGCACGGTGAAGTCCGCTGAGGTCAGCTTCCGCTCCGCCTGCTCGACCATGCGCGGCGACAGGTCGACGCCCGTCGGGCGGTGCCCCTGCCCGGCGAGGAGCAGGGCCAGGGAGCCGGTGCCGCAGCCGAGGTCGAGGACGTCGGAAGGGGCGGCGGGCAGCCATTCGGCCAGCCGGCCCGACCACGCGGCCCGGACCTGGGGGTCGCGCAGCCCGTGGTCGGGCTCGTCGTCGAAGGCGTCGGCCGTAGCGTCCCAGTAGGAGGAGATGGGGGTGAGGTCTGGTGTCGGCATGCGGACAAGGCTCGCAGGCGGCACCGACAGTTCCGGCAGGGCCGGTGTCAGGGCGCTCTCGCCGCGGTGAGATGGTCGTGCAGTTCGGCGTGGCGGAACTGGTAAAAGGGACCCACGGTCCGCAGGACGCCCAGGTGGTGCAGCTCGTGCAGGAAACGCATCAAGCGGAACGGCAGCCGGCCCGATGGCGCGAGGTGCATCAGGGCGATGGTGGACATCAGCCACATATGCTGGCGTTTGTTCACCATGCCTAACGCGATGCCGAAGACGACGCCCATCCCCGCGTGTACGTGAGGCGAGGTGGAAGGCGGCACGAGGGACGCCTCGTTCATGAAGTCGGCGGCGAAGCCGACGGTTGCTCCGAGGAACAGGGCGCCCATCACCTGCACACCGACGAGGCTGCGGTTGACCCGCCACGTGGACTGCGGGGTGACGGCGGCGGTGAACGGCGGGAGCCGGTTCTCGTCCGGCCGGGCGGGTGTCTTCTCCTGCTGCCGCAGCATCCGCACGGTCACATAGCCGAGGCCGAGCGCCGCGAACAGGGCGGCCAGGCCCTGCTTCCAGCCGTACGCGACGAAGGAGTAGGCCACGAACGGCAGGCCGAGGCCGGCCGGCATGATGATGGTCATCTGTCCCACGTCGGACAGCAGGCCGCGGGTGAAGTCCCGCAGCCGTTGCCGCACGCGCAGCGGTGCGAAGTCGGGGGTGCGGGCCGCCTGCGTCGCGGACAGGCCGTAGCAGAGGCCGAAGGCGGCGCCGAAGGCCGGCCCATAGGTCAGCGTGGCGGTCAGCGCGGTGGGGAGCGCGAACACGAGACTGCTCAAACCGCCGATCCAGGTACGGGCGAGCGCGCGCTGTGTCCGGGAGGCGGGCAGTGCCTGGTCGGTCAGCCGCCACCAGGCCAGGTCAGGACCGTCGGCTTCGGCCTGCAGGCGGGCCAGCAGCCGTGTCCATCCGGTGATTCTTGCCGCGTCCCAGGTCGTGGGGCTGATCGTGGTGTGTGCGGTCAGCAGCGCGTCGAGGAGGTTGTCGAGCAGGTGGGCGCGCAGGGCGGCCACGTCGCCTGCGTACTCGGTGACCAGCGGAGCCGGGTCGGCGTCCGGCCGGTCGATGTAGACGGCCCGGACCATCCACAGGCCGAGGGCGGTGGAGGTGATCTCGGCCAGAGCCGGCGCGGTGCCCTCCTTGAGTGCGCGCAGGACCGTGGTCCACGCCGAGGACGCGGAGAGCGCGGGCAGATGGGCACTCAGGTAGTCCGCCGCGACGACGGGGTCGAGCGCCTTGGGCGCGATGACGGCGGCGGCCTTGAGCGGGCGACGCGCGGCGGCGACCGCGTCGCCGTACTCGGTGGTGCGCGAGGTGATGATCAGCTGGTCGCGTTCCATGAGCGTGCCGGACAGTTTCGCGATCACCTTGGCGCGTGCGGGCTCGGGCAGTTCGTCGAGCCCGTCGAGCACGGCCAGGATCGAGCCACGGGCCGCCAGGACGTCGGCGCCGTCCTGCCTGTTGCCAGGTGTGCGCAGGGCGGCGTAGTCGGTGCGCACCCGCTCGGCCACCCAGTCCTGGAACCGTGGGTGGGCCTCGGTGTCCCAGTCGGCGACGGGCAGGAGCACCGGGACCGGCTCGTCGTCGATGCGCGTGCGGATCAGTTCCAGCATGAGCTGGATGGCCAGGGTGGTCTTGCCCGTGCCCCGGCCACCGGTGATGACCAGGCGGCGCCGACGCAGCGATCGGAAGGCCGCGGCGAGCGCCTTGATGTCGTCCGATCGGCCCGCCACCGCCTGCTCGCGGTCGGCGATCAGGTGTGGATGATCCATGAGCTTCGAGCGGCGGGTCATGTGCCAGGAGACCGGAATGGGCGGATCGCCCAGCGAACGCGTCACCACCTCGTCGCTCCACCGCTCCTGCACGAGCTCGGCGAGGACCTTCATCGTGTCGGCGACGCTGCCGGGGGAGGGGGCGAGCACGCGCCCGAACCGCTCGACGACCAGCGCTGACAGCACCGCCACCGCGATGGTGCCGGCGATCCAGGGGCCGCTCCACACGCCGTCGTTGTAGACCTGGTTGGCGGCCACCGACACCATGACCGGCAGGAGCACCGATGACAGCCATAGCAGCCGGATCCGCCAGTTCCACCCGCCCACCATGGAGGCCATCGTAGTGATCGTGACCCGGCGGCGGAGAGCTTCCATTGTTATGCCTCCCCGCGTTCAGTGCTCCGCTGCGAACGTAGGCGGCGACGGGTTGAGGATCTGCAAGGAGGGGCGACAAAGCTATTGATCAGCTGATAAGTCAGTCGTTAGCGTTCGTCGCAACATTGATCTCCCATACTGGTAAAAGAGGCAGTCATGTCCGTGACCGCTAACCTCCGGAGAGCCCTGGCGGTGGCGCTGGCCATCGTCCTCGGGACGACCATGGCGTCGTCCCAGGCGGGCGCCGGCGCGGTGGCCGAGCCCCGGCAACCGAACATCATCTTCTTCCTGGTCGACGACATGTCAGCCGACCTGCTGCCGTACATGGACACCGTGAGCGGCCTGGCGAGGAACGGCACGACGTTCACCGGCTACCACGTGTCCAACTCGCTCTGCTGCCCCTCGCGGGCCTCCATGTTCACCGGTCAGTTCCCGCACAACACCGGCGTGGAGACGAACAAGGGCTCCGACCGCGGCGGTTACGCGGCGTTCGAGCCGCACGAGAGCCGCACGTACGCCGCCTCGCTCGACCGGGCCGGCTACCGGACCGGTTACCTCGGCAAGTACATCAACGAGTATCCGGTGGGCCCCGGCTACAAGGTGCCGGCCGGCTGGGACGAGTGGCACGTCGCCGGAGGCGGCGGCTACAACGAGTTCAAATACCAGCTCACCGGCTACATCAAGGAGGAGTCGGCGGACGACAGACCGCTCGACCCCTCCGGCGGCAAGTACCTGGTGGACGTGCTCGGGCGGCGGGCGGCCGAGTTCATCGAGCGTTCGCGTGAGCACGCGCCCGGCGAGCCGTTCTTCCTCCAGGTCTCGCCGTTCTCTCCGCACGCCAGGGTCGGCGTCAAGCCGGGCGAGAAGGAGCCGCGCTTCCCGCCGGCGCGGCGAGACCGGCCGAAGACCCAGTGGCCGGCAGGGGAGTTCCCGAACGGCGACTGCGGCGGCACCGACTGCGCCACCATCGACGTGTCCGAACTTCCCGCCTTCGACGAGGACACCGCCGACAAGCCGGCGTGGGTACGCCGCGACAAGCTCTCCCCGAAACTCGTCAAGGAACTGCGCAAGGACTTCCGCAACAGGATCCGCATGGTGCAGTCGGTCGACGACATGGTGGAGCGGGTCCTGTCCACGCTGACGGAGGAGGAGAAGCGCACCACGTACGTGGTCTTCACCAGCGACAACGGCTTCCACCTCGGCCAGCATCGCCTGGTGCGCGGCAAGTCCACCGCCTACGACCACGACGTACGGGTGCCGCTGCTGGTCAGACGGCCGGCGACGGGACGGCACGGCGATCTCGTGACCGGCGCGCTCACCCAGAACGTCGACCTGTTCGCGACCTTCCTCGACCTGGCGGGCGCCGACCCGTCGGTGCGCGACAGCCGTGACGGCCGCAGCCTGCTGCCGCTCATCCAGGGCCGCAAGGTCAAGGACTGGCGCGACGCGGCGCTGATCGAGCACGTCAAGCCGGACCCGCAGGCGTCGGGCGCGCCGGACCCCGACGCCGACAGCCTCCAGGCGGGCAACTCCCAGCCGCCGAGCTACGCCGCCGTACGCACCGAGGGCGATCTGTACGTCGAGTACGAGGGCGAGGCGAAGCCCGAGTACTACGACATGGTCGCCGACCCGCACCAGTTGACCAACGACCCCGACCACGCCAGGACCGCGGACCTCGCCAAGGTCCTCGACACCCTGCGCGCCTGCGGCAAGCCCGGCGCCCCTGACTGCTGGACGGCCGCCCGCCTCAGGTGACGACGAGTTCCGCCGCGTCCGGAGGCCTGTACAGGCCTCCCTCGCGCACCGGCCCCCAATCCCCTAGGGAGGTTTCCTAGGGGATTGGGGGCCGGTGGGGCAGGTCGAGATGATGCTGCTGCGCTGGCTGCGCTCCTGGGACCAGCCGCTGACCGCCGCCGCGGGCGCGCACGACCACCACGGCGGCATGCCGGAGACCGGCGTCGAGCAGATCCGGGCGCTCAGGCGGTCGGCCGGCTTCGAGCGCGACCTGCTCGACCTGCTCATCGAGCACCAGGGCGACGCCGTGCGGATGGCGGCCGCGGAGGTGTCGGGCGGGGCGGCCCCGGCCGTCAAGAGGTGGGCCGCCCAGGTGCGCGCGTCGCGCACGGCGCAGATCGGCATGATGCGGGACCTGCTCAGCGGCTGAGCGCCGGACCCCTCACCAGGCATTTTTCGCCGGAAATCGGCCCGGCGTCGTAGACGCCGATGGTAATAAGTGATTAGATCACTTGATATGTCCGAGGTAACGCGGCCCACGCTTTCCGACGCTCTCACCGAGCGCATGCTGGAGCTCATCCGCAAGGGCGGGCACCGGCCAGGCGACAGGCTGCCCTCGACCAGGGAGCTCTCCCAGCGTTTCGCCGTCACCACCCCGACGTTGCGCGAGGCGCTACGCAGACTGGAGGCCACCGGCGCCATCGAGTTGCGGCACGGCTCCGGCATCTACGTGGGCGCCGCCATCGAGCGGCTGGTCCTGCCCAACCCCAACATGCGCGAGGTGCACGCCGCCCAGCTCGTCGAGCTGCTGGGGGCGCGCATCGTCATCGAGCCGCCGCTGGCCGCGATGGCCGCGCAGCGCGCGGAGGGCGACGAACTCGCCGTGCTCAAGGGGGTGCTCGACAAGGCGGGCAAGCACCTGCGCGGCGAGGACGCCGAGCTGCACGAGGCGAACATGTCCTTCCACCGGGCCACCGCGCGGATGGCGGGCAACAGCGTGCTCCACGAGGTCGTCGACTCGCTGCTCCTCGTCCACGGGCCGGAGCAGCGGGAGATCCTGCAGATCTTCGACGACCGGCGTCGCGACTACGAGGAGCACCTGGCGATCCTGGAGGCCATCGAGGCACGCGCCCCGGCCGAGGCCGAGGATCGCATGCGGGCCCATCTGGTCGAGGTCAGGACGGTCATAGAGCACAGGTTGAACCCCCCGGGTTGAACCCCCCGGTTGAACCCCCGATGGAAACAAGGAGGCCGGCCATGTTCCGGTCACGTGTGGTCACGCTCGGCGTGGCGGCGCTCGTCCTGGCCGCCTGTGGTGGCAACGGCGCCGACGCGCCGCAGGAGAAGAAGACCGAGCTGACGCTGTACAACGACAAGGGCGCGTGGACGAAGTATTTCGAGGAGATGGGCGCTGCGTCCAAGCAGAGCATCGGCCTGAGCATCAAGCCGACGGGATACACAGACTCGGCCCAGTACCAGGCGTTCATCAAGGCGTCGTTCCGCACCGACGTCAAACCTGACCTGTTCACCTGGCAGACCGGGGGAATGCTGGAGCAGATCGTCAAGCAGAAGCAGGTGGCCGACACCTCGGCCATCTGGCAGGAGGCGATCAAGGCGGGCGACCTGTCGAAGGACCTTTTGCCCTACTACACGATCGGCGGCAAGCAGTACTGCGTGCCGATGAACGTCGCCTACTGGGGCATGTTCTACAACAAAAGAATCTTCGACAAGTACGACCTGAAGCCCCCGGAGACCTGGGACGACCTCGTCAAGACCGCCGACACGCTGAAGCAGAACGACGTCAAGGCCTTCTACCACACCAGCGTGCTGTTCTCGTTCGTCTGGTTCGAGCAGCTCCTGGCCGGCACCGACCCCGACCTGTACGACCGCCTGTCCACCGGCAGGGCGAAGTACACCGACCCGGGCGTGGTGCAGGTCATGGAGAAGTGGAAGCAACTGATCGACGCCGGCTACTTCATCAACCCGGGCGACAAGACCGACCCCGCCGACGTGCTGAAGAACGGCAAGGCCGCGATGGTGTCGTCCGGCAGCTGGTTCAACACCAGCATGACGCAGCGCGACCTGAAGGCCGGCGAGGACTACGACTTCTTCGTCATCCCCAACCTCAACCCGGCGCTGCCCAAGACCTCGATGATCTTCGAGAGCGGGCCGCTGTGCTCGCTGACGAAGGCGGCCGACCCCGAGGCCGGCACGAAGTACCTCAAGTGGTGGACGACCGCGGAGGCCCAGGAGAAGTGGGCGACGAGCCGGGGTGACGTGAGCGCCAACCCGAAGGTGGAGATCGACGACAAGGCGCTCGGCGCCGTCACCAAGGACGCGGGCAGCGGAAAATACCGCCTGGTCAACCGCTACTTCGAGGCCACGCCGCCGCCCGTGCTGACGGCCGCGCTCGACGGGTTCAGCAAGTTCGTCACCCAGCCCGGCTCGTACAAGGAGGTGCTGGAGACCATCCAGCAGGCCGCCGACGAGTACTGGAGCACGCAGTAGTGAGCGCGGCCAGGAGCACGCGTGGTCCCATGCTCGGCCGCTTCAGGCACGGTTACGTCGCGCCGGCCGCTCTCCTGGTCGCGGGGCTGCTCTACGCGCCGTTCCTGTGGACGGCCTACCTGAGCCTGACCCGCTACGACGGCCTTGAGCCGCCGACGTGGATCGGGCTGCGCAACTTCACCAAGCTGTTCGACGACCCGGCGCTGCTCACCTCGACCCGCAACACGCTCATCTGGGTGGTCGGCACGATGGTGCTGCCGGTCGGGCTCGGGCTGCTGGTGGCGGTCCTGTCGTACGACCTGAGGGGCGGCGCGTGGTACCGCCTGCCGTTCATGTTGCCGTACGCGCTGAGCGGCGCGGGGCTCGCCATGGTGTGGAGCCCGATCCTGTCGCACGGCGGGATCGCCAACCTGATGCTCGGCGTGGACACCGCGTTCCTGCAGGACGCGCCCGCCAACACCGTCGCCATGCTGCTGGTCTGGACGTGGCAGCAGCTCGGCGTCAACACGCTGCTGTTCGTGGTGGGCCTGCAGTCGATCCCCAAGGACCCCATCGAGGCCGCCCGGCTCGACGGCGCCTCCGGGTGGCGGTTGTTCCGGCACGTCATCTGGCCGCTGATGAGGCCGCTGACGGCCGTCGTGGTGGGGCTCGCGCTGGTGGCCGGGCTGAAGACGTTCGACATCGTGTGGGTGCTGACGCAGGGCGGGCCCGGCCGCAACTCGGAGACCCTCGCGGTGACGATGTACAAGGAGACGTTCGTGGCCAGCGAATACGGCTACGGTTCCGCGGTGGCCGTCATGCTGACGGTGGTCACGGGGCTGGCGTCGTACCTCTATCTCAAGAGGCAGGTGACCGCCACATGATCAGGCGTGCCGTGCTCGTCCTGCTCGGGCTGGTCTGGATCGGGCCGACGTACCTGCTGCTGGTCAACGCCGCGCGCCCGGCCGGGTCGTACGATCCGGGCAGCGCGTGGGTGCCGTCCGGCGACTTCGCGCTGTTCGAGAACTTCGGACGGGCGCTGGAGGGCGCCGACCTGACCCAGAGCCTGGCCAGCACCGCGCTCTACAGCGCCGTCTCGCCGCTGCTCGGCGTGCTCGTGGGCGCGCTGGCCGGCTACACGATCGTGGTGCTGCGGCTGAAGTACGGGTTCTGGTGGTTCCTGCTGATCTTCGGCGGCACGATCTTCCCCTCGCAGATGTTGCTCGTGCCGCTCTTCGTCGGCTACAGCGACGCCGGCCTGTACGACTCCAGGCTCGGCATGATCCTCATCTACACGGCGATCAACGTGCCGCTGGCCGCGTTCGTGCTGCGCAACTTCTACTCCGGCGTGGCGTTCTCGATCTTCGAGGCCGCCCGGATGGACGGCGCGTCCACGTGGCGGATCTTCTGGCGCATCTACCTGCCGATCTCGGCCAGCGCGCTGACCGCCGTGTTCATCCTCGAGTTCACCTTCATCTGGAACGACCTCATCTTCGGCCTGACGCTGACGCAGACCGAGGAGGTGCGGCCCGTGATGACCGCCATCGCCGGCCTCATGACCGACGTGTACGCCGGAACCCCGGTGCCCGTCGGCCTGGCGGCGGGCCTCGTGGTCTCGCTGCCGACGGTCGTGTTGTTCCTCGCCACCCAGCGCCTCTTCGCCAGGGGCCTGTCTCTAGGGAGTTTTTGATGACGAGCCGGTTGCTCCAGCAGAGTCTGGGCAGTCCCGACTACGACGGGATCAGGCAGGCGCTGCGCGACGACACCTCGACACCGGTGATCAGCGTGCGCGGGCTGGAGGTGCGGGTCTCGGTGTTGCCGCTGTTCACCCACGACGGCCGCCAGGCGGTCAGGGTGTCCAGCACCCGGCCGCTGACCCACACGCTGGCGGACGCGGAGAACGAGCTCGACAGCGCGTCGGGCGGCGACGTGACGCTGCTGGTGCCGGAGGTGGACGCGCCCCGCGAGCTGACGCTGGAGTGCCGCGACGACGCGGGCGTGGTCGGCTCGGCCCAGGTCACGGTGACGCCGCAGCGCAAGTGGAGCGTGTTCGTCGTGCACCACTCCCACCTCGACATCGGCTACACCGACCCGCAGGGCACGGTGCTCCGCCACCACCTCGACTACCTGGACGCGGCGCTTCGCCTGGCCGAGGAGACCTCGTCCTGGCCGGACGACGCCAAGTTCCGGTGGAGCGTCGAGTCGTCGATGCCGGCGCTGAAGTGGCTTGACGCGCGGCCGCCCGAGCTGGTCGAGCAGTTCGCCGCGCGGGCCCGCGAGGGCGTCATCGAGGTGACGGCGCTGCCGTTCCAGCTGCACACCGAGGCCTGCTCGACCGAGGAACTGCACCGGCAGCTCCGCTTCACCTCCCAGCTCAAGGACCGGTACGGCTTCGCCACCACGTCCGCGATGCACACCGACGTGCCGGGCGCGGTGGTCGGCCTGGTCGACGCGCTCAGCGCGCACGGCGTGCGCTACCTGGCGGCGGCCCACAACTGGGCCGGGCGTTCGGTGCCCTACCTGCACGGCGGTGACAAGCTGACCAGGCCGTTCCGATGGCGAGCGCCGAGCGGCAACGAGGTCGTCGTGTGGTTCACGGACACGCCGCACGGCATGGCGTACATGGAGGGCAACACGGTCGGGCTGACCGACTCCTTCGAGTTGGCCGACGACCTGCTGCCGCGCTACCTGTCGGCGCTGGCCACGCGTGGTTACCCGTACGGGCCGGGCACCTTCGGCTGGCAGGGGCCCGACGCGCCCAAGGAGCCGTACGAGCTGGACGTGCTGCACCTGCGGGTGCAGGGCGCGCACGCCGACAACGCGGGCCCGTCGATCGTGCCGGCGTCGATCGCCCGCAGGTGGAACGAGCAGTGGGCCTACCCGCGCCTGCGCTCGGCCGCCAACAAGGACTTCTTCGAGCACGTCGAGGAGCGTTACCTCGACCGGCTGGCCGTGCACGAGGGCGACTGGACCGACTGGTGGGCCGACGGGCTCGGCTCGGGCGCGCGCCCGCTCGGCTACGTGCGCAGGGCGCAGTCGGCGCTGCGGGCGGCCGAGACGCTGCACACGCTGGCCGGCGAGGACGCCACCGAGGAGATCGACGCCGCCTACGACAAGGTCGCGCTGTTCAACGAGCACACCTGGGGCGCGGCCAACCCGTGGGAGGACGCCGAGGAGGCGGGCGACTCGGGCGGCCTGCAGTGGACACGCAAGTCGTCGGGCGCCTACCAGGCCCAGGACGACGCGTCCGACCTGCTGCACGCGGCGACCCGCAGGTTCGCCGCCGCGCTGACGAGGGCCGGCGGCGAGGAGGGCACGGGCGGGGCACTGGCCGCGTTCGCCGTCTTCAACCCCGGCACGCGGGCGCGCACCGACGTCGTACGCGCGTTCCTGCCCAGGGACGTGGTGGGCGTGGACGTGCCGATCGAGCTGGTGGACGCCCGGACCGGGCGCACGCTCCCGCACCACGAGGAGCTGGTCGACCCGGTGGACTGGCCGACCAGGCCGATCGGACGGCACGTGCACGCGGTCGTCGAGGACATCCCGGGCTACGGCTACGCGCGCCTCGACGTCGTGCCCGGCCAGACCCAGGCCCCCGAGCCGGTCGAGCTGGGCCCGGACGGGGTCATCGAGAACGAGTTCTACCGGGTCGCGTACGACGTGCGCGAGGGCTACGTCAGCTCGATCTTCGACAAGAGGGCGGGCCGCGAGCTGGTCAACGGCGAGGCCGCGGCGGGCTTCGGCCAATACGTCTACGACCAGTACGCCACCGCCCCGCATTTCAACCACATGTCCGGACACGTGGGGGCGCATGACCGCACCCTGCTCGGCGACCGCGCCGTCGGCAGGAACGCCGTCATCACCGAGGTCCAGCGCACCGCCGTGGGCGAGAAGCTCGTCGTGGAGCTGCGGGCCAAGGGCGTCGACTGGCTGCGCACCACGATCGAGGTGCACAACGGCGTGCCCAGGGTCGACCTGACCTACCAGCTCGCCAAGCAGGGCACCTCCTCCAAGGAGGCGGTGTTCCTGGCCTTCCCGTTCGCCGCGGGCCAGGCCACGGCCTGGGAGCTGACCGGCGGCGTGGGCGGTCCCGACGTGCCGCGGGTGCCGGGTTCGGCCGAATACATGCTGCCGATCCGGCACTGGATAGCGTTCGAGGACTCGGAGCTGACCATCGCCTGGGCCACGCTCGAAGCGCCGCTGGTGCAGCTCGGCACCATCCACATGCCGTACGCGCCGTTCCCGCCGACCCTCGACCAGGAGGACGGCACGGTCTACTCGTGGGCGCTCAACAACATCTGGGACACGAACTTCCCCGCCCAGCAGCAGGGCGAGACGACGTTCCGCTACGCGGTCACCAGCGAGGCCGGAACAGGGGACAGACGGCTCGGGGCGGCGGTGGCCTCGGGACTAACCGAGCCGTTCGTCGGCGCGCTCATCGGCGACGGCCCGGCCGCCGGCCGGACGTACGTCTCCGTCGACCACCCCGACGTGCTCGTCACGTCGCTCGGCCGGTCGGGTGACGAGCGGGTGGTGCGGCTGCAGTCGCTGGCCGCCGAGCCGGTGGAGGCCACTGTCACGCTGCCGGGCCTGAGCTCGGCCCGCGGGCTGGACGTGGTCGACGAATCGGTCAAGGTACGGCTGCCCGCGTGCGGGGTGGCCGTCGTCAGGGGGACGTGCGCGTGAAGATCGTTGACATCAGGGCCACGACGGTCGCGGTCCCGCTGGAGGCGCCGCTGCGGCACAGCAACGGCGCGCACTGGGGGCGGTTCGTCCGCACGATCGTCGAGGTGGAGGCCGACAACGGGCTGATCGGCCTGGGGGAGATGGGCGGCGGCGGCGAGAGCGCGGAGGCGGCCTTCCGCGCGCTCATGCCGTACCTCGAAGATCATGATCCTTTCCAGCTTGAGGCGCTGCGTTTCAAGATCGCCAACCCGACGGCCTCGCTCTACAACAACCGCACCCAGCTGCTGGCCGCCATCGAGTTCGCCTGCGTCGACCTCATCGGGCAGCACCTCGGCGTGCCCGCCAGCGACCTGCTGGGCGGGCGCGTGCGCGACGCCGTCCCGTTCGCCTCCTACCTGTTCTTCCGGTACGCCGCCGAAGGCCACGCCGAGATCCGCACGCCCGGCCAGCTCGTCGAGCACACCGCGCGGCTCAAGGCGGCGCACGGGTTCACCGTGCACAAGCTCAAGGGCGGCGTGTTCCCGCCGGACCACGAGCTGGAGTGTTACCGGGCGCTGGCCGAGGCGTTCCCCGGCGACCGGCTCAGGTACGACCCGAACGCCGTGTTGTCGGTGGCGGAGGGCCTGCGTTTCGGCCGGGCCATCGAAGGGCTGAACAACGACTACCTTGAGGACCCGGTCTGGGGGCTGGAAGGGCTCAGAGCCGTGCGCGAGCAGGTCAGGGTGCCGCTCGCGACCAACACGGTCGTGGTCAACTTCGAGCAGCTCGCCTCCAACGTGCTGCGCAGGGCCGCCGACGTGGTGCTGCTCGACACGACCTTCTGGGGCGGCATCCGGCCGTGCGTGAAGGCGGCCGGCGTCTGCGAGACGTTCCAGGTCGGCGTGGCCGTGCACTCGTCGGGCGAGCTCGGCATCCAGCTCGCGACCATGTTGCACCTCGGCGCCGTGCTGCCGAACCTCACCTACTCCGCCGACGCGCACTACCACCAGCTGCGCGACGACGTGATCGAGGGCGGCAAGATGGCGTACTCGGAGGGCGCCATCGCCGTGCCGGACGGCCCGGGGCTGGGCGTGCGGCTCGACAGGGACCGGGTGGCGCAGTACGCCGAGCTCTACCGCGAGATGGGCGGCTACCCGTACGACCGCGACCCCGGCAGGCCCGGCTGGTACGCGACCGTGCCGAACGCACGGTTCGCCGACCCCTCCGTGTCTGTCGAGGTAACGCCATAATGGTGCCTTATGTCTGAACCCTCGCGGCCCGCTCCGCCCGCCGACAACCTGGTCACCACCTCCCACGCCCTGCCGTCAGGGGAGCGCTACACCGCCACCGCCGGCACGATGGTGCTGCGCGAGGAGGTCTTCACCGACGGCGCCTTCGACGGCCTGCGCCCGAAGGCCGAGATGTTCGTCACCGCGTACACGCTGGAGGGCGCCGACCCGCTGAGCCGGCCGGTGACGTTCGCCTTCAACGGCGGGCCCGGCTCGTCGAGCGTGTGGCTGCACCTCGGCGTGCTCGGGCCGCGCCGGGTCGTCATGGGGGACGCGGGGGCGCTCCTGCCTCCCCCGTACGGCCTGGCCGACAACGAGGAGAGCTTGCTGACGGTGAGCGACCTGGTCTTCATCGACCCGGTCTCCACCGGCTACTCGCGGGCGGCCGAGGGGGAGAAGCCGGAGCCGTACCACGGGTTCACCGGAGACCTGGAGTCGGTCGGCGAGCTCATCAGGTTGTGGACCACGAGAAACGACCGGTGGATGTCGCCGAAGTTCCTCGCGGGCGAGTCGTACGGCACGGTCAGGGCTGCCGGGCTGGCCGAGCACCTGCAGTCGCGCTACGGCATGTACATCAACGGCTTGATGCTGATCTCCTCGGTGCTCGACTTCATCACCGGCGAGTTCAACCAGGGCAACGACCTGGCCCACGTCCTCTACCTGCCGACGTACGCGGCCATCGCCCACTACCACGGCCTGCACGGCGACCGGCCGCTGGCCGACGTGCTGCGCGAGGCCGAGGAGTTCGCCGAGCGCGACTACCCTTGGGCGCTGGCCCGCGGCAGCCGGCTCGCCCCCGACGAGCGCGCCTCGGCTGTGGCCAGGATCGCCGCGCTGACGGGACTCACCGAGGACTACGTCGACCGGGTGGACCTGCGGATCGAGCACATCCGGTTCTTCACCGAACTGCTGCGCCCGCGCCGCCAGGTCGTCGGCCGCCTCGACGGGCGCTTCACCGGGTGGGATCCCGACGCGGGGCGGGAACACTTCTTCGCCGACCCCAGCATGAACGCGATCATGGGGCCGTACAGCGCCGCGCTCAACCACTACCTGCGGGCGGAACTCGGCTACGCCAACGACCTGCCGTACGAGGTGCTGACCTCGCGCGTGCGGCCGTGGTCGTACAAGGAGTTCGAGGGCGCGCACGTCGCCGTCACCGACAAGCTGGCCGCCGCCATGCGCGCCAACCCGCACCTTCGGGTGCACGTGGCCTGCGGCTACCACGACGGCGCGACCCCCTACTACGCCGCCGAGCACGCCGTCGCCCACCTGCCGGTGCCCACGGAACTGGCCGCCAACGTCGAGTTCAAGTACTACGAGGCCGGCCACATGATGTACGTCCACGAGCCCAGCAGGCTGCGCCAGTCAGCCGACCTCGCCGCTTTTGTGCTGGGCGAGCAGGCCTGAAGCCCGTTTCAGCCGCTGCTTGAGGTTGGAGCGGAGAGCGGCGAACCGCCGGGGATTGTCGGCGATCACGGCCTGCTGGAGCTCGGCGTCGGCTCCGTACCAGGCCAGGACGAGCCCCGACGACCACTTGCACCTGGTGTCGGCGGTCGCCGTCCGCTTCTCCTCCTCGGTGACCGCCGGATCGTCCAGGTTCCAGCGACCGTCGGCGATGGCCGCCTCGGGCGACGGGTAGGAGTGGCCGGCCTGGCGCATGCACGACTGCCAGCGTTTGACCGCCTCCTTCACCGTGGGATCCTTGGCGGCCTGCTCCAGCGTGAGCGAGTCCTGCAGCGAGAACCACGGCCAGTCCGCCTTGCGCGCCCCCTTGTCCAGGGCCTGCGTCGCCCGGTCGAGGCAGCCGCGGTCGGCGGCCGTGCCGTACAGGCGGTGGCGGACCGGCCTGGGCAGCTTGGCGGCCCACGCGCCGGTCGTGTCGGGCGAGGGCGGCCTGGCCAGGTGGTAGCCGTACTGCTTGGCCGCCTCGATGTCCGTGACACCGTAACGGCGGGAGTTGCCGGGATCGACCGCGGCGATCTCGGCGGCGTCCTCGGCGGGTGGGGTGACGGTGCTGCCCCGCTCGCGCATGCACTGGACGACGAGATGGTTGTGGGCATTGCCCAGAACGGCCCGCTGCTCGGGAGTGGTCTTGTAGGCGTCGAACGGCAGCACCAGCTGCGTCATCGCGGTGCTGTCCTGGTCGGGCGACGCGGGCGCGGCTGGCTCGTCGGCGGCGCAGGCCGCGGCTGACGCCACCAGCAGCAGCGCGCTCGCGAGGAGTCCCCGGCGACCGGTTTCCGGCGGCCAAGCCCGGAAACCGGCACTCCCGTCAATTCTCAGCGGCACCAGATGTCGATCGCGCTGGTGCGGTTGTTGCCGATGGCGTTGTTCGACAGGTAGCCGTCGTTCGAGTTGTGCGTGAACGTGCTGTGCGCGCCGGTGTAGCCGGGGTGCTGCCAGAGGGTGGCGCTGCAGCCGACCCGGTTCCTGACCGAGCTGGTCTCGTTGTCCATGCTGTGCCAGGTGTTGCTGAAGTCCCAGTTCAGCCAGTTGTTGTCGGCAAGGTTGGAGTCGTCCTTGACGAAGTCACGCCAGTGGTCGATCTGGCCACGGTTGTAGTCGAAGCCCGCGTACAGGCAGACACGACCGCCGTAGCAGGTCGAGCGGGGGCTCGCCACCGCGGCAGCCGCGGGGGCGACCACGGTGAACATCGCGGCCACGGCGACGATGCCGGCGGCCTTCCTGGATAGCCTCACAGGTCTCTCCTCGATCGGTGAGTCGTTTTCGACCTCGGTAACTTAGCGTGCCGAATCGAACACGAGTCGTTGTGACTCGCCGATCCACAAGGGCTGCGCGCCCGTGCAAGGTCGCGTGCCCTGGCTCGCCGACTCACTCGTATCAGGCCTGTGACATGGGCTTTCGTCGCGTTGACGGAACTGTTGCCGGCTCTGGTGCGCCGGTGGAGGAACCCGTGGCCTCCCCTCTACCTACTCGGGCAGCGCCGCCGGGTTCTGGGCGAGCAGCCCGCCGTCCACGCGGTGCTCGGCCCCGGTGATGAACGACGCGCGCGGGCCCGCGAGGAACGCCACCATCTCGGCCACCTCCTCGGGCCTGCCCACGCGGCCCAGCGGGTGAGACGTGCCCCACTGCGCGACCTGTTCCGCCTGCGACAGCTCGCCGCGCCACAGGTCGGCCGCCCAGCGCAACATCGGCGTGTCCACCGAGCCGGGGCAGACCACGTTCACCCTGATCCCGTCGGCCGCGTGGTCGAGCGCCATGGCCCTGGTCAGGCCGTTCAGCGCGGCCTTGCTCGCGGTGTAGGCGGCCACCTGGGCCTGCGAGGAGAACGCCTGGACCGACGACATGACCACGATCGAGCCGCCGCCGCGGGCCCGCAGCCTCGGGACGGCGGCTTTGCACGTGAGATAGACGCCTTTGAGGTTGATGTCGAGCACCTCGTCCCAGACCTCTTCAGGGGTGTCCTCGACCGTGCCGTAACGCTGCACGCCCGCGCACGTCACCACGATGTCGAGCCCGCCGAACCTGGCCACGGCCAGGTCCACGAGATCGCGCATGGCGCCGGCGCTGCGCACGTCGGCGATCCTGCCGACGACGTGCTCGCTGTCGAGCTCGGCGTCCTTGTCGGCGCCGCAGAAGACCACGGACGCGCCGCCGTCGGCCAGCCGGTCGACCACCGCCCGCCCGATGCCCATCGAGCCGCCCGTGACCAGCGCGACCTTCCCGCCGAACTCGCTACTCATGCCAGCACCTCCGCGCGCAACCGCAGTTCTTTCGTCTCGTGAGGATCAAGGGTGAGGGCCGTGCCGTTGGCCACGGCGGCGGCCAGGCCGTCGGTGGGCATGCTGGAGAAGGGCTCAAGGCCGACCGTGTAGGCCCGCCCCCACCAGGGGTGATCGGTGGACGCCCCGAGCTCCTGCCACATCCACAGGTACGGCAGGACCGTGGCGTCCCATTCCACCCGCATACCGATGTCCCCAGAAATCTCGTACCAACCCTCGTCGAAGCCGGTCAGGTACACGATGTCGCTCGGCGTACCCCGTTCCGGCACCACGCTCAGGTCCGTCTCGCCGCCGCCGTCCGCCGGCACCACGGGCCACTGCCAGGGCCCGCCCGCCCTGACCCGCCGCCCTCCCGGGCCGATCGCGCTCTCGTGCGGGATCACGGTGACGCCCTCGGGCAGCGTGATCGTGGCGCCGGGGCGCAGGAACGGCAGGCCGTACACGATGTGCTGGCCCCACATGGCGTGCAGCGGGAGGTCCGACTCGTTGGTGGCCCGTCCTTCGATCTCCAGCGCCGCCGTGCCCGAGCGCAGCCGGAAGACCTTCTCCACCAGGTACGGCAGCCGCCGCGTGCGTACGCGCAGGCGTACGGCGACCTCGGTCTCGGAGTCGGCCACGACCTCGCACTCCCACGGGAGCCCCGAGACCTCGCCGTGCTGCGCCAGCCGCGCGCCCCGGTATTCGCTCGGAGCGCCGCCGTTGGGGAAGACCTCCTGCCAGCCGCCCTCGTAGTGGTCGACGAACTGGGCGACGTCGTCGGCCGCGCCCTGGAGGTGGTCGCGCGGGTTGCGAAGTCCCTGCGGGGAGAGCCAGACGAGGTCGGTGTCGGTGGCTTTGTGCAGGAACTCCACCACGTCGCCGCCCTTGTCGGGCACGACGGTCACGCGCAGCCGTTCGTTCTCCAGCACGACCGCCCGCAGCCCGTCGATCGTGATGTACCGCAGGCGGGCCGCCCAGTTACGTCTCACTCGAAGGTCACATCCAGGAACCGGGGCCGGTAGATCGTCACGTCACGGTAGTGGTCGGTGTTCACGAAGCTGTTGACGTTGTACGAGATCACGAGCCCGTTGCCCTTGACGTCGGGATGGGCGTGGGCGTTGTAGGTGAAGACGTCGCCCTTGGTCTCGGGGGTCGTGTAGACGTGCTGCTTGCCGGTGAACGGGCCGGACGGGGAGCAGGAGGAGTAGGCGACGATGGTGGGGCTGAGCTCCTCGGTGGTGTCATGAGTGATCAGGACATATCCGGATCCGACCTTGCTGACGCTGTACTCGTTCGCCACCCCGCTCATCACCCGCGCCGAGTCGGCCTCGTCGGGCGACCAGGTGCCGTCGGCCTTGAGATACTCCCAGTGGCCCAGCAGGCTCTGCCCCTTGACCCTGGCGACGTGCATGTACTTCGGCGACCCGAGGTCCTCGACGCCGTAGACGTAGGTGTACCCGCCGTCCTTGAGCGTCGCCGAGGCCCACGAGACGCCGTGCCCCGAGGGCAGGTCGTGCACGCTGATCGGCTCGTCGAGCCGCCCGGGGGCGAACCTGGCCACCACGTTGCGGTGCCAGCGCCAGTCCCACGCGCCCTCGCCGAACCGCTCGTACTCCTGGTAGGTGACCTCCACGATCTCGCCGGCCAGCGTCGCGTCACCGGCCCAGAACCAGTGGTCCTCGTCGCGCGGCGGCATCACGGCGGTCGGCTTCTCCGGGGTGCCGTCGTGGATCGTGGACAGCCTGCCGTCGCGCTCGACGGCGAACGTGTTGTTGAGGAAGACGGTCGTGCCGCCCTCCTCGACCACGGGCGGCCGCGAGCCGTCCGGGTCGACCTGGCCGAGGAAGGTGTCGGAGAAGATCCACAGGTCCTTCCCGCCGGGCAGCTTGAGCGAGTAGGTGCCGTCGGCGCCCGTCCAGTCGTCGAGGCGGCTGTTGTCGTTGCCGTAGGCGGTGAACAACCTGGTCAGGCGGGCGTTCGTGGAGGCGCCGGCGACGGTCGGCGCGCACTCGGAGGCGGCGGTGGCCTGCCGCTCCTGTGGCGCCGCCGAGTGCGCCGGCCGGGGAGGCGCGGCCCAGACCGGCTGCGGCACGGCCGTCAGGCCGGTCAACGCGATGGCGAGGGGTGCGAGGGCGGAGCGGAATCGCGTCATCACTGGTCCTTGGGGGAGGAGACTCCCTACAGTTCTAGTCATTAGATCACTTACTGTCTAGAGTCTCCGTATTCCATCCGAATTCCATCCGAAATCTGAGGCCGCCACCACTACAGTGACGCCCGGGTGCTGATCACAGCAGAACGGATGGTGATGATGTCCTCGCACATGCCGGTCACCCGTCGGGGTTTGCTCAGAATCGGGGCGGGCGCCGCCCTCACGGCCGTGGCGGGCGCGACAACCGCCTCAGCCGCCGCGGCCGCCTGGGCCGGGGGCCGCTTCCAGCTGACCGCCCCCTCCAGCCCGCTCATCTGGAGGAAGGCGCTGCGCGACGAGACCGTGCTGCAGTCGTTCTCCTTCGACAACGACAACGGTCACATCTACACCGTCCAGGTGAAGAACGGCGGCGGGTCCAACGCCGCGGGTGACCTGTGCCTGACCAAGCTGAGCCTGAGCGGCTCGGTTCTCGGCCACATGTACCTCATGGGCTTCGGCCACGGCGTGCAGATCGGGGTCGAGCCGTCGGGGAGTTCGGCGTACCTGTGGACCGAGACCGACGCCGTGAGCGACGGCGACTCCGCCAGGGGAAGCAGGCTGGCCCGCTTCAAGTTCGTCAACGGGCAGACGCTGACGAGGTCGTCGTCGGCGCTCACCAAGTTCAGTCCGATCTCAGGAGCGGTGAACACCACCTGCGCGACGGACCCCTCGACCGGCCGGCTGGTCATGCGCTACCACGACGGCAGCTCTTTCCGCTTCGCTGTGTTCTCGCTGGCCGCGCTCAAGTCGGGCTCGGCCGACCCGATCCACGACGTGCCGCAGATGTCGGGTCTGGGCACCTTCCAGGGGTACGCCCCCTACGGCGACTACGTGTACATCCTGACCGGCAACGCCTACAGTGACGACAACCCGCCGCCCGGCAACTCGTTCATCACGTGCCTCGACCTTCGCACGGGAGACCGCGTCCAGCGGGCGCGCACCGAGGCGGGCAGGTCGCTCGACTTCCGTGAGCCGGAGGGCATGGCCATCCAGCTCACCTCCGGCGGTCCCCGCCTGTGCCTGGGACTCGCCTCGGGCGTACCGAAGGCGCGCAAGGCCAGCATCTTCTACAAGACCGAGTTGATCTGAGCGGCCGGAAAAGGTGATGCTCCGTCACGAACGGGCCGGGTAGCCTGCGCAGCATGGGCCACGTCGAAGTAGGACATCTGACATACGTGCTGCCCGACGGGCGGCCCCTGCTCAACGACGTGTCCTTCCGGATCGGCGAAGGCGTGAAGGCGGCGCTGGTCGGGCCCAACGGCGCGGGCAAGACCACGCTCATGCGGCTGATCGCCGGCGACCTTCAGCCGGTCGAGGGCAGCGTGGCGGGCTCGGGCGGGCTGGGCGTGATGCGTCAGTTCATCGGCAGCGTGCGCGACGGCAGCGACGTGCGTGCCCTGCTGCTGGGTGTCGCACCGCCCGCCGTCCGGCAGGCGGCCGGGCGGCTCGACGAGGCCGAGCTGGCGATGATGGAGCGCGACGACGAGAAGACGCAGATGCGTTACGCGCAGGCCATCAGCGACTACACCGACGCCGGCGGCTACGAGATCGAGGTGCTCTGGGACACCTGTACGGTCGCCGCGCTCGGCATTCCGTACGAACAGGTGAAATATCGCGACGTGGCCACCCTGTCGGGCGGCGAGCAAAAGCGCCTGGTCCTGGAGGCGCTGCTGCGCGGCCCCGACCAGACCCTGCTGCTCGACGAGCCCGACAACTACCTCGACGTGCCCGGCAAGGAGTGGCTGGAGCAGCAGCTCAGGGAGACGCCGAAGACGGTGCTGCTGGTCAGCCACGACCGCCAGCTGCTGGCCAACGCGGCCGACCGCATCATCACCGTGGAGTCCGGCGGCATCTGGATCCACGGCGGCGGGTTCGCCACCTACGCCGAGGCGCGCAGGGCGCGCAACGAGCGGCTCGACGAGCTGCGCAGGCGCTGGGACGAAGAGCACGCCAAGCTCAGGGCCCTGGTCAACATGCTGAAGAACAAAGCCCGCTACAACGACGGCATGGCCCCCGCCTACCACGCCGCCCAGACGCGGCTGCGCAAGTTCGAGGAGGCGGGGCCGCCGGAGGTGGCGCCGGCCGAGCAGAACATCACGATGCGGCTGCGCGGAGGCCGCACGGGCAAGCGCGCGGTGATCTGCGAAGGTCTGGAGCTCAGCGGGCTGATGAGCCCGTTCGACCTGGAGGTCTGGTACGGCGAGCGCGTCGCGGTGCTCGGCTCCAACGGCTCGGGCAAGTCCCACTTCCTGCGCCTGCTGGCGGGCGAGCAGGTCCGCCACGAGGGCGTGGCCCGACTGGGCGCCCGCGTCGTGCCGGGGCACTTCGCCCAGACACACGCCCGTCCCGAGCTGCTCGGCCGCACGCCTGTCGAGATCGTCATGACCGAGCACGCCCGGCTGAAGAACGAGGCGATGAAGACGCTGGCCCGCTACGAGCTGGCGGGCAGGGCCGCCGAGCAGCGCTTCGAGTCGTTGTCGGGCGGGCAGCAGGCACGCCTGCAGATCCTGCTGCTGGAGTTGTCGGGCGCCACGCTGCTGCTGCTCGACGAGCCGACCGACAACCTCGACCTGGCCAGCGCCGAGGCGCTGCAGGCGGGGCTGGACGCGTTCGACGGCACGGTGGTGGCGGTCACCCACGACCGCTGGTTCGCCACCGACTTCGACCGTTTCCTGGTCTTCGGCTCCGACGGCACGGTCTACGAGTCGCCCGAGCCGGTCTGGGACGAAGCCAGGGTCGTGCGCCCGCGTTGAGGGACCCGCGTTAAAGACTTGGTACGGCAGGCGCGTGTCTCCTGCCATCCGTGCCCATGCACGGGTTATCACGGCAAAGTGATCCCGCGTAGCCGAACCGTCAGCCTCCTCGCACTCGGGGCGATCTGCCTCACCGGGTGCGCGAGCGAGGAACAACCCGTCCAAGAGCTCAAGCCGCTCGCGCTCAAGGAGCAGGTCTCCAATATCGTCAAGTCCGCCGACGGGTACGCCGTCAACTGGGCCGGCGTGCTCAGCAACGCCAACCCGTGGCACTTCGGCGAGCACGTGGTGGCCACGATCGTCGGACAGGACACCAAGGGCGCCGAGGTGGTCAGGATGGACCAGCCGCTCGACGCCGTGCCGCCGGGCGGGTCGCTGGCCTTCACCGGCCAGGCCACCGCCACCCAGAAGCCGGCCAAGGTGACGATCCAGTACCGTCCGGCGCAGTGGCGGCTGGCGGCGCGGATCCCGTCGGCGTTCCGTGAGTTTCCTATCACCCGGACCCAGACTCTGCGCCAGAAAGACGGCTCATACCTTATTACCGGATATGTGGATAATCCCTATCGTACGGCGGCGAGCAGTCTTGTCGTCAATGCTCTCCTGCGCGACAAAACGGGCAAACTCCTGGCCGGTGGCAGCACGTTCGTGGACGACGTGAAGGCGGGCCGCCCCCCGCGCTTCATCCTCACCGTGTCGGGGGTGCCCCCGCGCGCCAAGGTGGCCAAGACCGAGATCACCGCGCGGACCTGGGGATCGACCGGCCGCCCTTACGAGGATCTGGCGCTCGGGGGCGCTCTGCCGGTGCACACGGTCAAGCCGACGACCGAGCCGTTCGCGGTGGACCGGAGCACCGAGATCGTCAGCAAGTATAAGCAATGATTTTCTACCTCAAAGCTCGATAAATCTAGTCGCAGGGGGCTATCGCGAATATTCATGAGGAACCGGAACATGCCGCCCGACAAGCCATGCCACCGGCGCGGAAATGGTGGAACTACTAGTTACCGATCCATTACCTTCGGTCACATGGATGACCGCGTTCTGGTGGAAGCCCTTCGTGCCCGCGACACCGACGCCGTGGCCGCTCTCTACGACGCACACGCGGAGAGCATCTACCGCTACTGCTGGTCCCTCCTCATGAGTGCCGACAGTGCGCAGGTGGCGCTCCGGGACACGCTGATCGCGGCCGAGGCGCACGCCGACGCGCTGGCAGAGCCGGAGCGGCTGCGCACCTGGCTGTACGCGCTGGCCCGCGCCGAATGCCTCCGGCGCAGGGCCTGCGCGCCGCCCGGCCCCGCGCAGGCGCTCGCCGAGGCACCGCCGCTGGACGACCCGGCCGATGCCGACCTGCGGGTCATGGCGTGGAACGCGGTCCACGGCCTGCCCGTCACCGACCGCGAGGCGCTGGAGCTGGCCTACCGGCACGAGCTGCCCACCACCGAGCTCGCCCAGGTCCTCGCGCTCCCGCCGCGCCAGGTGGAGCAGGTCATGGAGGAGGCCCGTGAACGACTCGGCGGCGCGATCACGGCCGAGATCCTCGCCAGGAAGGGCCCGTACGACTGCCCCACGCGCGCCCGCATCCTCGCCGGCTTCTCCGGCGAGCTGACCCAGGACATGCGCGAGCACCTGGTCAGGCACCTGTCGCGCTGCGAGACCTGCGCGCCCCACCGCGACCGCGAGGTGTCGGCGCCCAAGGTCTACGCGCTGCTGCCGGCCGTGGCGCTGCCGCAGCCGCTGCGGGTCAGGGTCCTGAGCTGCTTCGGCGACCCGGAGTTGCTGCCCTACCGGCGCTACGTCGCCAGGCGGACCAGCGGCCTTGGAGCCGCCGGGTTTCCCGTTCCCGCGGACAAGGGCGCTGGAAGGTGGCCTCAGGCGCTGGCGGGTGCGCTGGCGGCGGTCGCGGCCGTGGTGGCGATAGCGGTGATCTTCCAGCAGATCGGCAGGGACAACGGCGGCCTGTCGGGCGTCGCGACGGCGGCCTTCCCCCCGACGGGCGAGCCGCCCGGCATCAGACTGCCCTGGCAGGGCGAGCCGAAGAATCTTCCCGTCACCGTGGTGCCCATCGTCGACGCCACGACCATGCGCCCCCTCGGCGTCACGGAGTCACCCGGGTTGCCGCCGCCCCTGGTCATCCCCTCACCCGCGCCCCTGCTGCCCTCGCCGACCGGCGGCCCGCCGCCGTCGCCCGGCCCGTGGCCCACCTGGCAGGGCCGACCGCCCGACCGCCCGCCGACGCACGCCGGCCCGGCGGAGCCGTCC
>NZ_SMJZ01000240.1 GCF_004348345.1 Nonomuraea longispora
CACCCTGTCCGTGACGTTCAACGCCACCCTCGACCTGCTGGGCCTCGGCGACGACTACGAACGCAAGCTCTTGGAGATGCAGCGGGCGTGCGAGGAGACCGCCCACCGGCTCCGGCAACTGCAGCCCGACATCGACGCGGTCGAGGACGAGGTCGAGAAGGCACGCTGGGGCGGAGATGCCGCCCAGACCTACCATGCGGCCTGGAGGGAACACGTCAACCCGGCCGGCGGCCGGCACGAGGCCCAGACCTTGGCGGAGTGGGCCGCGCGCTCCGAGCACTCCGCCGAGATCCTCGGCAACGCCGTCGAGGAGACCCAGAGGTCCAAGCACCTCGTCAAGCGCACCCTGCAGACGCTGGCCGCGATCGGCGTGATCATGGCCGGAGCGGCGATCCTCAACCCCGCGGTACGCGCCTTCCTCGTGAGGATGGCCCACACCCTCAGGCAGCGCGCCCTGCTGGTGATCAAACTCCTGCGCGCCAGGCTCAAGCAGCTCGGCAAGGGGTTCGGAACCAGCGTGGCCGGACGCGGCTCGGTGCTGAGCGGGTTCATGAAGAACGGGATCGGCGTCGTCGGCGCCAACTACGTCAACTCCTCGCTGGCGAACGCCGGCCGGGGCGTCGAAGATCCCTTCTCGGTCTCCCCTGGCATGCTGGGCACCCTGTCCTTCCTCCTCGGCCTCGGCGGCGCCTTCTCCCTCATGAAGAGGCTCGGCTCGGTCACCAGGTTCGCGCAGGCACACCCTCTCGGGTTCAACATGGCGCTCGAACTCGGCATCAACGCCGGCGCCGCCACCGCACTCAGCATGATGTTCGAGAACAAGAGCTTCGGCGCCGCGCTCAAGGACGGCGTCATCGTCGGCGGCGTCAGTGCGGTCTTCGGCGCCGGATACTACGGACTGCTCCGTGACGCGACCGGCCTCAAGCACCTCGCCTGGCGCAACGCGGACAAGTGGGGACTCAAGAAACTCTGGCCCGTCGACCCGAGCCGTGCGATGTCGGCCACCAACGTCCGCTACGGACGTGTTCTGCCCGGCAACCATCTTGCCCAGATGAAGCTCAGCGACGGCTCGAAGATCTGGCTCCCGAAGAACAGCCTCACCTATCGGGCCAGGCAGATCGCGCCGATCAACACCTTCCTCAACCTGAACCCCTTCTGGAAGGGCCGCATCCTCGGCCTCTTCCCTGGAACGATCAACTACGCCCTGGTGCCCCGCGGCCAGAGCGAGCCCGTCGACCTGACGGTCCCCGACTACCGGAACTGGGAGAACAACTCCAGCGGCGAATCCTCCCGCTCCGCCGCCAGGCCACCGGTCGGCGCCACCACGCATACGGTGCAGTCCGGCGACACGCTGTGGGCGATCGCCCAGCGCGAATACGGCGACCCGCAGTACGCGTCGCTCCTCCAGCAGGCCAACTGGCAGCTCGACGGCATCAACCAGGGCAACCTGTCACCCGGGCAGCAACTGGTGATCCCGGAACTCGACAAGCAGAAGGCCTCCTAGGGACCCGTAGGGCGCCTCACACGAGGCGCCCTACGAGGTCACCGGCGGGCACGTGCGGCGCCGTCCCGGGTCACCGGCGCCTGCCCCGGGAACGTTCCGGGCGCGGGACGTCGTCGCCCGCTCCGCGGCCGAGCTCGGGGAAGGCGCCGAACACCTGCTCCTCCGCCTTGGCGACGACCGCGCGCCGCGCGTCGCGCACGGCCGCCAGAATCTCCTCCGCCAGCACGTGACTGTCCAGCCGCATGGCACGGGGACCGATGCCGAGCTCGCGTACGCGTCCGTGCGCGTCCGCGGTCGCCGTGACGTGCCCGGACGCGTTCGTACCCGTGCCGACCAGGCTCTGCAGCTCGTCGTACTCCTTCTCCAGGAAGTCGGGCACGCGGCGCTCGTCCTCGTACTCGTCGTCTTCCGCGCCGGACATCTCCAGCAGGCGGCGGAGTACGCCGCTCACCGCCCGCCCGTCCCGGTCGGACGCAAGGCTCTCGCCGAGCGGGTCCGACGTGATCGAGGCGAGCCCGGCGCCGTCGAGCACGTCCCGCGCCTGCCGCCGCGCGTCCTGATGCGCCGCGTCGAGCACCGCGACCACATCCTCGGCGAGACGAACCGCGTCACGCCGCATCACGCGCGGATCGAGCGTGAGCGAGACGATCGCGCCGTCGGCGTCGGCCTTGGCTTTGATCATCCCGTCGTCGCTCCGGCCGACACCGCCGACCTCGCGATCGCGATCCCGCGCCGCCAAGGACTCCCGCACCATCTGCTCGACCTTGCTGTTGATCGCAGCCAAGATCTCGCGATCGTCATCTCGTCCGGAGGGCGTAGCCATGCGGCACTCCAATGATCACGCGTCCCTTTCAGCGCGCCAGTTTAGGACATCCGGCAGGCCGTGGGTCTGCGCTGGGCCCCCAACAGCCCGGATGAGGCCGGCTCCGGCGGTCGAGCCACTCGGCGCCCTCGCGCCCGGGCGTCACCCGGCAGGCGGGCACGCCCCGAACTCACGGCCCATGACGGCGAGGACGGCTCCGCACGCGGCGGAGACTTGATGGCGCGACGGGTGCCTGTGCGCGGTCAGCACGGTGACCGGCGCGTACGGCACGTGGGTGGGGCAGAGGTGCCGGAAGCGGGATTCGAACCCGCACGCCCTTTCGAGCAGACGCTTTTGAGGCGTCCATGTCTGCCATTCCATCATTCCGGCTGATTTTTCCGGACTTGTCCGGATCAGCACTGTACTCCGCCGCCGAAAATGATCAGCGACGGGTGCCAGCGTGGATCTAATCTACCGGACATCTGTACTCTTGCGCTCGTGAGTACGCAGCGGCGAGTAGTGATCGCGGAAGACGAGGCCCTGATCCGCCTTGACCTCAAGGAGATGCTCCAGGAGGACGGCTACGTCGTCGTGGGGGAGGCCGGCGACGGCGAGCAGGCGATCCGGCTGGCCGCCGAGCTGAGACCCGATCTCGTCATTCTCGACGTCAAGATGCCCGTGCTCGACGGCATCTCCGCGGCCGAGCGCATCGTCGGCGAACGCATCGCCCCCTGCCTCATCCTGACCGCGTTCTCCCAGCGTGACCTGGTCGAACGAGCCAGGGACGCGGGGGCGATGGCCTACCTGGTCAAGCCGTTCACGAAGGCCGACCTGGTGCCGGCCATCGAGATGGCGGTCAGCAGGCACGAGGAGATGGTGGCGCTGGCCGCCGAGGTGTCGAACCTGTCGGAGCGGCTGGAGACGAGGAAGCTGGTCGAGCGCGCCAAGGGGCAGCTCATGACGCAGCACGGCTGGAGCGAGCCCCAGGCGTTCAGGTGGATCCAGAAGGCGTCGATGGACCGGCGGCTGAGCATGCGCGAGGTTGCTCAGATCGTTATCGACGACGCGGCCGATCGGGGCTGAGGCGCCCGCGCCTGGCGCGAAACGGTCCGCCGGACCGCTGCCGGCCACGACACCACCGGCGTTCCGCATCGCGGTCACCGGCTCCGCCCGCCCAAGCGCTCCGGCCTGTCGCCGGCGGCGCGGTGCACGGTGGCCTGGGTGTCGGCTCGGGTGGTGTGGCGGTCGTGGCGCGGGGGAAGGGCCCCGGCGGGCGCGGTCGTGATTGCGGGCGCTCGCGAGTAATCCCTTACGTCCCAGCTTTCCCACCATTACGGCCCTGATCCTGATATTTCGTCTCCGGGATGTTCCTCGTGTGAACTGTCAGTAACTGTGGTGAAACGTCCCATTACAGTGGGTATTTAGGACATTACGAATCAGCATAAAAGCCGAGCAACAACCCCCGGCCGTCCCATCCGAGAGGCATCCTGAGCTTGGAGAACCCGGCGAAGGGGACGTTCCTTCGCTGAGATTGGGGGAGTCTTTTATATGATCCGCATTGCTCCAGCGGGACGCCTGCTGGCCGTCGCGGCCGCGGCGAGCCTGGCCCTCACGGCCTGCGGCGGCGGTGGCGACGGCACGTCGGCGCAGCAGTCCGAGCCGGCGTCGTCGTCCGCCGCGTCCTCCGCTCCCGCGGCGAAGGGCGACGGCACGCTGACCCTCGGCACGGTGCTGCCGCAGACCGGTTCGCTGGCGTTCCTCGGCCCGCCCGAGTTCGCCGGCGTCGACCAGGCCGTCAAGGAGATCAACGACGCCGGGGGCGTGCTCGGCGAGCCGGTCAAGGCCGTCCACACCGACTCGGGTGACACGACGACCAACATCGCGTCGCAGTCGGTGGACAAGCTGCTGGCGCAGAAGGTGGACGCGATCGTGGGAGCGGCGTCGTCGTCGGTGTCGGAGTCGATCATCGACAAGGTGACGGGCGCCGGCGTGGTGCAGTTCTCGCCGGCCAACACCTCCGACAAGTTCACCACGATCAAGGACCAGGGCCTCTACTTCCGCACCGCGCCGCCGGACAAGCTGCAGGGCCGCGTGCTGGGCGACCTGATCGCCGCCGACGGCAACGACACCATCGGCATCCTCGCGATGCAGGACTCGTACGGCTCGGGCCTGGCCGACCAGGTCACCAAGACCGCCGAGGAGGCCGGGGCGAGCATCGCGGAGCGGGTCGACTACGACCCGAAGGCGCCGGAGTTCTCCGCCGACGTGGCACGGATCAAGGCGAAGAACCCGAAGGCGGTCGTGCTGATCGGCTTCGAGGAGGGCGCCAAGGTCATCGCGGAGCTGGTCAAGCAGGGACTGTCGGCCGACAAGGTCAAGTGGTACATGGTGGACGGCAACATGTCGAACACCAACTACGTGAAGATGCCCAAGGGCACGCTCACGGGCGTCAAGGGCACCATCCCGGGCGCGGAGGCTCCCGACGACTTCAGGAAGAAGCTCAAGAAGCTCAACCCCGAGCTCGACGACTTCACGTACTCGGCGGAGTCGTACGACGCGGCGAACCTGATCGCGCTGGCCGCCGAGGCGGCGAAGGACGACTCCGGCGCGTCGATCGCGTCCAAGCTGGCCGAGGTCAGCAAGGGCGGCGAGAAGTGCAAGACCTTCAAGGAGTGCGCGGCCCTGCTCAAGGAGGGCGAGGACATCGACTACGAGGGCATCAGCGGCCCGGTCGAGTTCGACGACGCCGGTGACCCGGCCGTCGCCACGATCGGCATCTACCAGTACGGCGACAACAACACCTACGACACCAAGGCGCTGGAGTACCGCACCGGCAACACCGAGGGCTGACCTCGGGTCCGGCCGCTGAGCGGTCCCGCGAGCGGCGGGTCGCTCAGCGGCCGAAGCCGCACGCCCTGGAGGCGTAGCCGATCAGGCGGTCCTGCAGCGGCTTGGGCGGCGCCACGACGATGACGCGTTCCTCGCCCCCGTCGATGCTCGCCCGTACGGGGAACTGGAAGGCCTTTTTGGCCTCGCCGAACGCGTGGCCGTCGCAGCGGGCGGGGGTGAGCTCGACCGGGATCTCCAGGCGCTCCTCGGCGGCCGGCAGCAGGCCGGGGGAGCGGCCGTCGTAGGCGACGTTGTAGTGCGTCGTGCCGCCCATGGCGGCCAGCCTCACCGCTCCGGCGCCGCGCCGGGTGACGATCAGCGCGCCGCGCATGATCTTGCCGGACTCCGTCCACTCGTGGCCGAACGCGATGCTCACGGCCTGTTGGATGAGGAACTCCGAGCACTCGTCGCGCAGCAGCCTGGCGAGCAGCGGGTCGGGGTGGGGGAGGTCGAAAGCGACCTCGCGCAGCGGTTCCGAGCCGACGCGGAGGTGGGCCACGACGGTGGCGGGCCGCACCTCGGGCAGGCCGCCGGGGGAGCAGTTCGCGGCGCCGTACGGGATGGGCAGGTCGGTGCGCCCGGTTCTGCCGATGGCCGCGTCGGCCCTGCTAGCGGGCACCGTACGGAACGACGGCGTCACCAGCTGGACGTCGGCGAAATAGACCGGGGTGCCCCGGGTGTTGCGCACGGCCACCTGGAGCCGGTGTGCCGGCTCGTCGGAACGCCATTGCCCGAGCGTGACGGAGACGCCGTCGGGCGGGCCCGAAGGGGCCGGCGGCTCCGAGGAGCCACAACCGGCGACAAGGGCCACCACGGCCAGTAATGTGGTAACACGCTTCACCTGACGCAGATTAAAGCTGCTTCCGCAGGTCCGTAAGTTGAGGAGTGATTACGACTCCGCATCCAAGTGCCGACAGTTCCTCACGGCATCTAGTTGGAGCATGCGGGAGTTTTGTACGTTTCCGTCATTCGATCGGGAACGTTCGGCGGTGCTGACGGATCCCCGGCCTGAAATGAAGGAGACACTTCATGATCCGCATTGCTCCCGTGGGACGGGCGCTGGCTGTCGCGGCTGCCACCAGCCTGGCCCTGACAGCCTGCGGTGGTGGCGGCGACACGGCCGCGCAAACTTCCGAAAGTGCCGCGCCTGCCACATCCTCCTCGGCACCGGCCGCGGCGAAGGGTGACGGCACACTCACGCTCGGCACGCTGCTGCCTCAGACCGGTTCGCTGGCGTTCCTCGGCCCGCCCGAGTTCGCGGGCGTCGACCTCGCGCTCAAGGAGATCAACGAGGCCGGGGGAGTGCTCGGCAAGCCCGTTGAGAAGTTCGACACCGACTCGGGCGACACGACGACCAACATCGCGTCGCAGTCGGTGGACAAGCTGCTGGCGCAGAAGGCCGACGCCATCATCGGCGCCGCGTCGTCGTCGGTGTCGGAGTCGGTGATCGACAAGATCACGGGCGCCGGTGTGGTGCACTTCTCGCCCGCCAACACCTCCGACAAGTTCACCACGATCAAGGACAACGGCCTCTACTTCCGCACCGCGCCGCCCGACAAGCTGCAGGGGCGCGTGCTGGGCGACCTCGTGGTGTCCGACGGCAACGACACGCTCGCCATCATGGCGATGCAGGACTCGTACGGCACCGGCCTGGCCGACCAGGTGGAGAAGGTCGCCACCGAGGCCGGTGCCCAGGTGGTCGAGCGGGTCGACTATGACCCCAAGGCCCCTGACTTCTCCGCCGACATCGCCAAGATCAAGGCGAAGAACCCGAAGGGCATCGTCCTGATCGGCTTCGAGGAGACCGCAAAGGTCATCGGCGAGCTGGTGAAGCAGGGCATGCCGGCCAGCAAGCACAAGTGGTACATGGTGGACGGCAACATGTCGAACACCAACTACGTGGAGATGCCCAAGGGCACGCTCAAGGGCGTCAAGGGCACCTACCCCGGCGCCTCGGCTCCCGACACCTTCAGGAAGAACCTCCTCGAGGTCGACCCCAAGCTCGAGGACTTCACCTACGCTCCCGAGTCCTATGACGCGGCCAACCTGATCGCGCTGGCCGCCGAGGCCGCCAAGAGCGACGCGGGCGCCGACATCGCGGCCAAGCTGGCCGAGGTGAGCAAGGGCGGCGAGAAGTGCAAGAACTTCAAGGAGTGCGTCGACCTGCTGAAGGCCGGCAAGGACATCGACTACGACGGCATCAGCGGCCCGGTCGAGTTCGACGACGCCGGTGACCCGGCCGTCGCCACCATCGGCATCTACGAGTACGGCGACAACAACAAGTACCCGGTCAAGGCGCTCGAGTACCGCACCGGCAACATCGAGGGCTGACCCCGGTCACCCGCGTGAACGTCGAAGGGCCCGGTCCGAGACCGGGCCCTTCGACGTGTAACGCGCAGCCGGGCAATCGGCCGCCGGAACTCCCACGTGATGCCCTGCACCCCGGCAGCCGGCGAGGAGGGCGGGGGGCAGCAGAGCGACTGTCACCGAACGATTCACATCGGTCATGGAAAAAACGGCGGAAGGGCTCATCGGGAGCCCTTCCGCCGTTCGCGCCTGACGACGGATCTACGCTCTGGCCAGCGTGCCGAGGTAGAGCTCGATGACCTTGGGGTCGTCGGCGAGCTGCCGCCCGGTGCCGGTGTAGGCGTTGCGGCCCTGGTCGAGCACATAGCCGCGGTGGCAGATCTGCAGGCAGCGGCGCGCGTTCTGCTCCACCATGATGACCGTCACGCCCGCCTTGTTGATCTGCTGGGCCTGGATGAACACCAGGTCCTGCAGCTTGGGCGACAACCCGGCGGACGGCTCGTCGAGCAGCAGCACGGAGGGCTCGGTCATCAGGGCCCTCGCCATCGCCACCATCTGCCGCTCGCCGCCGGACAGGGAGCCGGCGCGCTGCTTGCGCCGCTCCCTGAGCGCGGGGAACAACTCGGACACGAACTCGAAGCGCTC
Source organism: Nonomuraea longispora (assembly GCF_004348345.1). Taxonomy (GTDB): domain Bacteria; phylum Actinomycetota; class Actinomycetes; order Streptosporangiales; family Streptosporangiaceae; genus Nonomuraea; species Nonomuraea longispora. The sequence goes on from NZ_SMJZ01000240.1 coordinate 8,148, forward strand.
CTTGAACTTCCCCGGTGTCTGGAAGGCGCCCATCTCGAGGTTCTCCTCGATGGTGAGGCTGGGGAAGACGTTGTTGGTCTGGGGGACGTAGCCGACCCCGCGGGCGACCAGCGTGTGCGCCTTCATGTTGGTGATGTTCTCGCCCTTGAGCAGCACCGTGCCGCTGCGGATGTTGACGAGCCCGAACACGGCCTTGAGCAGCGTCGACTTCCCGGCGCCGTTGGGGCCGATGATGCCGATCAGCTCGCCGTCCTTGACGTAGAGGTCGGAGCCGTTGAGGATGTTGACGCCCGGCAGGTAGCCGGCGATCAGCTCGTCGCACCGGAGCACGGCGTCCTCGGCGCCCTCCAGGTGCGCACTGCGGTCGGTGACGGCCGCCTTCGACTCTGGGCCGGCGTTCACTTCTGCGTCTCCTCCTCGATCTCGGCCTCCAGCGCGGCCTCGGCCTGCTGCAGCTGCTCCTCCAGCTCGCCCTCGGACAGCGGCGCGTCGTGGTGGGCGCCCAGGTAGGCGTCGATCACGCGATCGTCGGACATGATCGTCGCGGGCGGACCCTCGGCGATGACCGCGCCCTGGGCCATGACGATCACCCAGTCGCTGATGTCGCGGACCATGTCCATGTCGTGCTCGACGAACAGCACCGTCATGCCCTGCTCGCGCAGGTCCTTGACGTGGCCGAGCAGCGACTGGGTCAGCGCCGGGTTGACGCCCGCCATGGGCTCGTCGAGCATGACCAGCTCGGGGTTGACCATGAGCGCGCGGGCCATCTCCAGCAGCTTGCGCTGGCCGCCGGACAACGATCCGGCGAAGTCGTCGCGCTTGGCGTCGAGCTTGAAGCGGGCCAGCAGTTCTTCGGCCCGCTCGGTGATCTCGTCCTCCTGGGCGCGCCACACGCGTGGCACGAGCGCGCGCCAGAAGTTCTCGCCCTTCTGCTGCTGGGCGCCGAGCCGCATGTTCTCCATCACCGTCAGGCGCGAGAGCGCCTTGGTGAGCTGGAACGTGCGGACCATGCCGCGCCGGGCCACCTTGTGGGCGGGCACGCCGTTCATGGACCGCCCGTTGAACGTCCACGTGCCGGAGTCGGCCGTGTCGAAACCGGTCAGCTGGTTGAAGAACGTGGTCTTGCCGGCGCCGTTGGGGCCGATCAGCGCCGTGATGGAGCCGCGCTGGATCTCCACGTGGCCGACGTCGACGGCCGTGAGGCCGCCGAAGCGGCGTACGACGTCGTCCACCACCAGGATGGGGTCCGGCTTGGGCACGCCGGGGTCGCGGGCCAGGTCTTTGAAGGCGGCAAGGGCGGCCGCCTTCCGGTCGGTGCTCATGGTCTCAGCGTGCATCGATTGCGATCTCCCTCTTGTCACCGAAGATGCCCTGTGGCCGGTAGACAAGCAACAGGATCAAGCCGGCGCCGACCAGGATCCAGCGCAGGGCGCCGACCTGGTTGGTGTCCATGAAGGTGATGTACCCAACGCGGACCGCCTCGGAGAGCACACCGTAGATGAAGACGAGCAGGACCCAGAACACCATCGAGCCGATGACCGGGCCGAGCACGCGGGCCGCGCCGCCGAGGATGACCATCGTGTACATGTAGAACGTCGTCTCGGTGCCGAACACGTCAGGCTGCACCGAGGCATAACCCAGACCGTAGATGAAGCCGCCCATGCAGCCGATCACTCCGCCCAGCACCAGCGCCTGCATCTTGTAGGAGAAGACGCTCTTGCCGAGGCTGCGCACGGCGTCCTCGTCCTCGCGGATGGCCTTGAGCACGCGGCCCCACGGGCTCTTCATCAGCAGATGCACCATGAGGCAGGCCAGGGCGATGAGCACCCAGCCGACGGTGATCACCCACATCGTGCGGTGGTTGAAGAACAGCGGGACGGGGCCGAGGTTGAAGCCGTAGTTTCCGGCGGGATAGGGGTTGAGCGCGTAGAAGCCGTCGGTGAAGCCGCGGTGGCCGTCGGAGCCGCCGAAGACGTCCTTGAACTGCACCGAGCGGAAGACGAGCCGGACGATCTCGGCCGCCGCGATGGTGACGATGGCGAGGTAGTCGGCGCGCAGCTGGAGCGTCGGTATGCCCAGCAGGAACGCCAGGATCACCGCCGCGATCAGGCCGAAGATGACGCCGACCCAGAACGGCATGCCGAGGACGACGACGGTGACCGCCAGGCCGTAGCCGGCCACGCCCATGAACGCGGCCTGGCCGAAGTTGAGCAGGCCGGTGTAGCCGAAGTGGATGTTGAGACCGATGGCGGCGATGCCGTACAGCACCGTCTCGACGCCCACCGAGGCCTTGATGGTGGTGCTGATGATCGTGATCCAGTCCATTCTGATCCTCCCCCGATCAGCCGATCCGCTCGCGGCGGCCCAGGATGCCCTGCGGCCGGACGAGGAGCACGATGATGAGAACGGCGAGCGCGCCGACGCTCTTGAGCTCCGGAGGCACCCACAGCGTCGAGACCTGGATGAACAGGCCGACCACCAGCGACCCGATCAGCGCGCCGAACGCGGTGCCCAGACCGCCGAGCGTGACGCCGGCGAAGATGAGCAGGAGCATCTCCTGGCCCATCGTGTATTTCAGGTTCTGGGAGAGGCCGAGCATGATGCCCGCGAGCGCGGCGATGGCGCCGCCCATCGTCCAGATGATGCGCACGACCCGGTCGACGTTGATGCCGGACGACGACGCGAGCGCCGGGTTGTCGGCCACCGCGCGGGCCGCCTTGCCGGTGCGCGTGCGCAGCAGCGCGATGCCGACGATGACGAGCACGACCAGCTCGATGCCCATGGCGACGAAGTTCTTCGGCGCGGCCGAGATCGGCCCCAGCTGCACGCCGGGTTGCGCGTTGTACTGCGTGTACGCCTCGGTCTGGCCGCCGAAGACGATCAGGAACAGGTAGCGCAGGAAGAGCGCGACGCCGATCGAGATGATCATCATGGCGATGATGCCGGTGCCGCGCCTGCGCAACTGTCCCCAGAAGAAGCGGTCCTGCAGATAGCCGAGCAGGCCGGCGACGATGACGGCGATGGCCGCGGCCGGGATGAGGTTCAGGCCCATGCCCGCGTTGAACCCGTAGGCGAGGATCGCGCCGAGGGTGACCAGCTCGCCGTGGGCGAAGTTGGTCAGGCCGGTCGTGCCGTAGATGAGCGACAGGCCGAGCGCGGCCAGGGCGATGATCAGGCCGAGGTTGAAGCCCTCGAAGGTGAGCTGCGCGGCGCGGGTCCAGAACGCGCTGTTGTCGGTGCTCTCCTGCCCCTGGTCCTGGCCTTCACCGCCTTTCGGCTGGAGGGGGAACAGGGCGGTGGAGCAGTTGCCCTCATGGACGCTCAGCGTGCGGACGTTCGTGCCGCCGCGCGCCTCGGCGTTCTGCGGAAGGCTGCCGAGATCCAGGGTAACTTTGTACCTGCCTGGATCCTCGACCTGGACATCCCATCTGCCCTGAGCGTCGGTGGTGGCCTCCGCGACGGGCTTGCCGTCCTCGGTGGCCACGGAGATTTTGGCGCCGTTCACTGGCTGGCCTTGGAAGTTGAGTGTTCCCCTCACGCCCTGGCAGTCGGCCGGGCCCGCGTGGGCGGGGCCGGCGAGCAGGAAGATGAGTCCACCCAGGAAGGCCGTGAACGCGATCACGGCTCTGCGCAATGGTGCTCCCTCGGAAATAGGTCAAGGCGGGGTGTTGCCCCTCCATCTCGACACGCGCGCATCGCAGGCACAACTGGGATGCAATGGCGGGAGCCTATTCTGGGTGCGCCCGTTTCAGTATCGTTCGTCACCAATTAGTGACATGTGCGTGTCACTGATGTGAGCAACCAACGAGCAGGTCAGGGGCAGGATCAGGGAGACGCCTGGCGCATTAGGAAAACATCGGATAACGCTCGGCTGCGGATGTCGACGAGCCCGCGGGGCGGCCTTTGGGGCCGTGTAAGGCTTCCCCGGCCGTACACGTTTTCTACTGGGCCTCCCCGCGGGCTGTTCGCACAACCGTAGCGACCCGCGGGGGGCGTACGCAAAGGCTGGGCGCAAGTGAACTTCGTGTCAGCCTCGATGACTCACGAGGTGGCCGTCCCTCCTGATCAGTTTCGGCTGGTGAAGGTTTGTGCCTGTTCGTCCTGTTCATTGCGGGCGGGTGGCACCGCGACCTGCCCGAGACGCTCGGTGGGCGGCGG
>NZ_SMJZ01000241.1 GCF_004348345.1 Nonomuraea longispora
GTGGCACGGTGTCGCGGCCCGCGCGGGGTGGCGGGACGAGGCGCAAATGGGATCTTCCTCTGTTATTCGAACGGGGCCCCAACCTCTTGCCGGAATTACCGCTGGCGACGGGCTGTGCCCGCGTATTGTCTCCCCGTCGAACCTCACTGCGCGTGGCATCGGCGATGAGTGTGAGTTGGTTGACGTCTTCGCTGGTCGTGTCCATGTTCGTGGGTGTTCGCATGGATGACCTCCTGCCATGCGGCCCGAAGAAAAGGCCAAATAAGATCAGCAAATCGAACACGATGTCGATCGAACTCCCGTACGATGTTGTACACCACGCACGCGACTTTTTCGAGGAAGACTCGAACAATTGTTTGAAGATGATCTTCAACGGAGATACGGTCGCTGTGTGCGACAACAGGACCACGGACTGGGAGGTTCGCCGGTGAGGCGGGCCGCCAGGCGAGGAGGAAGAGCATGACCGAGCGGGATGACGCAAACGGGGTCAGCGACCTCGCGGTGCGACGGCGAGATTCCCTGGGCCTGACGCCGAGGCAGCGCAAGATCCTCGAAGTGATCCGCGACTCGGTGCAACAGCGCGGATACCCGCCCTCCATGCGTGAGATCGGCGAGGCAGTGCAGCTGACCAGCACCTCCAGCGTGTCTCACCAGTTGACGGCGTTGCAGCGCAAGGGCTACCTGAGGCGTGACCCCCACCGCCCTCGCGCGCTTGAGGTGCGGCTGCCCGGCGAGCCCGTGATGTGGGTCGACCCCGACGCCGCCCCCGACGTCGAGTCCACAGTGAGCCGTCCCACGGCCGCCTACGTGCCCCTCGTGGGCCGCATCGCCGCCGGTGGCCCGATCCTTGCCGAAGAGAGCGTCGAAGACGTCTTCGCCCTGCCCAAGCAGCTGGTCGGTGAGGGCACCCTCTTCCTCCTCCAGGTCACCGGTGACTCGATGATCGAGGCGGCCATCGCCGACGGGGACTGGGTCGTCGTCCGCCAGCAGCCGGTGGCGGAGAGCGGCGACATCGTGGCCGCGATGATCGAGGGCGAGGCCACCGTCAAGACGTTCAAGCGCAAGGACGGTCACGTCTGGCTCGTCCCCCACAACCCCAACTACGAGCCCATTCCCGGTGACGAAGCCAGCGTCCTGGGCAAGGTCGTGGCGGTCCTGCGGCGGCTGTAGCGCGACGGGGTGACCAGGGCGCGCGTCCGACCGCACGCGCCGCGATGACGGCGCGCGCCACACACATGCCATGGGGAACGACACCGCACATCGCCCCCGCGGTTCGCGCGACGGCCCATTTACGCCGCCGGCGAGTCAGCAGCCCACCCACATCCGCGGTCCTCAACACCGGGCGCGTCCCGATCGGTCGGGTGGCCGCCCGTGCACTTGTGTACACCATGCGTCGGGGCCGGCGGGTGCGATCGATACGCGATGCTGGCACCACACCTGCGTCCACGAGCGTGGTCGTCCGTCAGCGGGTGGCGTACAACGCGTGTGCGGACGTGATGGCCTGGCCGGCGAAGCCGAGCACGTCCTTCCTGCGTTCGAACGGTGAGCCGTAGAGCGACTGCCGCGGGGTGCCGAAATGGTCGCTCAGTCCCGAGGCCAGGCTGCCGAGCGTCGGCGCGGCGCTGTCCTCCTCGCGCACCCGCAGCGCCTCGTTCACCACGCGGTGCCAGCGCTCGGGGAACGCCTCCAGCGCGTAACGCCCGGCCTCCGTCTTGGAAGTGATGTCGCCCGTCGCCAGCGTGTAGTGCAGTCGGGCGACGCCCGTGACGATCCACAGTGTGCCGTAGCCGCCCAGGCTAATCAGGCCCCAGGGAGTGGTCAGGTGGGAGGCCCGGCTCGCCAGGCGCCGCCAGTAGCGGTCGAGGTTGTCGTCGGTCCAGGCGGCCAGCGCGTCAGGATCGTTCCAGATGTCGAACTCGTCTGGCTTGGGCCCTCGGCAGGTCAGTCCGTGCTCCGCCAGCGTGTGCCAGGTGACCGGGGTGAGCTCGCCCCGGCGGTTGAGCCTGCCGTGCTGCGCCTGCGGGCGGGTGCCCAGGTCGTTAGGGCCGCGGCGCAGGTCGTCCCAGGTGAGGTACACCCCGTCGAAGGGGTGGGCGCCGAGCCGGGTGTGGATGCGCTCCAGTACGTCTTCCGGCGGGGCGGCGGCCGTGACGGCGATGAAGTCCACGTCGCTCGTGCCCGGCCGGTAGTCGCCCAGGGCGGCCGAGCCCTCGAGATAAAGCCCCTCCACCAAGCCGGGAGCCTCCACGTCGGCGATCGACAGGTAGGTCTCGACGATGGCGTCGACCTTCGAGTGGGGCATCATGGCCGCCCAGCCTGCCACAACCGGCGGCAGCACCTCATCAACATTCGAGAATCCTAAAATGGGTGGGTGGATTACGCATATACCCCCGAAGGGCTCAAAGTCGCACACGATGGTCTGAAATGGGCAGCGGTTGAACCGGGCGTGATCCCCGCCTGGATCGCCGACATGGATCTGCCCACCGCCACCGAGGTGGTCGAGGCGCTGCGGCGACGGGCGGACGGCGACCTCGGCTATCCGGCCTGGCTGACCGATCCCTGCGCGGGGCCGCTGGCCGAGGCGTTCGCCGAGCGCATGGCGGGCAAGTACGGCTGGGCGGCCGACCCCGCGCTCGTACGCTCCTTCAACGACCTGAACCAGGCGCTCCAGGTGCTCCTCCACATCTGCACCGAGCCCGGCGACGGCGTCGCGGTGCACACTCCCGCCTACCACCCGTTCCTGTCGACGCTGGAGGTCATGGAGCGCCCGCTCCGCCCCATCCAGATGGAGCCCGACGGCGGCTCGTGGCGTTTCGAGGTGCCCGACCTGACCGGCTGCCGGGTGCTCCTCCTGGTCAACCCGCACAACCCGACCGGCAGGGCCTTCACCCGCGACGAGCTGACCGAGCTGGCCGAGCACGCCGAGCGCCACGACCTGCTGGTCCTCGCCGACGAGATCCACGCCGACCTCGTGTACGAACCGCACCGCCACATCCCGTTCGCCACGATCCTCCCCGAGCGCACCGTCACCCTCACGTCCGCGACGAAGGCGTTCAACCTGGGCGGCATCCGCTGCTCGGTCGCCCACCTCGGCCACCCGGGCGTCCGCGAGGCTCTGGAGTCGCAGCCACCCTTCGTGTACGGCTCCCCGAACGTGTTCGGCGTCGAGGCGACCGTCGCGGCATGGCGGCACGGGGACGCCTGGCTGGAACGCACCCTCGCCCTGCTCGACCGCAACCGGCGCACGATCGCCGCCCGCCTGCCGGGCACGTTCGGCTACCGGGTGCCGGAGGCGACGTACCTGGCCTGGCTGCGCGTCGGCAGGCCCGGCATGGCCGAGGTCTTCGAGCGCGAGGCGAGAGTACGGCTGAACGACGGCGCGGACTTCGGCCCCGGCGGCGCCGGCCACGTACGCCTCAACTTCGCCACCACCGAACCCATCCTCGACGAGATCCTCGACCGCCTGGCCGGGACCCATCTCGCAGGCTGACCCATGCTCCGGGGGCATGCCTGTGTCGTGCCGGCGGACGCGGAGGTGACTCCGGGCGTGCCGAGCCCGGCAGCATGGCACCGAGGCTCTGGGGCCAGGGGTCGGCTCCGGGGTCCCGGAGGTGGCTGCCCGGCCGTCAGGCGTCGGTCAGGCCGCGTAGCACGTCGGGTCTGTTGGTGATGATGCCGTCCACCTGGTAGGACATCATCCGGCGCATGTCGTCCGGATCGTCCACCGTGTACGTGAGGACCTCCATGCCGAGCCCGTGCACACGCCGTACGTACGCGGACGTGAGTGTGGTGTACGGCGGGTTGATCTGGTCGGCGAACTCGGCCAGTGACGGCAGCTCGGCGGTCGCCGGCGTGCCGAGCAGCCCGATCGGCACGCCGGGCATGAGCCGGTGGAACCTGCGCATCGACTCCCAGTCGAACGACTGCACGACCAGCCGCCCGGGTGACAGCCAGCGAGGGTTGCGCCGCAGCTCGGCGGCGATGCGGGTTTCGATGCCGGGATACCGGTCGGGGGCCTTGACCTCAAGGAGGAGGCCCATGCGCGAGCCGCTCATCGTGCGCAGTGCCTCGCCGAGGGTGGGCACCGGTTCGCCCGCGTGCTCGCCGGAGAACCACGAGCCGGCGTCGAGCTTGCGGATCTGGGCGAGGGTGAGGTCGCCGACGTTCCACGGCGACAGGCCGGGGAAGACCTTTTCGGCGTCGGTGGTGCGGGTCAGGGTGGTGTCGTGCATGAGGACGAGCTGGTGGTCCTTGGTCTCCTGGACGTCCAGCTCGAACATGTCGGCCCGCTGGTCGCCGGCGAGCTCGAAGGCGGTGATCGTGTTCTCGGGGGCGTACGCGGAGGCGCCTCGGTGGGCGACGTTGACGACCGGCCGGGCGGCCGCCGCGGTGGCGGGGCCGGTGAGCGCGGTCAGGACGGCGAGGGTGGTCGCGATGATGAGGGCGAGTCGTCTGGACATGGGTCTCCACTTCTGGGGAGAGGCCTACGACTCGACGGTCACAAGATCGCATGACTGGCAGTTGAGTGCAGAGTAGCCTCGCGGTGCCCGGACGGTGAGCATCCGACACGCGGACCTGACGGAGGGTCGACGTTCACGACCCTTTAACCTGAAATGTGCATTATCGCGGGGCGTTGGCCGTTCTTCTGTCGGCTTGGTTCATGGCGCAGTTCGACTTCTTCGTGGTGAACGTGGCCGCCCCTTCTCTCGAACACGACCTGCACGCCGGGCCCGCGGCCCTGGAGCTGATCGTGGCCGGCTACGCCTTCACGTACGCGGCTGGGATGATCACCGGCGGGCGGCTCGGCGACCGCTACGGTTACCGGCGCGTGTTCGTCTGGGGCGTGGCCGCGTTCACGGTGGCGTCGGTGCTGGGCGGGATCGCGCAGAGCCCGTCCCAGCTCGTCGCCGCCCGCCTGCTGCAGGGCCTCGCGGGCGCCGCCATGGTGCCGCAGGTGCTGGCCACGATCTCCGCCGTCTATCCGCCGGGGGAGCGGGCACGCGCCATCGGCTGGTACGGCGCGACCGGCGGCCTCGGCTCGATCGCCGGCCAGGTGCTGGGCGGCCTGCTGCTGACGGCCGACGTGCTGGGGCTCGGCTGGCGGGCGGTCTTCCTCATCAACCTGCCGGTCGGCCTGGTCGTCGTCCCGCTGGCCTGGCGGCTGCTGCCGGAGGTGGAGACGGCCCGCCGCTCGAAGCTCGACGTGCCGGGCGCGGCGGGGCTGGCGGCCGGGGTGGGGCTGCTGCTGGTGCCGCTGGGCCTCGGCAACAGCCTGGGCTGGCCCGTCTGGACGTGGGCGTGCATGGTGGCGAGCGTCCCCGTGTTCGCGCTGACCTGGAGCTGGTTGCGGGCGCTCGGGGCGCGCGGCGGGCAGCCGGTGCTCGACCTGGCGCTGCTCAGGGTGCACTCCTACCTGGCGGGCGTCGGGTCGATCGTCGCGTTCATGGCGTACTTCGCCTCGTTCATGTTCACGCTGACGCTGCTGCTCCAGATCGGGCTGGGGCTCACGGCGCTCCAGGCGGGACTGGTGTTCGCGCCGATGGGGGCGATGTTCACGATCACCTCGCTGCTCGGGGCCCGGCTGGTCAGGAGACGCGGGCTGATCGTGGTCATCGCGGGCGGCGTGGTCGTCGTGACCGGGCTGGGCCTGCTCCTGGCGGGCGTGGGTCAGGGGCTGCCGTACGTGCTCGCCGCGCTCATGCTGGTCGGCGCCGGCAACGGCCTGGTGCTGCCGCAGCTCATCGGGGCCGCGCTGGTCGAGGTCGAGCCGCACCAGGCCGGCATCGGTTCGGGTGTGCTGAGCACCGCCCAGCAGTTCGCGGGCGCGGGCGGTGTCGCCGTGATCGGCGCGGTCTTCTTCGCCGTCGCGGAGGGCGGGCGCGAGATCGCGGCCATGCGCTGGTCGGCGGCGGTGGACCTGGTGCTCGTCATCGTCGTGATCGTGTCGGTGGCCTACAACCGGCGCCGCGCTATCCGGCGGGCCTGGCCAGAGCGGTCCCGTACAGCTGTGACACCCTGAGCCTGATCACCAGCCGCCCGTCGTCCACCATCCGGCGAAGGAAGGCGGTGGCGTCGTCGACATGGTGCTGCATGGCCAGCAGTTCCAGGCCCACCTCGTCGCCCGGCTCGGTGCTCACCGGCGACACCTCCGCCTGGCCCTCGGCCACGGCGTAGGACGTGAAGTCGTCGTCGGCCACGTAGAGGGCGCCGCGCGGGTCCTTGTGCAGCTGCCTGACCTTGAGCCGGTCGGCCATGGTGGGAATGCGTACGACGCGCTGCTGGGGATCCCACGTGTACCGGACGGTGGACATGTGGGAGTGGCCGCTGCCCTTGTTGGTGGCCAGCGCTCCGAAGCGCTGCTTGCTCAGCAGGCGGGACAGCTCGTCGTCGCTCAGCGAGCGGGGCGGCGGGCCCGCCTCGGGCGCGTACTCCTGTGACATGCACCATCCCGTACGTACCGCAGACGCCGACATAAAGAGATATGTCAGCCTATCCCCAGTTCCCTGCTGAACGTCTGGGCATCCGAGATCACCCAGTACTCGGCGAACCTGTCTCCCTCGGCTCGCAGGATGTCGTGCCCGCCGAAGGCCACCCTCGTCCCCTCGGGGACGGTCGCACCGGGCAGGCCGCCCCGGTAGGAGCCGTTGAAGGTCCACCTGGCCGCCACGAGGTCGCCGTCGGGTATCGGGCCGACGTCCAGTGTGACCCGGACGTCGTCGAAGGGGGCGTACCCCTGCTTCAGCACCTCGACCAGCTCGCCGGGACCGGACACCTCCATGCCGGGCCAGTGGCCGGTGAAGCCGGGAGTGACGAGCTCGTGGGCGAGCTCGAAGTCGCCGTTCCACATCTCGAGCAGCCACCGTCTGTAAAGATCGGAGATCGTCATTCGGGCACCCTACCCGCTCGCCTGTAAGTTACAGCTCATGAAACTTGCTATCACCAGCGGATATGTCGTGCCGGTCGACGGAGATCCCATCGACGGCGGCACCGTGCTCATCGAGGATGGGAAGATCACCGCGGTCGGCCGTGGCGTGGCCGTGCCGGAGGGCATGCCCGTCGTCGACGCGGGCGGCGGCTGGGTCCTGCCCGGCTTCGTCGAGGCCCACGGCCACCTGGGCGTGTACGAGGAGGCGGAGGGCTGGGCCGGTCAGGACACCAACGAGATGACCGACCCCAACGGCGCCCGCCTGCGCGCCCTCGACGCCATCAACCCCGCTGACCTGGGCTTCGCCGACGCGCTCTCGGGTGGCGTGACCACGGCGGTGATCAAGCCGGGCTCCGGCAACCCCATCGGCGGGCAGACGGTCGCCGTCAAGTGCTGGGGCAGAAGCGCGGACGAGATGCTGGTCAAGGAGCCGGTGAGCGTCAAGAGCGCACTCGGCGAGAACCCCAAGCGCGTCTACGGCGACCAGAAGAAGCTGCCCTCCACCCGGCAGGGCGTGGCCGCGGTGATCCGCGACGCGTTCATGAAGGCGCAGGACTACCGGGCCAGGCGGGCGGCGGCCGAGGCGGAGGGCAAGCCGTTCGACCGCGACGGCACCCTGGAGGTCCTCGTCCGCGTGCTCGACGGTGAGCTGCCCTGGTGCCAGCACACGCACCGGGCCGACGACATCGCCACGGCGCTGCGGCTGTCGGCGGAGTTCGGCTACCGGGTCGTCATCAACCACGGCACCGAAGGCCACCTGCTGGCCGACACCCTGGCCGCCAGGAACGTTCCGGTCATCATCGGCCCGCTTTTCACCAGCCGGTCGAAGGTCGAACTGCGCCAGCGCTCGCTGCGCAACCCCGGCATCCTGGCGCGGGCGGGCGTCGAGCTGGCCATCACCACCGACCACCCCGTCGTGCCCATCCACTTCCTCGTGCACCAGGCCACGCTCGCGGTCAAGGAGGGCATGGACCCGGCCGAGGCGCTGCGGTCGATCACCGTGAACCCGGCCAGGATCATGGGGATCGACGACCGGGTGGGCTCCCTGCGCCCCGGGCTGGACGGCGACGTGGTCATCTGGTCCGGAGACCCGCTGGACGTCATGAGCCGGGCGCAGAGGGTGTTCATTTCCGGCCGGGAGGTGTATTCGTACACCGACGGCGAGCCCGTCGTGGCAGACCCCTATTACCGCGAATCAAGTGACCGTTGAGCGCCTGTAGATGCGTGGCCCGCATAGTGGGCGGACCGAACGGGAAGTGAGAGACCACGATGACAGCTCCGCCCCAGAGCGCACTCTCCCAGCGCCCCAGCAAGGCCCTGCTGGTCGGCCTGGTCCTCTCCGGCGTGCTGGCGCTGCTCGTGCTGGCGGTCCTGCTCGTGGCCGGCGGTCCCGTGGGCTTCGGCCTGGCCGCGCTGCTGGCGGTGGCTCCGCTGCCGGTGCTGCTGGGCGCGGTGCTCTCCCTCGACCGGCTGGAGCCCGAGCCGAAGCTCAATCTGGCGTTCGCGTTTGCGTGGGGCGCGGGGCTGGCGGTCGTGCTGGGCATCGCGCTGACGGTCCTGGGGCAGGAGCTCTTCGTCCGAGCCGGGTTCGGCGCCGCGGTCGTCGACGACGTGGGCGCCGTCGTGCTGGCCCCCGTGATCGAGGAGGCGCTCAAGGGCTCGGCGCTGCTCCTGCTCCTGCGCAGGCGCAGGGAGATCGACGGCCTGACCGACGGCATCGTGTACGCCTCCCTGGCCGGCCTCGGCTTCGCCGCCGTGGAGAACGTCGGCTACTACCTGCTGGCCTTCGAGGAGGAGGGTGCCGGCGGCGCGGTGCAGTTGTTCGTCGTTCGAGGGTTGATCGACCCGCTCGGTCACCCGATCTACACCTCGTTGATCGGAGTGGGCGTCGCGTACGCGCTCACCAGGCGCACCGCGGGACGCTACGCCGCGATCCCGCTGGGCTATCTGGGCGCCGTCTTCCTGCACGGCCTCTGGAACGGCGCCGCCACCACGGGTTCGCTGGCCTGGCTCGGCCTGGCCTACCTCGTGATCATGGTGGCGCTGATCGCGCTGATCGCCGTGACCGTCGCCGAGCGGCGTCACCTCGTCGCCAAGATGGGCGCCTACCTGCCCGGCTACGGGCAGACAGGGCTGGTCACCGAGGCGGACGTCACCATGCTCAGCACGCTGCCCGGCCGTAAGGCGGCGCGCAAGTGGGCCAGGAGGGCCGGGCTCGGCCGGGCCATGAGCGACTACCAGCAGGCGGCGACCGAGCTGACCATGCTGCACCTCCGCGCCGAACGGCAGGGCATGGACCCCGCCAGGTTCGCGGCCGAACGCGATGCGTACCTGGCGGCGATGGCGCACGCCCGGCGCTGGTAGGCGGGTGCGGTGTGGCCCGGGAGGTCGGTAAGTCTGGCAGTCACGCCAGCGTACGCGTCGGTCACGGTGGGTACGAGACCTCATCCGGCAAGGCGAGGAAAGGACCGGAAATGATCCCTGGCTGTGGCAACTGCAACTGCAACGACGCGATGTACGAGGGCAAGCCGTCCCACTGGACCCTGCTGCGCGTCGAGTAACCAGCACCGCGCCGGGGTCGCCCGCATCTCACCACGGCCGGCCCCGGCCCTCGAGCGCGCCCGTCCGGCCGCGGGGAAGGTTACTGACAAAATGGGGAAAAACCCCGAAGGGAGATCACATGAGCTGGGCGGAGATCGGGTCCGAGGACGAGCTGCGCGAGCTTCTCGGCGAGGTGATGCCGAGGGCCGCGACCAAGGAGCGCGTACGCCTCCACCAGCGTGACCGCGACTGGCTGGCGGCCTCGCCGTTCTGCCTGATCGCCACGTCGGACGACCGGGGCTCCTGCGACGTCTCGCCCAAGGGCGACCCCGCCGGGTTCGTGCACGTCATCGACGACACCACGATCGCCGTCCCTGACCGCCCGGGGAATCGCCGAGCGGACGGATTCCGCAACATCCTGAAGAATCCGCATGTGGGGTTGATCTTTTTGATCCCCGGCCGCAACGAGACCCTGCGCATCAACGGCCGGGCCAGGCTCGTGCGTGAGGCTCCGTTCTTCGACGAACTGATCGTCAAGGGCCACCGGCCGCGTCTCGCGCTCGTGGTGGAGATCGAGCAGATCTTCTTCCACTGCGCCAAGTCGTTCATGCGTTCCGCGCTGTGGAAGCCCGGCACCTGGCGGCCCGACGTCCTGCCCTCGCACGCCCGGCTGATCAAGGACGTGCAGGTGGTCGAGGAGAGCGTGGAAGAGCTGGAGCGCTACTACGGCGAGAGCTACGCCGAGAAGTTGTACGCCGCAGGCCGCTAGGCGGCGCTGGTGGGGCCGCCGGGGAAACGGATCACGTTTCTGCCGGTGTAGGCCCGCAGGTCGATCACTTTGGGGTCGGCCGGTGGCTTGCGGCGGTCAGCCGTGCGGATGTAGCGGACCTTGTGCCTGGCGATCTGTGGCGGCACCACCACAAGCCTCGTCATCGTGAGCCCCCCGTGATGTGCTTGTTATCTATGTATCTACAGAAACCCCCGTAAATTCGGCGTAAGGGGCAGATCAGTAGGGCAGCGTGCGACCCGCGGGTGAGCGCAGATCGAGCTCCACGGCCGGCCGCGGGCGCCGTTTGACGGTCGCCCTCACGACTCTCACGCGTCTCATGGTCGTCCCCCTTCCTGAACGCGTGTCCTGCCTCCTGCGACGGTGCGCCACGCCGTTGGGCGGCGGCATGCCGGGCGCCTGTCACCCGCCATGCGCGCCAACCTATCCGGCGCTCGCTGATCGGCTCAAAGCATTTCCGCACAGAGAATGGGCGATGATCCGGCCGCGCACGTGGCTCGCGGTCGCCTCGAACGCGGCCCGTCCCCGTGGCCCGGTCGCGCGCCACCAGGCGCTGCCGTCGCTCCAGCCGGCCTTCCTCAGGTCGCGGCGGGACATGCCCACACACTACCCCCGGCCGTTGACCTGCCAAAACATGGCCGACGGGGCCTAGCCCTTGCAGTTGCCCCAGGACTTGCGCCCGCCCCACGCCTCGACGCGGTTGCCGGAGTCGCGGGTCCAGCCGGAGTAGCGCACGCACTTCCAGGCCCCGTCGATGTGGCCCGTCTCGGCGTAGTAGCGGTATTTCTGCACGTCCTCGCTCCGGCCGCCGCCCCGGACCTCGAGGTAGGCGCCGGTGACCGTGCGGGCGCCCTTGTACGCCGTCTTGATCGCGGCGACGCAGTTCTTGCCACTGCGCTTGCTATACATCAGGTACACGTGCCCGAACACCGCTCCGGCGCGGGTCCTCATCGTGCGGTGACCGTCCTTGACCCGGTGGAAGCCGGGGCCGCAGACGCGCTCGGGGGTGTAGGCGGCCGGTCCGGCGTACGCGGCGGAGGGGGTGGCGGCGAGTCCGGCGGCGGCCAGGGCGGCCGCGATGACCGTGCGGATGAGCACGTGTGTCCCTTCGGCAGGCGGCAATAAGGACACCGTCGATCTTTACTGGGGCTTGATCAGATTTTCAAGGGGGCTTGGTCGGATGCCGCTGATCGCGGTGTGCGCGGTGTGGGGTGTGTTCTGGGGTTCGTGGTCCGCCCTGCTGCCCGCCGTCAAGCTGCAGCTGGGCCTGTCGGCCGGCGACCTGGGGCTGGCGCTGAGCGCCGTTCCCGTCGGGGCGCTGCCCGCGATGGCCCTGGCCGGAAGGTTCGCACGCGGGCGGGAACGTAGCGCTCTGCTGACGTGCACCGTGGTGTTCGCGCTGAGCGTGGCAGGCATCGGGCCGGCCGGCACGGCCTGGCAGCTCGCGCTGGCGCTCCTGCTGCTCGGCGCGTCGAGCGGCGCGCTCGACGTCGCGCTCAACCTGGCGACAGGGCGGGCCGAGCGCGAAAGCGGACGCCGGCTCTTCCAGCCCGTGCACGCCGCCTTCCCCGTCGCGGTCATCGCCGCCGCGCCGGCCACCGGGCTGGCCCGCTCCCTAGGGGTCGGCTCCGGCACGGTGCTGGCGGCGATCGGGCTGCTCGTGGTCGCGGTGTCTCTGACGCTGCTCGCGCTGCCGCTGGGGCGCGGCCTGCCGGACACCTCCTCGCGACCCGCCCGGCGCAGCCTCGTAGGAGCCGCGCTGCTGCTCGGCACGCTGGCCGCCTGCGTGCTCACCATCGAGAACTCGGTCGAGCAGTGGTCGGTGCTGCTGCTTGAGCAGCACCGCGGCGCCGGCCCGGTGACGGCCAGCGTCGCGCCCTCGGTCTACATGGCCGCCCTGACGGTGGGGCGGCTCGTCGTGCAGGCGCTGCCGAGGACACCCCTCAGGGCGCTGCACCTGGTGGCGGGGG
>NZ_SMJZ01000242.1 GCF_004348345.1 Nonomuraea longispora
CCTGAACAACGGACGTCACCACCGCCCGTCACCGGACGCTGATCAGCTACCGTCACGCAAACATGATCAGCACTTTCACCACGTCATCGAGCTTCTTGTCCGAGACCTCGAAAGCACGCTCCATCTCCTCGAAGCGGAACGTGTGGGTGGTCATGAGCGTGGGATCGAGCCGCTTACCCTGCACAATGCGCAGCAGCCGTTCCATGCGCAGCCTGCCACCGGGACACAGGCCAGTCCTGATCGTCTTATCGGCCATCCCGACCCCCCACTCGACCCGCGGGATACGCACGAACTCCCCTTCTCCGTAATAACCGGTGTTGGACACCACCCCGCCCGGTTTAGTGATCTTTACAGCCGTCTGGAAGGTGGCATCCGCGCCGAGAGCTTCGATGGCGGTGTCCACACCCTGCCCGCGGGTCAGGTCGAGAACACGCTCCACGACATCCTCACTCGTGAAGTCCACGATCTCGTCGGCACCATAGTCGCGAGCGAGCTTCTGCCGGCTCGGCACCGACTCGACCCCGATAACCAGGCCCGCGCCGCGCAGCTTGGCACCCGCGGTGGCCATAAGACCCACCGGACCCTGAGCGAGCACGGCCACCGTCCCACCGATCGGGATGTTGCCGTTCTCCGCGCCCATGAACCCGGTCGAAAGCATGTCAGCGCAGTAAACCGCCACCTCGTCGGGGACACCGTCGGGAATCTTCGCCAAGTTGGCGTCGGCCTCGTTGACGTGGAAGTACTCGGCGAAGACCCCGTCCTTCGAATTGGCGAACTTGAACCCCCCCAGCGGCCCGCCCGACTGCGACGGGTAACCGTTCTGGGAGGCGAGATCGCCCCAATCGGGAGTGACGGCCCCTACCAAAACGCGGTCGCCCGGCTGGAAAGCCGTGACCCCGCCACCCACCTCGTGCACCACGCCGACGCCCTCATGACCCAGCGTCAGCCCCTCCCGCGGCCCGATACCGCCCCTGACGGTGTGGGAATCCGACGTACAGATCAGAGCCGCGGTCGTCCGTACGACGGCATCCAGGGGACCAGGCCGCGGAACCGGCTTGCCCACCAGACCGACCTGCCCGATCTCCTTCATCACGAACGCTTGCATCGTGCCCCCGAACGTCCCCCGTGTCCGACGTCGCCGAGAACGCCACGGACATGTCCAGCTCTACCCTCTCGAACCTGGCGTTTAACGTGCGCCCATTCCCCGTGAACTGTCGTGGGAGATGTCGCCCAGGAATCGCCTCGACCGGCCACGTCGCCCGATGGAGGGCGAGCCGAGTAAAGTGCGGCCATGGGCAACGGCGGGCTGCGCGAACGCAAGAAGGCCAGGACCAAGGAGACGATCCTGCGCGAGGCGTTCAGGCTTTTCCGCGAGCGCGGCTACAACGCCACCACCATCGATCAGATCGCCGAGGCCGCCGAGGTCTCGCCCGCCACCTTCTTCCGCTATTTCCCGACGAAGGAGGATTTGGTCACCCTCGACGGGTTCCCGCCGTTCATCGAGGCTCTTCACGTCCAGCCGCCGGGCCCGCCGGTCACCGTGCTGCGGGGCGCCTTCCGTACGGCCTTCGACACGATGACGCCCGAGGAGATCGCCGCGGGGCACGAGCGGGAGGTGTTCGCCGCGACCGTGCCCGAACTGGTGGCCGCCAACCTGCGCAAGAGCCCAGGCGTGCTGCGGCAGACCTACGAGATCCTGGCCGGCAAGACCGGGTGCGACGCGGGCGATCCCCGGCTGCGCAACGCCGTGGGCGCGGTGTTCGGGGTCGTGACCCTGCTCTGGCTCCAGTGGGCGCACGATCCCGGGCTGGACGGGCCCGCCGAGATCGACCGGGCGCTCGAACACCTGGAGTCAGGGCTGCCGCTGTAGACGCCGCCGCCGTACGCCCGGCCGGCGAACCAAGGGGATGTTGTATCTTACGCCGCATGACGCGAGCGGAGGGCTCCCGATGGCCAGGCTGACCCGGGCGCAGCAGCAGGAGCGTACGCGTGCCGCTGTGCTGGCCGCGGCGAGGGAGGAGTTCGCCGAGCACGGATACGCAGACGCCAAGGTCGACCGGATCGCGGAGCGGGCCGAGCTGACCCGTGGCGCGGTCTACTCCAACTTCCCGAGCAAGCGCGCCCTCTACCTGGCGGTTCTGGTCGACTCCGTCGAGCACGTGGGTGAGGCGGCCTCGTCCCCTGACCTCGACGAGGCGGCGGCCGCCTTCGCCCGGGTCTGGCTCGAACGGCTGCCATGGTCCGGCGACACGCCCGCCGGGGGGAGCCTGCAGGCCCGCTCGCTGGACGGCGTGTTCGGCGACGAGCCAGGCCGTACCGCGCTGGCGCAGGTCACCAAGCTGGAAGCCCTTCTGCTCGCGCTCTGCCTGGAGTCACGCGCGCCGGGGCCTACGAGGCAGGTGCGCCTGGCCGAGCTCGTCCTCACGCTGCTGAACGGCGCCGGCCATCTCGCGGGCACGGCTCCCGGGTTCGGTGACCCGTTCGACGTGGTGCGCGCCTGCGGGCACCTGGCCCACCTCGACCTCGCCGACACGTGGGGCCCGCCGCACCTGCCCTTCGTCGCCGCCGCCCAGCGCGCCCAGGACCCCTGGGACACGCCCGCGCAGCTGCCGGACCTGGTCACCGGCCACCTGCCGGGGTTCGACGGCGACGGCGTGATCGCGTTCCTCGGCACCGGCCGGCTCGACGCCGCCGAGGAGGCCGTCCGCGCCACCCGGCCGGGCGACCGGGTCACCGTGGCGGTGGTCACGGACGATCCGGCCGAGCTGGGGCGGCTCGTCCGGCTCAGGATCGGTGACCTCGGCGGGTGCCTGCGCCGCGTGTTCGCGCCGGACGACCGGCCCCGCCCGCGCGTCGTGCTCGACGAGCGGGCCGCCCTCGCGACGGCCGCCGCCGTCCCCGTGGCGGGCGAGGTCACCGAGGGCGCGGTACGCGTCGAGGCCGGCACGATCGTCGCCCGAGCCCAGGGGCGCGGCGCCGCGTACGCCGTGGCGTCGGCGGCGCGTTCGGACCGCGCCGGATGACCGGAGTTCCTCGTGCTGCCATGAGAAGAATGCCGATGGTGTCCCTTGCGCGGGTGCTCGTTCGTCATTCGGGTGAGAGCCCATTGCCTCGGAGGTAGTGATGCAGTACGCACTGATGATCTACGGCGAGCCCGGCTACATGGAGACGCTGTCGGACGCGGAGCGGGAGGCGGCGTACGCGGAGTATTTCGCGTTCGCGCAGGACGAGCGGTGTGTCAGCGCCGCGCAGTTGCAATCCGCGGAGACGGCGACCTGCGTGCGGGTGGCCGGCGGCCGGACGCTGATGACCGACGGGCCGTTCGCCGACACCAAGGAGGTGCTCGGTGGCTTCTGTCTGGTCGAGGCCGCCGATCTGGACGAGGCGATCGAACTGGCGGCGCGGATCCCGGCGGCCAGATTCGGCGGCACGGTGGAGGTCAGGCCGGTGATGCGATTCTGACCATGCTGGAGGAGGTGTTCAGGGAGCAGTGGGGCCGGGTGCTGGCCTCGCTGGTCGGGTTCCTGGGAGACGTCGATCGCGCAGAGGAAGCCGCCCAGGAGGCGTTCACGATCGCGGCGCAGCGCTGGCCCACGTCGGGTGTGCCGGACAATCCGGTCGCATGGCTGGTGACGGCGGCCCGCAACCGGGCGATCGACCGCATCCGCCGGGAGCGCACCCTGGCCGGCAAGCTCCACCTGCTGCCGGCACAGGAGGAAATCATCGAAGAGTTCGACGACACACGCATCAAGGACGAACGGCTTGAACTGATCTTCACCTGCTGCCATCCGGCGCTGCCGCTGGACGGGCAGGTGGCGCTCACGCTACGGACTCTCGGAGGGCTGCGGACCGCCGAGATCGCCCGGGCCTTCCTGGTCTCGGAGGAGACCATGAAACGCCGGCTGACCCGCGCCAAGAACAAGATCAAGGCGACCGGGATCCCCTTCGCCGTCCCCGGCGCCCATCTGCTGCCTGAGCGCGTCGACGCGGTGCTCGCCGTCATCTACCTGATCTACAACGAGGGCTACCGCGGCCGGATCGACCTCGGCGCCGAAGCCATCCGACTCGGACACGTACTCGCCTTGCTCATGCCGGAGGAGCCCGAAGTGCACGGGCTGCTCGCACTGATGCTCATCCACCACGCCCGGCGGCGGGCCCGCTTCTCCGGCGACGACCTCGTCCTGCTCGACGACCAGGACAGGTCGCTGTGGGACATGCGCCAGATCACGGCGGGACGGGCGGTCCTCGACCGGGCGCTCGCGCTCGGCGGGCGCGGCGCCTACGTCGTGCAGGCCGTGATCGCCTCGCTGCAGACCCACGAGCGCATCGACTGGCCGCAGGTCGCCGTGATGTACCGGCGGCTTGCCGACCTGACCGGCTCGCCGGTGGTCGAGCTCAACCACGCCGTGGCGATCGCCCAGGCCGGCGACCCCGCCGCGGCGCTGCGCGCCGTCGACCGGCTCGACCTGGACGGTTACCTGTACTTCCACTCCACCCGAGGCGAGCTGCTGCGGCGGCTCGGCCGCGACGCCGAAGCGAGCACCGCCTACCACCGCGCCCTCGAACTCGCGACCTCCATCCCCGAGCGACGTTTTCTGAGGCGCAGGCTCCAGCAACTCTGACCCGGGCTCGGCACCGGGGTTCCGGTCGGCTGTACCGGCATGAACCCCTGCGTCGCGTGCGGCGAGGCGGTCTGATCGCGGCGACCGTAACGGCGTGCATGGGTCAGACGGGCTGTCCGAGCGGCCTGATGGTCAGGGTGTTGAGGTCGACGCCCTGCGACTGGTCCACGCCGCCCAGCGCATCGCCGCGCCGCGAACGACCACCTGAGACACGCCCCGCAGCCGGAGAAGTGGGCGCTGACCTTGGGTTATGGTCCGCGTCATGCGCCCGATGCCATCAGCCGACATGGTCAGCCTGATCTCGTTCCTCGCGGTCCTGCTGATCTTCTTCAGCATCGACGTACGGTCGCGGGAAACGGCCGCCTCGGACCCGTGGCATGTGCAGGTGTTCGGATGGACCTCACGGCTCGGCGGGATCTCCACGGCGCTCGCTCTGGCCTTGGGATGGGTGGACCTTTTCCTGCCGGACGAGAACAGCCCGATCCACGTGGCGTTCGTGGCCGTTCCCGGGTCTGTGGCCGTGTTGTGCGCGATCGTGCTGGGCCTGGAGATGCTCTGGCAGTGACGGCACCCGCGGCACGGCACCCCGGTCGGTCGGCCTCCTCCTGCGGAGCAGGCCGACCGACCCGCGGCTACATCTCCGGTGGCCTTCCGGGCATCACGGTGAAGGCGAACCCGGCACTCGTCGTACGGCGCAGCGGAATCTCGCACTTGACCCGGCGCAGCACCTCGTTCCTGCTGAGGCCGAGCCCCTGTGCGATGAGCCGCTCAGGGCGCACCGGCACCGGATCCTCGAAGACGACCTGCACCTGGACCGGCCACGCCTCCTCGATTGATTCCGACGGGGTGTGCAGCCGCCAGGCTCCCGCCCAGTCCAGGGTGAAGCGGTTGCGCCGGGCGAGCAGCGGATCCAGCAGCCTGGACGCCACCAGTTCCGGATCGTTCGCGTGGTAGCCGTCGAGCTCGACCGGATCGAGGGCCCTGACCGGCGCCCGCTCGTGCACGGTGAGCTTGCTCGTACGATCGCACGACACGCAGCGGACCAGCAGCCACACGTCCAGCAGCTTGCCGTTGGCGTTGACGCGGAAGGTGCCCTCGCCGGTGGTGGCCGACTCCGACCGGCAGTCCACGCACCGCAACGACAGCAGAGGCAGCCTGGTCCGACGCACGACCCAGGGCAGCACCATATGAGGTTGTGAAGACATGATCTCTCTAGACCTGACACGAGGCCGATTGCGCGCGGCCTCAAGCGCTGTATGACCGGGCGCACGCGGGCAGCCCGGCGGAGCCGGCGAGAAGGCCGGCTAGAAGTGAGCGAGAAAAGGTGTCAGGTCTGAAGAGCAGGCGGGGTCACGCGGTTCTGTCCTCTGTTGTTCGCGACGCGGGTCGGCGGGCAACGTACAGGACCGCGAAAGGAAGGCACAACTGATTTCCGGTGCGGCTCACTCGTCGAGGGGGACGCGTCAGACACCGCCACGGGCCGCGGCCGGCCCGACGGTGGCAAGGACGTCCCGCCCACGAGGGGCGTGCAGGCCCACCGATGACAGAGGCCGCCGCTCCGCGGCCAGGACGAGGCCCAGCAGCAGCGCGCCGGCGATCCAGCGCGACACCAGGACGAGGTCGGTCACGACCGCGGCCGGCCGCGCATCCATGGGAGCCGGCGGTGCGGACCGCAGTTCGGCGCCACGCCAAGATCAATACTCCGTCGTGTTACTGACGCGCCCCGCACCAGGTTTGCCGGGAGGCCTATCGTGACCACGTCGTCAACCGTGCGCGAAGCGCGTGAGACACTCGTCCGCACCCATTTCGAGTCCGAGGCCGCCGTGGCCCCTACTGGGCGGCCGGCGTGTACGTCGCGATGATGACGCCGCTCTTCATCACCTTGGTGCCGGCCAGGGTGAGCGTGGTCGCGACGTCGTCCAGGGGCGAGGAGATGCTCGGGCCTCCCACGAACACGGGGGTGATCCAGAACCGCACCTCGTCGACCAGGCCCGCCTTGACCAGGGTGTGGGTGACGGTGCCGTAGCCGTACATCAGGATGTCCCTGCCCTCCTGGGCCTTGAGCCTGGTGACGGCTTCGACGAGGTCGCCCTGCAGCACCTCGCTGTTCTTCCACTCCGGGCCGGTGAGGGTGGTGGAGGCGACGTACTTCTTGACGTTGTTGAAGTAGGCCGCCCCGGTGCTCGGGTCGCTTTCGTCCTGGTTGGGCCAGGCGGCGGCGAAGCCCTCGTAGGTGCGGCGCCCCATCAGCAGCGCGTCGGCCGAGTCCGTCTGCTCGCCGGCGAACGCGGAGGCCTCGTCGTCGAAGTACGGCATCGTCCACGCCGGGTCCTCGATGACGCCGTCGAGGGAGATGTAGGTCGAGCAGATGATCTTGCGCATTCCGGGTTCCTCCTGCTGCCAGTACGCGTGGTGCCGGTCGTGGCCGGGAGAGCCGCTCAGCGCGTCCTCCTGCCATGACCACCATCCTGGAGGGAGCACCTTACGATCCGCTTCAGGTCGCCTTCCGCCGCCATCCGGTCCATGCCGTCAGGTTATGGATGCAGGTATTGGACGCCGCAAACAGGGCTGGACCAGCCTGGAAACTCACGTACGACCTGCCCTGCGGAGAGATCCAGTGTTCACCGCCTACGCCACCGTCACCGTTCTCACGATCGCCGCCAACGTGTGGGCGGCGACGGCGGACTTCATGAAGGCCGGATTCGTCCTCGCCAATTCGGCCGCACTCGGCATCCCGCTCTCCTGGTTGCCCCCGCTCGGCGCGCTCAAGGCCGCCGGAGCCGCGGGGCTGCTGCTCGGACTGCTGGGGGTGCCGTTCGTCGGCGTCTCGGCCGCCGCCGGGCTCGTCCTGTTCTTCACAGGTGCCGTCGTCGTGCACGTACGCGCCCAGGAGTACGTCAAGATCGCGATTCCGGGCGGTTACCTGGCTCTGGCCGTCGCCTCGCTCATCCTCGCCCTCGCGCGCTGACGGGCGCGGCGCTGGGCGAACGGTTCGCCGCGCGCGGTGAGGAAACGATCGCGCAGATGAGCGCGAATCCGAACAGCACGTACCGCGCCGAGTCGAGCGTCGAAGGGCCGCCGAGGAACTGACGAGCTGGGTCAGCGACCACCCGAGCGCAAGCGCCGCCCCCGATGAACCCGGCCACCAGGAGCAGCGCCACTATCACGCCGGCGAGCCGTGCCGGGCGGCGGCCGCCGCCCACACCGCGGCGGGTGTCAGCGGCATGTCGACGTGCTCGACGTCGAGGGCGTCGCACACGGCGTTGACCACGGCGGGCGGAATGCCGATGCAGCCGGCCTCGCCCGCGCCCTTGGCCCCCAGCGGCGTGTTGGGGTTGGGCGTGACGGTCTCCAGCAGGGTGACCGGCGGCATGTCGGCGGCGGTGGGCAGCAGGTAGTCCAGCAGGGTGCGCGCGTACGGCATGCCGTCGGCGCCGATGACCGCCTGCTCGTGGAGTGCCTGCCCGAGGCCCTGGGCGATCGAGCCATGGCCCTGGCCGTCGACGATCATGGGGTTGACGACCACCCCGTAGTCGTCCGCGGCGACCAGTTTGAGCACGCCGACCGTCCCGAGATCCGGGTCGATCTCGACGACGGCCACGTGCGCGCCGTACGGGAAGGCCTGCGGCGGGGCGAGGATCTCGTCGGCGCGCAGCGGCCCGGTACGGGCGACCAGCTCGCCGAGTGCGAGCCCGGTGATCGGCCCCGCGTCGACGCCGGTGCCCGGCTCGCCCTCTGTTCCCGGGCCGGGCGGCTCACCGGCCAGCAGCCGGCCCCGCGCGTAGGTGACGTCGTCCTCCTGCAGGCGGAGCAGTCCCGCGCACCGGCGGCGCGCCGCGGCGACCAGCGACTCGGCGGCCCGCCACAGCGCCGCCCCACCCACCTGCATGGAACGGCTGCCGAAGGTGGCGAACCCGTGGGGCACCTCGCCGGTGTCGCCTTCCGCGACGCGGACCAGATCGACGTCCACGTCCAGCACCGAGGCCACGACCTGCGCGAACGCGGTCAAGTGGCCCTGCCCGGTGGACGTGGACCCGACGCGGGCGATGAACGTGCCGTCCGCGCAGGCCTCCACGCTGCCGAACTCCTCACTGTCCGGCGGCCCTCCCGAGCGCTCGACGAACGTGGCGATGCCCACGCCTATCGGCGCTCCGCCCTCCTGGCGGCGCCTGGCCTGTTCGGCGCGGACGTCGTCGTAACCGGCGGCGGTCAGCGCGCGCTCCAGCGTGGCGGCGTAGTCGCCCGAGTCGTAGGTGCGTCCCGTCGGCGTGAGGTAGGGGAACTGGCCGGGGCGGATGAAGTTGCGGCGGCGCAGCTCGGCGGGGTCCATGCCGAGCCGCCTGGCGAGCCGGTCCACGGTGCGTTCGAGCGCGTACGCGGCCTCAGGGCGGCCCGCGCCGCGGTAGGACGCGGTCGGTGCGGAGGTGGTGGCCACGCACCGGACCCGCGTGTGCACCCGCGGCGTACGGTAGGCACCGGTGCTCATCGCCCCCGTCATCATGGGGACGAAGGCCCCGGTGTGCGGGTAGGCGCCGACGCCGGCGTCGATCAGCAGCTCGTAGGCGAGGAAGGTGCCGTCGGCGTCGGCCGCGAGCCGTACGCGCTGGTCCTGGCCGCGGCCGCGCGGGCCGGCCAGCATCGCCTCGGCGCGGTCCTCGCACCAGCGCACGGGCCGGCCGAGCCGGATCGCGAGCAGGGCGGCGACGACGTACTCGGGGTAGGTCTGGCTCTTGGCGCCGAACGCGCCGCCGGTGGCCGGGACGACGACCCTGATCCGCTCTCTGTCCAGGCCGAGCAGTTCGGCGAGCGAGTCGCGCAGGCGGTGCTGGGCCTGGTGGGAGACCCACACGGTGAGCCCGCCGTCCTCGCCGGGGGCGGCCAGGACGGCCCTCGGCTCCAGGGACGTGGGCAGCAGGAGCTGCTCGCGGTAGGCGGCCTCGACGACCACGGGCGCGGTGGCGAACACGTCGTCGGCCGGCTCGCCGAAGGTGCGTTCGGCGACCACGTTGCCGCGCCCGTCGTAGAGCGGGGGCGCCGCCTGGGCGGTCATCGGGTCGTAGACGGCGGGCAGCGGTTCGAGGTCGAGCCGTACGGCCTCCGCGGCGTCCTCGGCCCGGGCGCGCGTGGTTGCGGCGGTCACGGCCAGCGCCTCGCCCGGGTAGCGGACGCGCCCGGTGGCGAGCAGCGGCCACGGCGGCGAGTCCTCGGCGCCGGGCAGGGCACGGGCGGAGAGGTAGGGCAGATCGGCGGCGGACCATGCGCCGGCCACCCCTTCCTCCTTCAGCGCGGCGGCGACGTCGACACCGCGGACCAGCGCGTGCGGTACCGGGCTGCGGGTGAAGGCGAGCTCCAGGGTGCCGGGCAGGTCCAGGTCGGCGACCCTGCGGGCACGCCCGGTGAGCAGGTCGTGGTCCTCGCGCCGAGCGAGCGGCATCCCGATGTACCGCAATGTTTGGACACCCCCGCGTTCGGTACCAACGTGGATATCGGATGCCCAGGATGAGGGACATGAAACCGCCGCAATTCGACTACGTAGCGCCCGCTTCCGTGCCGGAGGCGGTGGCCGTGCTGGCCGAGCGCGGGCCGCACAGCCGCGTGCTCGCGGGAGGGCAGAGCCTGCTCATCGAGCTGCGCTACCGGACCGCCCGCCCGGCCCTCGTGGTCGACGTCAACCGCATCCCGGGACTGTCGGACATCACGGTCGACGACGGCTCCGTGCACGTCGGCGCGCTCGTCCGGCACGCACAGCTGGAGCGCGCCCGCTTCGACGACCCGCTGGCCGGCCTGTTCCGCCAGGTCGCGCCGTACGTCGCCCATCCGCCCGTCCGCGCGCGCGGCACCTTCGCCGGCAGCCTGGCCTGGGCGCATCCGGCGTCCGAGTGGTGCGCGCTGGCCATGGCGCTCGACGCGGGAATCGAGCTGGACGGCCCGTCCGGCCCGCGCAGGGTGCCCGCCGCCTCGTGGTTCCGCGGCCCGTTCGCCACCGCCTGCCTGCCGGAGGAACTGGTCACCGGCGTACGGCTGCCGCGCCCGCCGGCCGGGGCAGTCGCGGCCTTCGCCGAGCACCGCCGCACGCACGGCAGCTTCGCGCTCGCCGCCGCCCTCGTCATGCTGCGCGTCTCCGAGGGCCGCGTCGACTGGGTGCGCGTCGGGCTGGCCAACGCCGCCGACGTCCCCTTGCGCGCCGTCGAGGCGGAACGCCTCATCACGGGGGAGCCGCCGCAGCCGGACCTGCTCGCGCAGGCCGCGGCACGGGCCGCCGCCGAGGCCGACCCGCCCGACGAGCCGCACGCGCCGGCCGCCTACCGCAGGCACGCGCTGGCCACCCTCGTGCGGCGTTGCCTCACCCGAGCCGTCGAGACCGCGGGAGCACCATGAACGTCCAGCTCACCGTCAACGGCGGCACCCACCGGCTCGACGTCGAGCCGCGCACCAGCCTCGCCGACGCGCTGCGCGACCGGCTCGGGCTGACCGGGACGACGCTCGGCTGCGAGCACGGGGTCTGCGGCTCGTGCACCGTGCTGGTCGACGGCACCGCCGTCCGGTCCTGCCTGGTCCTGGCCGTGCAGGCCGGCGGCGCCGACATCCGTACGGTCGAGGGCCTGGCTGGCGAGGACGGGCCGCATCCGCTGCAGGAGGCGTTCGCCGCCGAGCACGCCCTGCAGTGCGGGTTCTGCACGCCAGGGTTCCTCATGCTGCTGGCCGGGGCACTGGCCGAGGAGCCGGACCTGGACCACGACGAGCGGCGGCTGAACGAGATCCTCGCCTCCAACCTCTGCCGCTGCACCGGTTATGCGGGCATCCGCCGCGCCGCCGCCCGCGCGGCGGCGGCGCTGCGCGGGGACGGCGCCGCGGCCGTTCACGAGCCGGAGGGCGGGTCCGCGTCATAGATCGCGATCGACCAGAGCCCCCGCCGGGGGCCGGTCTCGGCCGCGAGCCGCTCCGGCATCGCGGTGATCGCCTCGCGGTCCCACGGACCGTCGCACGTGCCCGCCCGTCGGTCGGCCAGGGCACATTTGTCCGCCAGCGTGGGCGATCCGATCGGCGCGTCGGCGGGGAACACCCAGACCTCCAGGCTCTGCGGTGCCCGTAGCCAGTCCGGTGTCACCGAGCTCTCGTCGTACTGGGCCTGGAGGCCCTGACCCAGGCGTACGCACGGGGTGAGGTCGTTCCACGAGCCCTTCACGTCGCGGATGAGGACCCACGCCTTCGGGTCCGCGCACCGGAGCGCGATCCCGGTGTGCACGCTGGTGGGGCGGAACGTGATCCGTACCCGCTCGCCCACTGTCCGGTAGGTCTGGCCGGAGATCAGTGACACGGGCCCGTGCCTGGTCCCCAGCGTCCGGGGCAGTTCGACGTCCGGCGCGAAACTCGCCGTGACGCCCGCGGCCGGTTCGCTCCGCCACGCCGTCACGGCCCCGGTCAGCGGCACGACCGTCGCCGCGGCCCCCGCCAGCGCCGCCACGGCCGCCCCCGTCGCC
>NZ_SMJZ01000243.1 GCF_004348345.1 Nonomuraea longispora
GCGGGTAGGGAGGGCGATCGACCGGCTGCTGCTGCGGGGGCGGCTGGATGAGATCGGGCTCGACGTGGATGCCGGTGGCGGGCAGCTCGCTGGTGAGCGGCCTGGACACGGCCGTGGCCGAGGGCTGCTCGGAGAAGTCGCCCACGAGGCCGCCGCCGTGCACGACGCCGCCGTCGAACCGGACCGCGGGGTGCGGGCTGCCGGCGCCGGGCAGGCTCAGCTCGACGCGCTCCACGGTGCCGGTGACGAGCCGGTCGGCCCACGTCAGCGAGTCGCTGCCGGCCAGCCGCGTCTCACCCCCAGGGGTGCCGATGGTGGCCGCCGCGGAGCCGCTGACCAGGACGGCCACGCCGTCGCCGACGGGGCCGGCCACCGCGCAGGTGGCCGGGTCGCCCGCCATGTTGGCCGCGAGCACCTGGGCGGCGCGCCGGGCCAGCGCCCGGCCGTCCCCGCCTGACGAGGCCGTCGCGCGCAGCGCCTCCAGCAGGTCGTCGGCCGCGGACTCGCCGGCGTCGCACACGAGCAGCAGCCCGCCCTCGTAGGCGACCAGCCCATTTCCAGGAAGCGGACGCACCACTCCGAAGCCTTGGTCGGTCATGCGTCCTCCCTCATGACGACCGTGCTGCGCTCATTGGTGCCCTCGCTGCGCTCGGTCACTCAACTCTCCTCCCCGGAAGCCGGCGGTGTTACGGCACCCGCACTGCCGTGCTGGTCACCAGCCATACGTACCCCGACGACGAGGCCGCGTCGCGGCCCCCTCGTCTCGATTCGGTGAACCGGTCGACCGCGGCAAACCCCTCAACTGTGCAAGTCTGGCCAAACAGAACACTATCGGCCTGTCGTCACATCGCAGAATCGCCAGAGTCGGCTCCGGCCCCACCCGAAACTGCTGGACACGACCCTAGCCGGGGGCTGCCGCTTAAACGAGTGGGACAAATCAGACGCCTGTGAAGACGCGGTTCACGTCTGCCGTGGCCAGCACGCCGAAGATGTCGCCGCCGCGCTCCACGAGCAGGTATTCGCTGCCGGGCGACTCGCGCATGGCGTCGATGAGGGGCTCGCCCTCCAGGTCGGCGGCGAGCACCATGTCGGGATCGAGCGACTTGGCGAGGGAGCCGACGTTGACCCAGGGGCGGCGGTGCTCGGGCGTGGCCTGGACGGCGGCCTCGCTGACGATGGCGAGGGGCCGGCCTTCGTGGTCGACCACGACCATGGCCCCGGCCCGGCGTTCGCCCGCCTGCCGCAGCGCCTCGGCCAGCGGCGTCTCGGCGGCCACGGGGATGGCCCTGCGCGCGAGCGTGCGCGCGTTGACCTGAGGGATCTTGGCTCGGATCTTGGCCACGCGCAGCGACTGGCTGGCGCCGAGCCAGATGAACATGGCCAGCACCATCGGCCACAGCAGGTCGGTCAGGTCGAGCTCACGCCCGTCGGACATCGTCGCCGCGACCGGCACCACGACGAGGAGCACGGCCAGCACCCGGCCGCCCCAGGCGGCGACGACGGTGCCGGAGCCGGGGTTCTTGGTGAGCTTCCACACGCCGGCGCGCAACATCCTGCCGCCGTCCAACGGCAGGCCAGGCAGCAGGTTGAACACGCCGACGATGAGGTTGGCCACCCACAACTGCCAGACCAGCGCCTCAGGGATGCCGCCGTCGTTGATCACGTAGACGTCGGCGGCCAGCCCGAGCCCGCCCAGGGCCAGCGAGAGCGCGGGGCCCGCGGCGGCCACCAGGAACTCCTTGCCCGGCGTCGGCGGCTCCTTCTCGATCTCGGACACGCCGCCGAGGAAGTAGAGGGTGATCCGCCGCACCGGCAGGCCGTAGGCCTTGGCCAGCACGCTGTGCGCCAGCTCGTGCAGCAGCACCGACACGTACAGCAGCACCGCGAAGACGAACGCCACGGCGTACGCGGCCGTGTCGCCGAGCTCGGGCAGCATGATCTGCATCCTCGGCCCGACGAGCATGGTGATGAAGGCCGCCACGATGAACCACGTCCACGAGACGTACACCGGAATGCCGAACGGCTTTCCCATCCGAATGCCGGAGAACTCCTGTCGCGGGCTCTGCTCGCTCACCGCACTCCTTGACGTCCTCGCCGTGGGGAACCTGTCGCCGCGCCCGGCCGGGGGGCCGGGCGCGGTCCGTGTCACGGACTCCCGTTGGCACGTGCTGTTGCTGCCTCGATGCTACGCGCCGGATCACGTGATCCTCGTTTCGCGGGCATTATTCTGTCGGGCTCTTGACCTAGAGTGCGGTGCATGACATTGACCGATCCGGCGATCATCGGAGCTCTCTCCCCGTCCCGGGCGGGCGATTTCATGACATGTCCGCTGCTCTACCGCTTCCGGGTCATCGACCAGTTGCCCGAGAAGCCGTCGCAGGCGGCGGTGCGCGGCACGGTGGTGCACGCGGTCCTGGAGCGACTTTACGACCTGCCGGCGCCGCGGCGTTCCGTGAGCGCGGCACTGGAGTTGCTGGAGCCGCAGTGGCGGCGGCTGCTCGACGACGACCCTCAATACGGCGAGATGTTCGCCGACGAGGCCGAGCAGGCCGAATGGCTGGCGCAGGCGCGCGGCATGCTGGAGCGCTACTTCAGGCTGGAGGATCCGACGCGGCTGGAGCCCGCCGAGCGGGAGCTCTACGTCGAGGCGGTGCTCGACGGGGGGCTGATGTTGCGGGGCTACGTCGACCGCCTCGACGTGGCGCCGAGCGGCGAGGTCAGGGTGGTCGACTACAAGACGGGCAACGCTCCGGGGCGCGACTTCGAGGCCAAGGCGTTATTTCAGATGAAGTTCTACGCCCTCGTGCTGTGGCGGCTGCGCGGGCAGGTGCCCCGGCTGCTGCAGCTGGTCTACCTGGGGGGTGAGGGCGAGGTGCTGCGCTACGCGCCCGACGAGGCCGACCTGCTCGCCACCGAGCGCAAGGTGATGGCGTTGTGGGCGGCGATCGAGCGGTCACTGAAGTCGGGCGAGTGGCGTGCGCGGCGCAGCCGGCTGTGCGACTGGTGCGATCACCAGGCGTTGTGCCCGGAGTTCGGCGGCACCCCGCCGCCGGTGCCCGACCGCCAGCCAGGCGACACCGTCCGCAGCAGCCGCCGCGCGGCCACCGACGAGCTCTGAGCCTGCCTCCCGGGCCGCTGCCCGGCCCGGGAGGCGCAACGGCCACGGGCCGGAACGCGCGGGCGCGGGCCGGGGCGCGGTTCGGGAACGCACCGCCCGGGGACGCACGGGTGGGGACGCACAAGCGGGGACCCACGGGCGGGCTAATCCTCCCGAGGGAGGAGGTTACGCGTTCTGGCCTGGGCCTACAGTGAAGCGGTGCGGATAGACCGGACCAGGTTCCACGACACGGTGCTCGCCGGGGTGGTGGCCGCCGCCTCGGTGGCGCTGTTCGTTCTCTACGAACATGGGCGGCTGTCGTCCGGGGACCTGGCGGTCGACGGTGTGCGCGAGCCCGATCCGCTCGGTGCGCTGCTGGTGCTGCTGGCGTGCGCCCCCGTGGCCGCGCGCAGGCGGTGGCCGCTCGCGGCGCTGTGCGCGGGCCTGGTGCCGGAGACGCTGCTGACCGGTTTGGGATACAGCACCGGGGTGCCGGGCCTGTCCGGGCTGGTGCTGCTCTACTCCGTGGCCTCCAACCGGGGGCTGGCGATGGCGCTGGGCGGGCTGCTGGCCGCGGTGCTGGCGTACGCGCTGGGCGCCGCGGCGGGCCCGCCCAGCGCCACGACCTTGGGCGACCACGTGGTGGTGGCCATGGTGCTGATCTCCGTGTGGGGCGCGGGCCGGAGCCTGCGGCTGCGCCGGGCGTACATGGAGGAGCTGAGAGGCCGTGCGGCGCGGCTGGAGCGGGCACGCGCGGCCGACACGCGGGCCGCGCGGGCCGAGGAGCGGTCGAGGATCGCCCGCGAGCTCCACGACGTCGTGGCCCACCACGTCAGCGTGATGACCGTGCAGGCGGCCGCGGCGCGCAAGGTATTGTCCTCCGACCCCGGCCTGGCCGGCGAGGCGCTGACGGCGATCGAGCACACCGGCCGGATGGCGATGTCCGAGATGCGCAACATCGTCGGCGTGCTGCGCACCGACGCCCGTGCCGAGCTGGGCCCGCAGCCGGGCATGGAGGACCTGCCCGCGCTGATCGAGCAGATGCGCGAGGCCGGGCTGCCCACGCGGCTGGTCATCGAGGGCGAGCCGCCACCGCTGCCCGCGGGGGTCGACCTGGCCGCCTACCGGCTGGTCCAGGAAGGGCTGACCAACAGTCTGCGGCACGCGGGCGCCGGGGCGAAGGCGGTGGTGACCGTCCGCCACGCACCCCACGAGCTGGACGTACGCGTGGCCGACGACGGCAGGGGCGCGGCCGGGGCACCCGGGCGGCCCGGTCATGGTTTGGTGGGCATACGTGAAAGGGTTGCCCTCTATGGTGGAATCCTCAGCGTCGGCCCGCTACCGGGGGGCGGTTTCGAGGTGCGGGCGAGATTCCCGTTGAAGGACGGTCAATGACGATCAGGGTGCTGCTGGTGGACGACCAGCCGCTGCTGCGTACGGGATTCCGCCTGATTCTCGAGGCCGAGCCCGACATCACGGTGGTGGGCCAGGCCGGCGACGGCAAAGGCGCACAGGAGCAGACGCGGGCGCTGCTGCCCGACGTGGTGCTCATGGACATCCGGATGCCGGGGGTCGACGGCATCGAGGCCACCCGCAGGATCGTGCGGGAGGCGGCTCCGTCGGCGCACGTGCCGAAAGTGCTGGTGCTGACCACATTCGACCTGGACGAATACATCGTCGAGGCGCTGCGCTCCGGCGCCTCCGGGTTCCTGCTGAAGGACGTGCCGCCCGACGAGCTGGTGCAGGCCATTCGGGTGGTGGCGGCCGGCGACGCGATCGTGGCGCCCAGCGTGACCCGGCGGCTGCTCGACCGGTTCGCCACGCGGTTGCCGCCCGCTCACGAGCAGGCCACCCCCGCGCGGCTCGACCGGCTGACCGAGCGGGAGCTGGAGGTGCTGCGGCTGATCGCGAAGGGCATGTCCAACGCGGAGATCGCGGCCAAGCTCGTGGTGAGCGAGACCACGGTGAAGACGCACGTCGGCAACGTGCTGACCAAGCTGGGGTTGCGCGACCGGGTGCAGGCCGTGGTGCTGGCGTACGAGACGGGATTGATCACGCCGGGCGCCATGCCCTGACACCCGCTCCGGTCCGCGTGCCGTGCTCCGGACACTACGCACGGCCCTCAGTCCTGTCAGACCCGATCGACCGACCTCGCCGGCCGCGGGCAGGCGCGGCGCGCACCTCGGCCGGTTCCGGCCGCAGGGCGCGTCACCCGGGATCACGGCGTTCCGGGGCACGGCGGGCGTCACCACCTCGTCCGCGTCTCATCGGCCGGGCCGGTTGCAGCGCAGGGCGCGGCCGGGGTCAGGCGTCCTCGGTGGCGGCGGGGGTCGTGGCGGCCTGCGGGGCGTTCTCCGGGAAGTGACAGGCGACCCGGTGGCCGCTGGCGAGCTGCTCCAGCGGCGGCTCGACCTGCTTGCAGATGTCCTGAGCCTTCCAGCAGCGGGTGTGGAAGCGGCAGGCGGGCGGCGGGTTGAGCGGGCTGGGCACGTCGCCGGTCAGCCGTATGCGCTCGCGACCGGCCCGCCCTCTGGGGTCGGGCACCGGCACCGCCGACAGCAGGGCGTTGGTGTACGGGTGCATGGGCGAGCTGTACAGGAGCTTGCGGTCGGCGATCTCGACGATCTTGCCCAGGTACATGACGGCGACCCGGTCGCTGATGTGGCGCACCACCGACAGGTCGTGAGCGATCACGACGTAGGTCAGGTCGAGCTCGTTCTGCAGGTCTTCGAGCAGGTTGACGACCTGGGCCTGGATGGACACGTCGAGCGCGGAGACGGGCTCGTCGGCGATGATCAGCTTGGGCCTGAGCGCGAGCGTGCGGGCGATGCCGATGCGCTGCCGCTGCCCGCCGGAGAACTCGTGGGGGTAGCGGTTGTAGTGCTCGGGGTTGAGCCCGACGAGCTCCAAGATGTCCTGTACGGCCTTCTTGACGCCGTTCTCGGTGCGCACGCCCTGGATCCGGAAGGGAGCGCCGACGATGGCGCCGACCGTGTGCCGGGGGTTGAGCGACGAGTAGGGGTCCTGGAAGATCATCTGCATGTCGCGGCGGAGGGGCCTGAGCCGGCCCTGCGACATGTGCGAGATGTCCTCGCCCTCGAAGATGATCTTACCGGCCGTGGGTTCGAGCAGCCGGGTGACCAGCCGTCCGGTCGTCGACTTGCCGCAGCCCGACTCGCCCACCAGCCCGAGCGTCTCGCCCTTGACCACGTCGAAGCTGATCCCGTCGACCGCCTTGACGGCGCCGACCTGCCTTTTGAGCAGGCCCTTCGTCACGGGGAAGTGCTTTTCGACGTTCTGGACGGAAAGCAGCAGCTCGTCGGCGCTCGCCTCGCTCATCGCGCACCTCCCGCGTGACGACCACGTCCCCTGGCGCGGTGGACGGATGGGGAGCTCCAGGGCATGACGTTCTCCTGATCGTGTCGGCGCGGCGGCCCGGAGTGAGCGGCGGTGGTGGTGACCCGGGCTCGCGCCACCGCGTCAGGGTGTGCGGCGGCGCTCCGGGCGCGGGCCGGGGTGGCGACCGGTGCGCCACCCGGCTTCTTCGTTCGGGCAACGTCGGCCTCGCGGGCCGGAGCGAAGGTCACGAGGTCTCCAGCGCGGGCTTGATCTCGTTCTCCCACAGGGTGCGCCGTTCGTCGCGGCTCATGTGGCAGCGGACCAGGTGGCCGCCCTCGGTCTCGGTGAGCGCCGGCGCCGCCGTCTCGGCCTTGCCTTCGGTACGCTCCCCGAACGGGCAGCGGGGGTGGAAGGCGCATCCCTGCGGCACGTTGATCAGCGACGGTGGCGACCCCTTGATGGGCATCAGCCGTTCGGTGGGCTCGCGGTCGAGGCGGGGCATGGAGCCCAGCAGCCCCCACGTGTAGGGGTGCTCGGGGCGGTAGAAGATGTCGTCGGTGGAGCCGTATTCGACGCATCGGCCCGCGTACATGACGAGGATGTCGTTGGACAGCTCCGCCACCACGCCGAGGTCGTGGGTGATGATGATGAGCGCGGAGTTGAACTCGCTCTGCAGGTCGCGCATCAGGTCGAGGATCTGCGCCTGCACGGTCACGTCGAGCGCCGTGGTCGGCTCGTCGGCGATGAGCAGCTCCGGGTCGCACGAGAGCGCCATGGCGATCATGGCGCGCTGGCGCATGCCGCCGGAGAACTCGTGCGGGTAGCTGTCGACGCGTCTTCCCGGCTCGGGGATGCCGACCCGGCCGAGCATGTCGACGGCGTGCTTGCGGGCGACCTGCTTGGAGACGTCGTTGTGGATGCGGTAGGCCTCGATGATCTGGTGGCCGACCGAGTAGTAGGGGTGCATGGACGACAGCGGATCCTGGAAGATCATCGCCATCTTCTTGCCGCGCAACCCGCGTACGTGCTCGGCCGTGGCCCCGTTGAGCTCCTCGCCGTCGAGCCAGATCTCGCCGGAGATGCGTGCCCTGCCGCCCTTGTGCAGGCCGAGGACGCCGAGACTGGTCACGCTCTTGCCCGAGCCCGACTCCCCCACGATGCCCAGGGTCCTGCCGCGCTCGACGCTGAACGACAGCCCGTCGACCGACTTGACCAGGCCGTCGTCGGTCGGGAAATGGATCTTCAGGTCCTTGACGTCAAGGAAGCTCACGACAACCTCACCCTCGGGTCGACCACGGCGTACAGCAGGTCGACGATCAGGCTGGCCACGACCACGAACATCGCGGCGACCAGCACCACGCCCATGACCTGCGGCATGTCCTGGTTCCTGATCGCCAGGATGGCGAACTGGCCGAGCCCGGGGAGAGTATAGGTGGTCTCGGTGAGGATGGCGCCGCCGATGAGCAGACCGAAGTCGATGCCGAACAGGGTCAGGATGGGCGTCAGCGCGGCCCGCAGGCCGTGCTTGACGACGACCTCGCGCTCGTGCAGGCCCTTGGCCCGGGCGGTGCGGATGTAGTCCTCGCCCATCGTCTCCAGCATCCCGGCGCGGGTGAGCCGGGCGTAGGTGGCGGCGAACAGGAAGGCCAGCGTGATCCACGGCAGCAGCAGGCTGTAGGCCCATTGGGCCGGGTTAACGGAAAAATCTGTATATGCGCCGCCGGGCGGGGTCCAGCCCAGGGCATAGCTGAAGACGACCAGGGAGATCATGCCGGTGAAGAAGATCGGCAGCGAGACGCCGGCCAGCGCGGTGCCCATGGACAGGCGGTCGAAGAAGCTGCCCCTGCGCAGCGCTGAGATCACGCCCACGCTCACGCCGCCCACCACCCACAGGACGGCGGCGCCGATGGCCAGCGAGAATGTCACCGGCAGACGGTCCAGCAGGTCGGGCCAGACGGGCTGACCGCTGATGAAGGAGTAGCCGAAGCAGGGCGCGGGGCACTGCTCGACGCCGGCGCCGTAGTCGTACTCGGCACCGGCGACCAGGCCCTTGACGAACCTGCCGTACTGCACGATCACCGGGTCGTTGAAACCCAGCCGCTCGGCCACCAGGTGCACCGTCTCCGGCGTCGCGGCGCGCCCGACGTAGCGCGACGCCATGGCCTCCGGTGAGGCGCCGGCCCACTGGGGGACGACGTAGAAGATGCCGAAGGTCACCATGCTGATGACGATGAGCATGGCGAACGCGCCGATGACACGTTTGATGATGTATGTGAACACCGCTACGGCCGAGTGGCCTGCCCGTCGCCGAGCAGGCCACTTCTGCCTTCACCTGCCTTCGTTAGATCCCCGTACCTCGCACGGTCACTCGACGCCGAGCAAGATGTAGTCGAACATGCTCTGGCCCTCGTTGTAGGCGACGTTCGTCAGGCCCTTGCCGCGCATGAGCAGCGACTTGGCCCAGACCACCGGAAGGATGGAGGCGTCCTCCATGACCTTCTTGTCGACGTCGACCCAGAGCTTGGCGCGGGCCGCGTCGTCGAGCTCGGCGGAGGCCTGGTCGATCAACTTGTCGACCTCGTCGTTCTTGACGCTGAGGTTGTAGTTGCCGGCGTCGCGGATCGTACGGCTGTCGACGATGGCCTGCATGAAGCCGTAGCCGTCAGGCCAGTCGGAGCCCCAGCCGTGGGCGGCCAGGCCGATGCCGTTCTTCTTCACGTAGTTGACGTTGCCGGCGTAGTCGGAGAAGTAGCTGGAGCCGGGGAAGCCCTTGAGCGTCAGCTTGATGCCGACCTTGGCCAGCGCCTGCTCCATGGCCTCGGCCAGCGCCTTCTCGCGAGGACGGTCGGAGCGGTAGGTCATGGTGGTGGAGAAGCCGTTCGGCTGGCCGCAGGCGGCGAGGGCCTGCTTGGCCTTGTTGACGTCACCCTTGTTGCCCGGGGTCGCGTACAGGTCGAACTTCTCCTGGCCGACGATGGGCGGCGGCAGGACGTTCGTGGCGATCTCGCCACCGGCCAGCTCGCCTCCGTAGGCGGTCTGGTTGGCGACGCGGTCGGCGGCCCACATGACGGCCTTGCGGCACTCGACGTTGTCCAGCGGCGGCGTGTCGGGAATGACCGAGACGTACCAGAGCCTGGGGATGGTGGGGTTGTCCGTACGCGCCTTCAGCGCGGGGTCGGGCAGCACCTTGCCGAGGGCGGCCGCCTGCAGGCCGGTGCCCACGATGTCGAGCTGGATGTCGCCGGCGATGAGCTGGTTGTCCAGGTCGTCGGCGTTGACGTTGACCTGGACCTCGATCCGGTCGGGCAGCGCGGGACGGTTGGGGTCGGTCGCCGGGTCCCACTGGTCGTTGCGCACCAGCGTGAAGCCCTTGCCGATTTCGTTGGTCTCGAACTTGTACGGGCCGGAGGAGACGACCTTCTCCTTGTATTTCGCGCCGGTGTCCTTGTCCTTGGGAACCGGGGCGGTCATCGGCATCTGCACGACGTAGTCCATGGACGCGAACGGCTCCTTCAGGTGGAAGACCACCGTCGAGTCGTCCGTCGCCTCGACGGCCGAGGAGTAGTCGGCGTCGGGGTCCTCGTAGACGCCCTTGAAGTCCTTCGGCCAGTCGAGCAGCTCGTTGAGGTAGGAGGGGCCGTGCGGGAAGGTCTTCTTGTCCCAGGAGCGCCCCACGGCGTAGGCCACGTCCTTGGCGGTGATCTCCGTGCCGTCCTCGAACTTCAGCCCGCTCTTGAGCTTGTACGTCCAGGTCTTGCCGCCGTCGCTCGGCTCGCCCAGCCCTTCGGCCAGGTCGGGGATCACGGTGTTGCCCTCGGGGCCGGGACCCGGCTTGTACATCGTCAGCGTGCGCCAGTAGAGGCGGCCGAAGTTGAACGAGTAGCCGTAGTAGGTGTCACCCGGGTCGAGGCTGTCCCAGTCGGCGGAGTGGGCGGCCTTGAGCGTGCCGCCCTTCTTCGTCGAGGGGTTGTACACCTCGTTGAGGCCGGCGTTGAACGCGGGTTGCGCGGCGCCGCCAGAGGACGAATCGGCGGGCTGTTGTGTGCCGCCGCCTCCGCCGCATGCGGACAGCACCAGGACGAGCGCCGCTGTCGCGGCCCCTGCCAGTGCGGTTTTCCTTCTCATTGACTTAACCCCTTGATGAGTGAGATGGGGGATTGGAGCGTTGGCGAAGGTCAGTGCGCCCGCGGGTCGAAGGCGTCCCTCAGCCCGTCGCCGAAGAGGTTGAACGCAAGGACGGTAACGAAGATCGCCAGCCCCGGGAAGAGCACGAAGTGCGGCAGCGTGTAGAACCGGACAGCTTCCGAGAGCATGCCTCCCCAGGTCGGTGTGGGCGGGTTGACGCCGACGCCGAGGAAGGAGAGCGCCGCCTCGAACAGGATGTTGGTCGGGATGAGCAGGGTCGCGTAGACCAGGATGGGCGCCATCAGGTTGGGCAGGACCTCGCGGAACAGAATGTAGCCGTTGCGCGCGCCCAGGCTTCGCGCGGCGTCGACGAACTCCCGCTCGCGCAGCGAGAGCGTCTGCCCGCGGACGATGCGGCCGATGCTGGGCCAGCTGAAGAAGCCGATGATGAAGATCATCATGGCGATCCTGAGGCCGTTGCCCTCGAGGCCGAACCCCTTGTCGGGCACGACGCCCGCCAGCGCGATCGCGAAGACCAGCAGCGGGAAGGCCAGGAAGACGTCCATCAGCCGGCCGATCACCAGGTCGACCCAGCCGCCGAAGTATCCGGCGATGACGCCCAGTGTGGTGCCGATGAGCACCGACAACATCGTGGCGAGGAAGCCGATGAGCAGCGAGATCCACGCGCCGGCGACGATGCGGCTGAAGATGTCACGGCCGTTGATCGGCTCGACTCCGAGCAGATATTCGCTGCCCATGCCGCCGAAGGCGCCCTTGGGCAGGAGCGTGCTCTGGTCGATCTGGTCCTGGTGGAACTCCAGCGGCGGATGACCGAACACGGCGATGATGGGCGAGGCGAAGACCGCGACGAGGATCAGCAGCACGACGACGATGCCGCCGGTGAGAGCGACCTTGTCGCGCCTGAGCCGCATCCACGCGATCCGGGTGAGGGATCTGCCCTGGATGGCCTTGCCCGCTCCCGCGAGCACCGACTCCGGCTGCGCTTCTGCGGCGGAACCGGAAACGTCTAGCGGTGCGGTCATGCCGGATTGCCCCCTGGTACCAGACGACGGGTCTTGGAGTACTGACTTTAGACCGCGAGTCGCGACCTCAGGAGGCAGAATCTATGGCCTGAGCTGCGCTGACCAGTCCCTCAGGCCGCTATGTGGCTAATCTGTGATTGATGCGAAACTCATTCGTATTGATCTTGACGACAATGTCCAGCCCGCGTCCCGGTTGAGTCTCGGAACTGTGACAGATCGCGCGAATCAGCTGATGCCGCGGCGCTTCAGCAGTTCCTCGATGTCGGAGAAGTCGTCATCG
>NZ_SMJZ01000244.1 GCF_004348345.1 Nonomuraea longispora
AGGTAGGTGTCGATGGAGGTCATGGGGATGGTGACGGAGCCGGCGGGTGTGCCGACGTTGGCGGGGGCGGCGGAGTGTTTGCCGGTCTGCTCGCCTGACAGGTGCACGGTGAGTTCGCCGGGGGTTGCGCCCACGGCGAGGGCTTCGACGGTGACGTGGGCGGCCAGGTCGTTGTGGTCGAGGTTGCGGCGCAGGTAGGTGAGGTTCTCGGGTACGGGTTCGTAGGCGATGAGGGTGCCGCCGGGTGGCAGGTGTGCCGCGCCTGTGCAGGCGTAGATGCCGATGTTGGCGCCGACGTCGAGGATGGTGCGGCTGGCGGCGGCCAGGCGTTCGAACAGGGTGACTTCGAACTCTTCGTAGTAGCCGGCCGAGACGGAGGGCATGATGGCGGTGTCCCAGGCGGGGCCGGTGAGGGTGAGGCCGCGGTAGCGGGCTTCGGCGTCGCGGCCGGTGGTGGTGTGGCCGAGGCGGAAGACGGTGTGGTAGAGGCGGTTGACCAGTGGGAGGCGGCGGACGCTGCGGCCGCGCAGCAGGGTGCGGGCGAGTTTGCTGCGGTTGGCGGCTCTGGCCGCTCGCATGACCGTGACGGCGGCTTGCTTGCGGAGAGGTTCACTGGAGGTCATGGTGTGAGTCTGCTGCAGGCGGCGGCCTGGTGAGTACGGTTGCCGGGATTGCTCGGCGTGCCGGGGCCGGTTGCGTGCCGTGCGGGGCGCCGTGGGCGCCGCTCAGCAGGCCTGCGCCTCGAGCAGCGGGCCGTCGCCGGACTGTTGCGGCAGCGGCAGGTCGAACCAGACGCGCTTGCCGCGGCCGGTGCGGGTGCTGCCCCAGCCGGAGGCGATGGCCTCCACCAGTTGCAGGCCGCGTGAGCTCTCGTCGTCGTGTCGGGCGGTGCGCAGGTGGGGCAGGTCGGGGCTGGCGTCCTCGACCTCGCAGCGCAGCAGGGCGCCGGTCAGCGACAGCCGCAGCCGGATGGGTCCGCGGGCGTGGCGTACGGCGTTGGTGACGAGTTCGCTGACCAGGAGTTCGGCGGTCTCGCTGCTGTGGGGCAGGCCCCAGGCGAGCAGTTGCGCGCGTACGGCGTGGCGGGCGCGCGGCACGGAGGCGGGGCGCGGTGGCAGTGTCCAGGTGGCGGTGGCGTTCATGACACCTGCCCGGCGCAGGCGGGGGCGGAGGGGACGACGCTGCGGCCGTCGGGCAGCAGTTCGCCGGTGTCGTCGAAGAAGACCACCCCGTTGCACAGCAGACCCCATCCCTGCTCGGGGTGGTACGCCACGAGGCGCGCGGCCTCCCTGCCTGCGGCGTCCGCGGGCGGACATGGTGGCTGGTGCTGGCACATGACTTCGATCCTCGATTCCCGCTTCCCAGCGGATTGAGCTCAGACCACCAGACTGGCCTCTCCCCCGGCCCAAGAAAGAGGTGAAAAATCCCCATGTCGGTACCTGTTTTCGCGTACGTAGGTACCCAAAACCCCAGCTCAACCCCACCATGGCACCCTGGGTCGGCATCCCGCAACCAGGCCCGCCCCGGCCGGCCCGCTTCGTACGGGCACGGGGATCGAGCCACTATCGGGTACATGGAGCCTCCCCTGCGAGGGGGACGCACGAGGCTTCCGCTTTCCTTGTCTATCGAATATCGTCGATTGACGATGAACGAACCCAAGGAGCCCTTGCCGCGCGCGGAGGCCGAAGAGTACGCGAGCTGGTTCAAGGCCCTGGCCGACGCCACCCGTATTCAGATCGTGTCACTGCTGGCCCGGCGGCGCGCGCCGATGAGCGTGGGCGAGATCGTGACCGCGTCCGGAGTGGGCCAGTCCACCGTCTCGCACCACCTGAAGATCCTGGCCGAGGTGCGGTTCGTGCTGGTCGAGCGGCACGGCACGTCCAGCCTGTATCGGATCAACGAGGCGTGTGTGAGCTGTTTCCCGACGGCCGCCGACGTGGTGATGGGCAACCCGGTCCCTGCCGCGCCCACCTGTGAGTGAAGGAGCCTGGTCATGGCGCACGATGAGATCATCGACCGCTACTCCGCCCTGGCACGCGCCGCGGACGCCGGCCAGAGGGTCGCCGACTGCGGGCCGGACGCCTTCGAGCAGGGCGGCTTCGGCGCGGCCGGCTACGACGACGTTACCGTGCTGCCCGAGGGGGCGGTGCGGGCCAGCCTGGGCTGCGGCGACCCGGTGGCCGTCGCCGAACTGCGCCACGGAGAGAGGGTGCTCGACCTCGGATCGGGCGGCGGCATCGACGTGCTGCTGTCGGCACGCCGGGTCGGCGAGCAGGGCAAGGTGTACGGGGTGGACGCCAGCACGGACATGCTGGAACTGGCCCGGCGCAACGCCGAGCAGGCCGGCGCGGTCAACGTGGAGTTCCTGCACGGCACGATCGAGCGGGTTCCTCTGCCGGACCGGTCGGTGGACGTGG
The DNA here is from genome assembly GCF_004348345.1 of Nonomuraea longispora. GTDB lineage: Bacteria > Actinomycetota > Actinomycetes > Streptosporangiales > Streptosporangiaceae > Nonomuraea > Nonomuraea longispora. The sequence goes on from NZ_SMJZ01000244.1 coordinate 2,418, forward strand.
TCATCTCCAACTGCGTGATCAACCTGTCCGGCGACAAGGCGGCCGTACTGGCCGAGGCGTTCCGGGTGCTGCGGCCCGGCGGCCGGTTCGGCGTCAGCGACGTCGTCGCCGCGCACGTCCTGGACGAGCAGGCGCGGCAGCGGGCCGAGCAGCGCATCGGCTGCGCGGCCGGATCGCTCACCGTGCAGGAGTACCGGGGCCTGCTGGCCGCTGCCGGCTTCGTCCAGATCGCCGTCACGTTGAGCGCCGATCACGGCGACGGGGTGCGCTCGGCCATCGTCCGGGCCGTCAAGCCCGCCATCGGGCCCGGTATGGAGATCCGGCCGATGCGCGAGGGCGACGCCGCCGACGTGCTGGCCGTCTACCAGGCCGGGCTGGACACCGGCCAGGCCGGCTTCGAGATTTCCGCTCCCGGCTGGGAGGGCTTCACCGCGAGCCGGTTGCCTCATCTGCGGTACGTGGCGACCGATGGCGACTCCGGCGAGGTGCTCGGCTGGGTGGCTGCTTCGGCGGTGTCGTCCCGTCCGGTGTATGCGGGCGTGGTCGAGCACAGCATCTACGTCCACCCTGGCTGCCAGGCCCACGGCATCGGCCGCGCGCTGCTGTCGGCGTTCATCGCCGCGGCCGAGGACGCCGGCGTGTGGACGATCCAGTCGGGCGTCTTCCCGGAGAACGCCGCGAGCCTGATCCTGCATCAGGCGCTGGGTTTCAGGATCGTGGGCACGCGCGAGCGCATCGGCCGACATCACGGCGTCTGGCGTGATGTGATGCTGCTCGAACGCCGCAGCGCTGTGACCGGAGCCTGAGAGACCGCGAGGGCCGCTGTTGGCCCGGCGTTCACCCACTCGATATTGACGGCTGTCAATATCGATACGGCCCCGACGGCAGACGGTCGGGCAGATCCGCCCGATCCGCGACGACATCGGACGCCGGGTCCGCGCACTGCCGGCCGACATCGGCGGCCCGGCCGGCTGAGAGCCGGCTCACGTACCAGGCGGACAAAGACGCATGTCAATATAGACGTACACCTATTTAGATGAATATCAATACGGAAGGGCAGGGGATGAAACTGCTGGAGATCCTGGAGTGCAGCCCGCCGCTGACCCGCGAGCCGCTGGACGCCGAGCAGGCGGCCGGGGTCGCGCGCGCGTTCAAGGCGCTGGGCGATCCGGTACGGCTGCGCATCCTGTCGGTCGTGGCCAGCCGCGCCGGCGGCGAGGTGTGCGTGTGCGACATCACCGACGCGTTCGAGCTGTCCCAGCCGACCATCAGCCACCATCTGAAGGTGCTCAAGGAGGTGGGGTTGCTGACCTCCGAGCGGCGCGCCTCCTGGGTGCACTACCGGCTGGTGCCCGGGACGCTGGGCGAGTTGTCGGCGCTGCTGGCCCTGCCAGCCAGCGGGCCAGCCAGCGGGCCAGCCGGCGGGTCTGCTCCGAGCCTGCCGGCCGCTGCAGCGGCGGTGCCGCGGTGATGTCGGCTCAGCCTGCACCGGCCACCGCGCCGCCGGTCGGCGTGATTGCCGCTCTGTCCGTGCTGGACCGGTTCCTGCCGGTGTGGATCATCGCGGCCATGGGCGCAGGGCTGCTGCTCGGGCGTCTGGTGCCCGGCCTGGACACCGCGCTGGACACAGTCAAGGTCGGTGAGATCTCGCTGCCGATCGCGCTCGGCCTGCTGCTGATGATGTACCCGGTGCTGGCCAAGGTCCGCTATGACCGGCTCGGCACCGTCACCGGCGACCGCCGCCTGCTGATCTCCTCGCTCGTCCTGAACTGGGTGCTCGGCCCGGCGCTGATGTTCGCGCTGGCCTGGGTCTTCCTGCCCGACCTGCCCGATTACCGCACCGGCCTGATCATCGTCGGGCTCGCCCGCTGCATCGCCATGGTCCTCATCTGGAACGACCTGGCCTGCGGGAGCCGGGAAGCCGCCGCCGTCCTGGTCGCGCTCAACTCCATCTTCCAAGTGATCGCCTTCGGCGCGCTGGGGTGGTTCTACCTGCAGGTGCTGCCCGATTGGCTCGGCCTGACGCAGTCGGCGCTCGACGTCTCGGCCTTCGACATAGCGTTCTATGTGCTGGTCTTCCTCGGCATCCCCCTGCTCACGGGCTATGCCTCGCGCAAGCTGGGCGAACGCGCCCGGGGACGCGACTGGTACGAGCAGCGCTTCCTGCCGCGCATCGGCCCGGTCGCCCTGTACGGGCTGCTGTTCACCATCGTCGTCCTGTTCGCCCTGCAAGGCGGCACCATCACCTCTCAGCCTGGCGACGTGGCCCGCATCGCGCTGCCGCTGCTGGCCTACTTCGCCCTCATGTGGGGTGGCGGCTTCCTGACCGGCCGAGCGATCGGCCTGCCGTATGACAGGACGACCACGCTCGCCTTCACCGCCGCCGGCAACAACTTCGAGCTGGCCATCGCTGTGGCGGTCGGCGTCTTCGGCGTCACCTCCGGTCAGGCCCTGGCCGGCGTGGTCGGCCCGCTCATCGAGGTCCCCGTCCTGGTCGCCCTGGTCTACGTCAGCCTGGCCGGCCGCCGCCTGTTCCGCACCACAGAGGAGTCCACCCGTGCCTGAGAGCGCCCCCGAGACCACCACCGGTAAGCCGTCGGTCCTGTTCGTCTGCGTGCACAACGCCGGACGCTCCCAGATGGCCGCCGGATGGCTCACCCACCTGACCGCAGGCCGCGTCGAGGTCCGCTCCGCAGGATCGGCCCCAGCCGGTCAGGTCAACCCCGTCGCCATCGAGGCGATGCGCGAGGTGGGCATCGACCTCACCGCCGCCCAGCCCAAAGTCCTCACCGTCGACGCGGTCGAGGCCAGCGACGTGGTGGTCACCATGGGCTGTGGGGACGCCTGCCCTGTCTTCCCGGGCAAGCGGTATGAGGACTGGAAGCTCGACGACCCCGCCGGGCAGGACATCGAGGCCGTCCGCAAGATCCGTGACGACATCCGCGCCCGGATCGAGAAGCTGATCACGCAACTGTAGCCACATCACATCAGGGCGGCGCGTGACGTCCGGTCGAGCGCCGTCCGATGATCCCGCAGGCCAGGCACGCCGGAACGGTCATCCACGCTTACCCGAGTCCTGAGAGCCGTCTCACGCGACTTTTCGTTCGCGTGCTGCTCAACCCCTGACACGAACCGGTTTGACCCTCACCCCACGTCAGCCTGCACAGTGGAGCCATGAGCTTCTCCGTAGGACAGGTCTCCAGACTCGCCGGCATCACCGTGCGCACCCTGCACCACTACGACGAGATCGGCCTGCTCACCCCCGGCGAACGTACCCACGCCGGCTACCGCCGCTACACCGACGCCGACCTCACCCGGCTGCAGCAGATCCTCCTCTACCGCGAGCTCGGCTTCGGCCTCGACGAGATCGCCGTCATCCTCGACACGCCCCACACCGACGAGCTCACCCACCTGCGCCGCCAGCACGAACTCCTCACCCGCAAGGCCGAACGCCTGCACGAGGTCATCGCCGCCGTCGAACGCTCCATGCAGGCCCACACGCTCGACATCGCGCTCACCCCCGAGGACCGTTTCGAGGTCTTCGGCGACTTCCGGCCGGAAGACCACGAGGCAGAGGTCCAGCGCCGCTGGGGCGACACCGACCAGTACGCCGAAAGCCGCCGCCGCGTCGCCTCCTACACCAAGGCCGACTGGCTCCAGCTCAGGGCCGAGGCCGACTCCATCACCGGTGCCCTCGTCGCCGCCTGCAAAGCGGGCCTTCCCGCCGACGGCGAGCACGCCATGGATCTCGCGGAACGCCACCGGGCCCACATGAACCGCTGGTTCTACATTTGCAGCCACGAGCTTCACCGGTGCCTGGGCGACCTGTACGTCGACGACCCCCGCTTCCGCGCCACCTTCGAGGAACTGCTTCCCGGCCTGGCCGACTTCGTCCGTCAGGCCATCCACGCCAACGCGCGCCGCGCCTGACCCCGTTACCGCAGACTCTGGAACCACAGCCTCGACCGCCTGACCGACCACCTCGACACGATGCACGACCCATGAACGAGACCCTCACCCTGCACCCCGACGGCCGCATCCTCGCCCATGACCCACCCCGCGTCTTCGCCCACACCGGTGACCCATCCGCACGCGGCGCCTGGCGCGCCCACGTCGAAGAACTCGCCTCCTCGCTCGTCGAGTGAGGCCCGCCGGACCGGACAGGCCGCTCACCCAAGGCCGAGGGCGGCGGCCGTCACCGCGCGCGCCCGCCCCGGCGCCACCAGCAGATCCGTCGAATCCGACAACTGGTCCGCACACCCCACCAGCGGCAACCCCTTGATCACCGGGTCCGACACCGACGCCATCAGCGCATCGGCGAACCGGTCACCGTCGATCACCTGGAACGGCCGGTCGTAGAAACCGCGCACCTCCTCGTCCAGCCAGCCGGTCAGCCGCATGCGATTCTGCAGCGCCGCGACCCGCGCGTAGGCGGCGGCCAGCGCCGCGTCGCGCTCGCGCCACGACCGGGCCGCCGTCGCGGCCCCCAGCGACTCCCCCAGCTCGGTCGAGCCCGGCATGCGCGCCAGCGCGCTGCCGAGCCACTTGGCGTACGGCGGGTAGCGCCGCCGCAGCAGCAGCGCCAGCCGCATCACCTCCCGCGTCAGCCGCGCTCCCATCACGGCCGACCCCAGTTCGTCGCCCACCTCGCCGCACCGGCCGGGAAAAGGCTCCTCCTGCGCGATGCGCCGCCACTGGCACGCCAGGACGTAGCGCCACACGTCACCGGGATACCAGCGCAGCGCCTGCCTGGCCGCCTCCAGCCCACCCAACCCGTCGTGGAAGACCTCCCCGCAGGTCACCTCGGCCAGGCTCTGCCACGGCGCCGCCAGCCAGTCCAGCAGCGACACCCCCTGCCTCGGATCGAAAGCCAGCCGCCCGGTCAGCCACTCCCCCAGTTCGCTCACCGTCACCCCGGAACGTTCCTGCCCGTGATAGGTGAACACCGTCGGCAGCCCGCCGAACCGGTCCGGCAGGCCCGCCTCCACGGCCGCCCGCACCTCGGCCACCACCTCGCCGGGCACGAACAGCAGCACCCGCGGCCCCCAGTCGTGGTCGGTGGAGCGGGCGGTGTCGAACCTGAGCACCTCCGACCCCGGCCCGATCAGCGCGGCGCTGTGCCTCACTCCGGGGATCAGCGGCGCCACCACATCGCGGTAGAAGGACCGCGACAAGTCGATACCAGGTACAAAATCGGACATCACGCCGTCCACTGTGCACCAGCGCCGCCGCAACCTCACCTCAATTTCCGCGCGGAACCACCGGGCGCGCACGCCTGCCGGCAGTTCGGCCATGCCTGCGGCGACCCCACGGGCAGGTGGTGCCCCGGTCCGATGTCACCTCCGCTGCTGGGAGGCATGACCGTGTGCAAGCGAGGGCCATCGGTCCGCAGCCCACTCCGGCCAGCCCAGCCACCCCGGTGGCGGTCCGGGGATGTCGCCGCCGCCGAGTTCGCCGGCATCTGGTGCCTGGAACAGCGTCCGCCATTCGTCGATGGCCGCCTCGCTCATCGGGAAAGTCGTGTGCGGTTGTCGTCACCGAGCTGAGGCCAAGATATCGGCGCAGGGCTTCTCGTCCACCTGGAACGAAGGGTCCTCGATCGGCCACCTTCCGCGCAGGTCGTCTTCGCACAACCCCTCGCGGAACGGGTGGGCTGTGCGAAGACGTCCAGCGGAGCGCGCGGGTGGAACTGACACCGGAGGACGCCCACGCTGCAGGAGCTGCAGGAGGAGGCGGTCCCGGCGCGGGCGCCGGCCGCGTCGCGCCGCCCGTCCCGGCCTCCCGGGGGCGGACCGGGACGAACCGGAGCGGGACGACGCGGGGCGGCGGTCAACCCGTGGACCGGGCGGCCGCCACCCGGCGCCGGCGGTAACCGAGCCGCTCGTACACGCGGATGGCCGCCGGGTTGTCGTCGTCGACCATGAGAGCCGCCCGCCCGTAGGCCGCCACCAGTTCCCGCGACAGCCACCGGCACACCCGCCCGGCCAGGCCCCTGCCGCGGAACCGGGCTCGCGTCGCCACCCCGGCCAGCAGACCTACCGTGGGCGCCGACCAGGCATCGGCCGCCACCGCCGCCAGCTCCCCGCCGACCCGTACGCCCGCCCAGCGCCGCACCCCCGGCAGGCCGGGCACCGCGTACGACGAGGGAGCCTCGGCCGCCAGCAGCGCCGCGACCTGCGCGCCGTCACCGTCCTCCAGCCAGCCGACCACACCGTCCTCACCCGGACGGCCCCCGCCCCTGCGAGGCGCGCCGATCCCGCCGGCCATACCCGCCGCGCCCGCAGCGTCTGTCACGCCGTTCATATCAGACCTGACCGTCCTGCCGCCTGTGCCCGCTGTGCCCGGCGAGTACGCCGCGCCACCCGGACCGGCCATGCGTGTGCCGGGCCTGCCCGCTGTGCCCGCTGTGCCGATGGTGGCGGCCGCATGCGGTGGGCCGAACATGCCCGGCCTATCCGGTGTGCCGGTCGATTCCGGTACGTTCGCCGTCCTGGCCAGGTCGCCCGCGCCGGCACCGTCCGCCGGAGCGTGCACCGCGCCGCCGCGTGCACGTGCGTCGAAAACGTCGGTGTCCAGGCTCATCCACGAGAACTCCCCGGCCACCTCCAGCCCCGCCAGCCTGCCCGACACCTCCCGCATCAGCGCCACCTCGCCCAGCGGCCGGTACGACGGGCCCAGCTCCGCCAGCGCATGGCGTACCAGCTCGGTGGCCTGCGCCGCGCCGCCCAGCACCGCCAGCCGGTCGCGCCGTGACACCTGCGGGCAGGCCGCCGCCACCGCGTCCCCGAGCGCCCACGCCCGCGCGCCCGCGCGCAGCCCCTGCGCCGCCCACACCACCAGGTCGTCGCCCCCGCAGGCCGCCCGCACCTCGGCCGCGGAACGCAGCTCGCGGATCACAGGATGGCGCCGGGACGGTACGCGGCCGCCTCCGGATGCTCCGCAACGACCTCGTCCACCTGCCGCAGAACCTCCGTCACCTGCTCGCCGGCGGCCCCCGTGAACGACACGCGGTCAGCCAGCAGCTCCAGCAGTTGCGGGCGGCCGAGGGGGAACCGTTCGTCGGCGGCCAGCCGGTCGAGCAGGTCGTTGCCGCCCCCGTGCGAGCGCATCGCCAGCGCCGCCGCCACGGCGTGCTCCTTGATGAGCTCGTGCGCCTGCTCGCGCCCCACCCCGGCACGCACCGCCGCCATCAGCATCTTCGTCGTGGCCAGGAACGGCAGATAGCGGTCCAGCTCGGACGCGATCACCGCGGGGAACGCGCCGAACTCGTCCAGCACCGTCAGCATCGTCTCCACCAGCCCGTCGAAGGCGAAGAACGCATCCGGCAGGGCCACCCGGCGCACCACCGAACAGGACACGTCGCCCTCGTTCCACTGGTCGCCCGCCAGCTCGCCCACCATGGAGGCGTAGCCGCGCAGCACCACCGTCAGGCCGTTGACCCGTTCGCAGGAGCGGGTGTTCATCTTGTGCGGCATGGCCGACGAGCCGACCTGACCCTCCTTGAACCCCTCGGTGACCAGCTCATGCCCGGCCATCAGCCGGATCGTCATGGCCAGCGAGGACGGGGAGGCGGCCAGCTGCACCAGCGCGGTGACCACCTCGTAGTCGAGCGAACGCGGATACACCTGCCCCACGCTGGTGAACCGGTGCGCGAACCCCAGATGGGCGGCCACCCGCTCCTCCAGCTCGGCCAGCCTGCCGCGGTCGCCGCCCAGCAGGTCGAGCATGTCCTGGGCGGTGCCCACCGGCCCCTTGATCCCGCGCAGCGGGTAGCGGCCGATCAGCTCCTCCAGCCGCCGGAAAGCCACCAGCAACTCGTCGGCCGCCGTCGCGAACCGTTTACCCAAGGTGGTGGCCTGGGCGGCCACGTTGTGCGAACGGCCGGCCACCACCGTGGCCTGGTGCTCGGCCGCCAGCCGGGCCAGCCGGGCCAGCAGCGCCGCCGTCCGGTCGCGCACCAGCAGCAGGCTGTCGCGCACCTGCAGCTGCTCGACGTTCTCCGTCAGGTCACGCGAGGTCATGCCCTTGTGCACCTGCTCGTGCCCGGCCAGCGCGTTGAACTCCTCGATGCGCGCCTTGACGTCGTGCCGGGTCACCCGCTCGCGCGCCGCGATCGAGGCCAGATCGACCTGCTCGACCACCTTGTCGTAGTCGGCGACGGCCTCCTCGGGCACCGCCACGCCCAACTCGGCCTGGGCGCGCAGCACCGCCAGCCACAACCGCCGCTCAGCGACGATCTTGTATTCGGCGGACCACAGGCGGGCCAGCTCGGGCGAGGCATAACGAGCGGCCAGGACATCGGGGATACGCGGCTTGGCAGTCACGTTCCACAAGTCTATTCACCCGCCCGCCCTCACGAACGCCGGCCGATCAGCTGCGCCAGACGCCGCTCCACGGCCGACAGCCGATCGGCCAGCGAACGGCTGTGCAACAACTCGGCAACCCAGTCGGCCTCGTCGCCGTCCAGATCCACCACATGCGACGGGACGTCGGCATCGCCACCGTCGTAGATCATCAACGCGCGCCGCCCGTCGTCGAAGACCATAACGCCGACGTGATCTCCTTGCCTGGTGTCGTAGTGGTGGATGATGCCGCTGCCGGGGACCGTCGTGCGCCTGATGTCCACTGCGCAGGTTCTCCTTTCGTGAGGGCCGCTCGGCCGGAATCGGTGTCGATGTCGCCGCGCTCGCCGTACCAGTGCGCCAGCCGCCCGCGCCGCGCCACCGCGCGCAACCGGCGCTCCACCTGCGGGCGCGCGTCACTGGTCGTGACGATGAGTACGTCGTCGCCCTCCCGCAACAACGTCACGGGCTCCGGGACGATGGTGTCGCCGTCACGGATGATCAGGACGACGTTCGAGGGAGCGGGCAGCCGCAGTTCGAAGATCTCCACCCCGTGCAGCCGGGAACCGGGCGGAATCGTCAACGTCAGCAGGTCGGCGCCCAGCACGTCCAACGGAGCGGCCTCGATGCTCACCTCCCTGGCCTGACCCGGCTGGGTGATCCCCAGCAGCCTGGCCACCGCCGGCAGCGCCGGCCCCTGGACCAGGACGAACAACACCACCAGCACGAACACGATGTTCAGCAACTGCAGGCTGCCGGGCACCGCCGCGACAATGGGAAACGTCGCCAGCACGATCGGCACCGCGCCACGCAGCCCCGCCCAGGAAACGAACACCTGCTCCCGCCAGCTCGTACGGAACGGAAGCAGACACGCCACCACCGACACAGGCCGCGCCACCAGCAACAACACCAACCCGATGACGGTTGCCGGCAACAACGCCGAACCCAGCTCGCTCGGATTCACCAGCAACCCCAGCATGACGAACAACCCGATCTGCGCCAGCCAGCCGACCCCCTCGGCGAACGAACGCGTGGCAGCCCGGTGCGGCAGGACCGCGTTGCCCAGCACGATGCCCGCCAGATAGGCGGCCATGAAA
>NZ_SMJZ01000245.1 GCF_004348345.1 Nonomuraea longispora
GAGCAGGGGTCCGCGCCGGGGCGGAGACGGGGGGAGGCGCCGGGGCGGCGGCGCGCCGCGCCGACTTGAGCGTGCGCACGTTCTCGCCGACGGCGGGCCTGGTCGCGGTGGCCACGGCGCTCGCCCTGCGCGGCAGCCGCTCGCGGCCGCCGTTCTGCTGGGGCTCGGGCGTGGGGTCGAGCTGGACGAGCTCCTGCGGCAGCAGCACCACGACCGTCGTCCCGCCGTACGGTGACGCCTTGAGCACCACCTGGATGTCGTGTCGCTTGGCGAGCTGGCTGACCACGTAGAGGCCCAGCCGGGCGGTGCCGGTGATGCGGAACTCGGGCGGGTCGGCGATGCGCTCGTTGGCGGACTCCAGGTCCTCCGTCTTCATGCCGAGCCCGCGGTCCTCGATCTCGATCACGTAGCCGTTGGCCACGAGCTGGCCGCTGACCTGCACGCTGGTGTAGGGGGGCGAGAACGACACGGCGTTCTCGATCAGCTCGGCCAGCAGGTGGATGACGTCACCGACGGCGCGGCCGATGAGCACGACGTCGCCCATCGGCATGAGCGTGACGCGGGTGTAGTCTTCGACCTCCGCCAGCGCGCCTCGGACCACGTCGACCATCGGGACGGAGCGCCGCCACGTACGGGCGGGGGATGAGCCGGAGAGCACGATGAGGTTCTCCGCGTTGCGCCGCATGCGGATGGCGAGGTGGTCGAGCCGGAAGAGCTCCTTCAGCTCCTCGGGGTCGGTCTCGCGCCGCTCCATCACGTCGAGCACGGTGAGCTGCCGGTGCACCAGGCCCTGTGTCCTGCGGGCCAGGCTGAGCAGGATGTCACGGATGCTGCGGCGCAGCTCCGCCTGCTCGGCGGCGACGCTGACGGCGGTGCGCTGGACGGTGTTGAACGCCTGGCCCACCTGGCCGATCTCGTCGTCACCGAAGTCGAGCGCCGGGACCTCCCTGGCGAGGTCGACCTCCTCGCCGCGGCCGATGCGCTCGACGACGCCGGGCAGCCGCTCGTCCGACAGCTCGTGAGCGGCGTCGCGCAGCTTCTTGAGCTGGGCGAGCAGCTGCCTGGTCGTGGTGATCGACAACACGATGGACGCGATGACGGCGAGCAGGCCCAGACCGCCGGCGAGCACGAGGCGGACGATGACGCCGACCGCGACGGGCGTGATGCGCTCCAGGAGCCGGTCACCGCCGGCGAGCGTCACGGTCTGCATGCTGGACAGCGTCGCCTCGGCGGATTTCTGCCAGTCCTCGCCGCTCACGGGCAGCGGCTCCAGAGTCGCCTCATGCCGGATGAGCTGCTGCTCCATGGTCTGCACCCGGACGACGGGCGCGGTCTTGAGCCACGCCTCGAAGGCGTCCTGCTCCTCGGCGGGAAGTTTCTGCAGCGCCTCGTTGAGCGTGTAGCGGAAGACGCCCGCGGTCTTGACGAACTCGGCGTGCTCGGTCTTGGTGAAGCCACCCTTGGCGAAGACGCCGGCCAGGAGCGCGTCCTCGCGGGCGAACATCTCCCGCGAGCGGTGCATCTCGTTCAGCGTCCGGCCGTCCTCGGCGATCACCTTGTCGTCGAACTCCGCCACCGAGTCGTACATGCGGTAGAAGGAGTCGATGACGGTGTTGTACTGCAGCGCGGCCTGCGACAGGTCGGCCTTGCCCGAGTCGATCGACTTCCTGGTGGCCGCCAGCTTGCCGAGCTGGCCCCTGACCTCGTCGAGGCGCGCGCGGAGCGTCGTGTCCATGGCGAAATTGACCGTGGTGCCCTCGGCGGCGACCTCGAAGTCGGTGCGCAGGGCGTCGGTCCTGGCCCGCTGGTCGCGTAGCGACTTGTCGGGGTCGCGGTCCCGCGCGCCCAGGCGGGCGATGGTCAGCCGGCGCTCGCGCTGCAGTTCGATCAGGAGCGGCTCGCTCGGGTCGATCACACCGCTGTTGACCGTGGCGGCCCAGAGCAGGTTGACACCCTCTCGCAGGGTGACCCAAGCGGCGAACGCCCACAAACACGTGAGCGACACGATGAGGGCCGTGACCTTTGTCCGGACACTGGCGTTACGGAAGCGCATCGAGCCCACCCATACAGAAAGCAGCGCGGTCAGCGTGCCATGTCAAGGAAAAGAAATGGGCATCCCAGGAATCTGACACTCGGGTCACCCTAGCAACGCACCAATGCTCCCTCAACACGAAAGAGCGCTTTAAGGTCGCTATGTCCTGTTTCTCCCTCTATTTTCTCCTTCGGCGTGCCTCTGTGCTACATGCCGGGCCGCCAGAACCGCCGCCCGTACAATTGCAGTCGGCGTGTAAAGGTCCTTGTCATGCCATAATGGCGGATAATCCGCAAAATCGCCCATTCGGCTGAGGAAGGCGTCGCCAAGCGCGGCGGCCGCCACGCACCGCTCGTCCGGCTCCGGCCCGGAGAGCAGGAGCGTCTGCACGGCGTACGCGGTCTCCTCCGGCATCCCCGCCCAGCGCCCCCACGACCCGTCGTCGCGCTGCGTGGACACCACCCATTCCCGGGCCGCCCGGACTGCTTCGGTGTACGCGGGCCCGCCGAACTCGCCCAATGCCAGCACGCAACTCAGTGTCGCGTAATACGGCGAGGCGTGCCACCTATCGCGCCAGCTCCCGTCGGACTCCTGCCGCCCGGCCAGCCAGCGGGCCACGCGCGTCATCACCGGGGCGTACGCGCCGGCCGTCGCGGGCCTGGCGCGCGCGTACTGACCGTACGCGTCCAGCACATGAGCGTTCACGCTGACCGAGAAGCCGTCCTCGTTCCGCCAGGTGCAGAAGTGCGCGCCGGTGTCGAACGTCGCCAGCGGCCGCGGCTCGACCGGCATCCCGAGCAGGGACAGCGCGTAGAGCGCGACGCTCGTGGTGTCGGCGTCGGCCGGTAACCCGGCCCCGGCCGGCGTGCCGTCCGGGCCGATGGCCGCCCTGAGGTCCGCCGTCATCTCCGGCGGCACCTCCACCGGCACGCCCGCCCGTACCAGCCAGCTCAGCACCCAGCCGCGTTCGAAGACGGTGATCGGCAGGCCGACGGGGACGGGCCCGCCGTACCGCCGGGCCACGGCCTCCAGATGCCGCCTGGCGGAGTCGGCCGAGTCGGGCGGGGCGAGGGCGTCCAGCCAGGCGGCCGTCGCCGCGGGGGACGCGCCGATCGTGCCGATGGCCGTGGGGCGCACGGCGCCGGACCGCGAGGCGGCCGTCCCCGCGACCTCCAGGACGTGCAGGAGCTTCTGCGGCGGCTCGCCGCCCGACTCCAGCAGGTGCCTGACCATGTCGAGGCGGTGGCCGTCCATGCCGCTCGGCAGCGGCAGCGGCTCGGCGCAGCCGTGGTCGTTGACGAGCGAGACGAGGTGCGGCACGATCAGCTCGATCGCCGGCGTGTCGGGCAGCTCGGGCGGATCCTGGAGCGCCGGGCGCACGGCCTCCAGCCCGGCGCGCGCGGCCGGCACGAGAACGCCGGGATCGCCGTCGCCGCGCGCGGCGGCCGACAGCAGCGCCTCCGTGGCGCTCAGGGTGGGCACCAGGCCGTAGCCGTCGGGCGCGCCCCAGGAGCCGTCGCCGCGCTGCTCGCCCAGCAGGTACGCCACCCGCTCCTCCTGACCGACCAGCCAAGGCGCGAGCGTCACCATCCTGCCCGTCTCGTAGACCGAGGGGGACACCTGGCCCCAGGGCTTGGCCATGAGTTCGGCGACCAGCTCGCCGGCCTGCCGATGTACGTCGATCACGCGGCCTCCGGAGCCCAGAAGTCAGACAGCCCGTAGAAGCCGGCGCTGTAGTGGAGTTGCCAGGTCAGGTACTCGGCTGCGCGCGGATGCGCGGCGTGCAGCGGCTCGATCAGCTCGGCGGCCTCGCCGGCCAGGGCACAAATCCGCTCGTGGGCCTCGCCGGGGCTCATGCCCAGCGTGAACGCGTTGAGGTCGCCGAAGCCCGCCTCCCTGTGCCGAGTGGCCAGGTCGTTGAGCAGGCGCAGATAGCGCTGCACCACGTCGCCGGCCGGCCGCAGCCGGTCCAGGTCGCCGGGGGACTCGGCCACGCCGGTGTGGATCCAGTGCGTCAGGCCGATGAAGAACGCTCCGGTGCTGTCGGCGTTGGCCAGGTACTCCTCCATGCCGGGCGCATGGTCCGGCCGGTTCCAGTCCCATTCGCGGGCCATCGCGCCGAGCGTGCGCGCGAGCTGGTCCAGCCAGGCGGCCTCCAGCTCGAAGGGCGCGGCCAGCTCCGCCCGCAGGTCGGAGACGAACGCCGCGGCCGCCGAGGCGGGGGCGGCGCCGCGCCCCGCGGCCAGGCACTCGCCGACGAGGGCGGCGACCTCCTCCTGGGACGTCGCCTCCTCGTCGATCAGTCGGTCGACGGCGAACACCAGCAGCGAGGCGCGGTTGATCGCGCGCAGCTGGGCGACCGTGGCCCAGGGCGAGCCGAACGCGCCCGCCAGCGCCAGCGAGCTGTAAAGCCCGGAGTCGAAGGACGTCTCGGGGAAGAGCCCGTCGTACCGCGCCGCGGTGCGGGCCAGGTCCCGGCCGCCCGCGACCGCGAGGGCGCACGTCCGCCCGATGTCGAAAGAGCTCATCGCCGTTCCACCGGCACCAGCGTCATCGACAGGCCGGCGACGGGCCGCAGCGAGGACGCCAGGCGCGGGGTCACCGGGCCGTCGTGGTGCACCACGGGCCGGTACTTGCGCAGGATCCCCGCGATCAGCAGGGGCGCCTCCATCATGAACAGGTGCTGGCCCAGGCACACGTGGGGGCCCGCGCCGAACGGCCAGTACGCGTAGCGGTGCGAGCGCTCCTCGCCGGGCGCGAACCGCTCGGGGTCGAACTCCAGCGGACGGTCCCAGAAGCGGGGCAGGCGGTGCGTCAGATACGGGCTCAGCATGACGGTGGAGCCGGCCTCGACCGTCACCCCGCCGACGACGTCCTTTTGGAGTGCCTTGCGCGGCAGGATCCAGCCCGGCGGATAGAGGCGCAGCAGCTCCTGGACGAACATCCTGAGGTAGACCAGGTCGGGCAGGTGGGAGGTGGTCACGGGGTCGTCGCCGACCACCCGCTCGACCTCCTCGTAGAGCTTGGCCGCGACCTGCGGATATGCCTGCAGCACCGGCCAGGCCCAGGTCAGCGCGGTTGCGGAGGTCTCCGTCGAGGCGCCGTGCATGGCGACCAGGTCGTCCCTGATGCGCCGCTCTCCCTCGGCTCCCGCGATGTCCTCCCTGGCCTTGACCAGGCGCGAGACGACGTCGTCGCCCTCCCCGTCCGTCATCCTCGCCTGCCTGATGCGCGGGTAGACGACCTCGTCGATGGCCTTGATCGCCTTCTTGAACGGCTGGTCGCCGGGCATGGGGAACTGGTCCGGCACGAACGGCATCACCAGCCGGATGGCCTTGGCGGTGACGGCGACGTCGTACGCGGGCACCAGCCGGTTGATGTCGGCCACGGAGATCTTGGCGCCGAAGAACAGCCGCACGATCGTCGGGTGCACGATGGCGGACACGCCCTTGGCCACGTCGAAGGGCCGGCCGGGGACCACGGTCTCGTCGATCAGCTCGGTGATGATCTCGGCCATGCGCTCGGCCAGCGAGTTGACGTACTTGGCCGTGAACAGCGGCTGGAGGATGCGCCGGCTCTCCGCCCAGCTGTCGCCGTCGGACAGGATGCCCTCGCCCAGCAGCGGCGCCAGCGGGTCCCAGAACATGCCTTCGCGCACGTAGTTCGGCTGGTTCCTGGCGAGCACGTGCTGGACGTGGTCAGGGTGGGTCACCAGGTACGGGCGGAACGGTCCCATGTGCAACCGGACGAGATCCCCGTTGGCCTGGGTACCCGCCTCTTCGAACGCGTTCACCGGGATGCGAGCATGCCTGGTGAGTTTTCGGAGGAATGGGAGCGTTCGGGTGGGAGCGGCGTCGATCGCCACGGGTTATTCCTCCATCGCCTACGGTGTCCATCTCATGGCATGGACATTCCCTGACAAATGTCAACCGATGAGTGGAGTATCACATGCTTATGCATGTAGGTTCAAGATCGTACCGGGGTAGGAGTACCTGTTGAATCTCAGCCATCCGTCGGGCGGCGCCTTGGACCGCTGCCGGGACTTACTCGAGCCGGCCCTCAGGGAGGCCGTTTCGGTGCTGCATCCGTGGGGCGCCGGCATGGCCGGATTCGCCCTGGGCTGGTCGGACGCGGACGGCAGACCCGGCAACGGTGACCGAGGCAAGGCCGTGCGGCCGGCCGTCGCCCTGCTCAGTGCGGAGGCCGTCGGAGGAACGGCGGAGTCGGCGCTGCCGGGTGCCGTGGCGGTGGAGCTCGTGCACGCGTTCTCGCTGGTGCACGACGACATCATCGACCACGACGAGTGGCGCAGGCACCGCGAGGCGCTCTGGAAGGCGTACGGCGTGGGGCCCGCCCTGCTCGCCGGCGACGCCCTCCTGGCCCTCGCCGTCGGCCAGCTCGCCGCGAGGCCCGAGGCGATCCCGTACCTGTCGGCCGCCCTGGTCGAGCTGGTCCAGGGGCAGACGGCCGACATGGCCTTCGAGAGCCGCCCGTGGCGCGGGCCCGACGAGGTCACGGTCGAGGAATACACCGACATGGCCGCGGGCAAGACCGGCGGCCTGCTGGGCGCCGCCGCGGCCATGGGCGTGGCGCTGGGCGGTGCGCCCCAGCTCGCGGACCGCCTGTGGGGCATGGGGCGCGATCTCGGGGTGGCCTTCCAGATCGTGGACGACATGCTCGGTATCTGGGGTGACCCCGCCGTGACGGGCAAACCCGTGTACAGCGATCTGCGGCGCGAGAAGAAGACGTTGCCGGTGCTGGTCGCCCTGGCCGCCGGCGTCCCCGCCGCGCGCGAGCTGTCCGCGCTCCTGACGGAGGGAGACATGGACGAGGACTCCTTACGGCATGCCGCCGGCCTCGTGGAGGAGGCCGGCGGGCGCGACGCCGCCCGCTGCCTGGCGGACCGTTACATGTCGTCCGTGCTGGAGGTGCTCGACCGGCACCTGCCGGACGCCGAGGAACTGCGCGCGGTGTGCGACTCCGTGGTCAACCGTGTCCACTGAACGGCCAGGACAGGGGCCGCGGCGAGCCGCCTCGGGCGAGTGCGGATAATGGCGGGATGAGATCGCTCGGTACTACCGATTTGTCCGTTTTCCCCCTTGCTCTCGGCGCCAACGTGTTCGGCTGGACGGCCGACAAGGAGACCTCGTTCGCGATCCTGGACGCCTACGTCGCGGGCGGCGGCAACTTCATCGACACCGCCGACGTCTACCCTGCCTGGGAGACCGGCGAGTCCACCTCGGAGATGATCATCGGTGAGTGGCTGGCCGCCCGCGGCAACCGCGAGTCCATCGTGCTCGCCACCAAGGTCGGCATGCTGGAGGGCCTGCGCGGGCTGGCCCCCGCCACCATCCGCACGGCGGTCGAGGGCTCGCTGCGGCGGCTCCGTACCGACTACATCGACCTCTACTGGGCGCACGTGGACGACCAGGACACGCCGCCGGCAGAGTCGCTGGCGGCCTTCGACGCGCTCGTCCGCGAGGGCAAGGTACGCCACATCGGTGCGTCCAACTACGGGGCGGCCCGGCTCGCCGAGGCCCTCGCGATCTCCGACGCCGAGGGCCTGGCCAGGTACGCGGCTCTGCAGCAGCAGTACAACCTCGTCGAGCGTGCCTACGAGGGCGAGCTGAGAGACGTGGTGAGCAGGGAAGGGCTGGCCGGCACACCGTACTTCGGGCTGGCGCGCGGCTTCCTGACCGGCAAGTACGCGCCCGGAGCCCGGGTGGACAGTCCCCGGGCGGGGAAGGCCTCCGCATACCTGGCGACGGCACACGGGCCGAGGACGCTGGAGGCGCTGGGCAAGGTGGCGGCCGACCGGGACGTCGCACCGGCCACGGTGGCCCTGGCCTGGGTCGCCGCCCAGCCGACGATCACGGCGACGATCGCGAGCGCGCGCAACGCCGAGCAGTTGGAGACGCTGATGGAGAGCGCGTCGCTCACGCTCACCGCCGACGAGCTCACCCTCCTCGACGAGGCCTCCCGCCCCTGACCCCGCAACCCGACCCGCTCCGGGCGGCGCCCGTGTTCAGGCCAGGCCGTGCCGGCCGCACCACTCCTCGACGGTCTCGCCTCCGCGCTCCACCGCCCGCACCCAGTGGGCGTCGGCCGCGATCGCGTCATGGACGGTGTCGTGGATGGGGAACACGGCGGTCAGGCCGGTGATCGCGAAGACGCGTTCGATGCGATCCGTGCCCATCACGAGGGCCAGTGACCCCTCCTGGGTACGCAGCCGTTTGAGCGCCCCCACGAGCACCCCGAGTCCGGTCGAGTCGAGGAACTCCACGCCGCCCAGATCGACCACGACGTGGACGACCTTCTTGGCGACCAGGTCGAGCACCTGCTCGCGCAGCCGTGGCGCGGTGAACACGTCGATCTCTCCGGCGACCCTGATGGCGGCGCAGTCGCCGGTCGGGCCGAAGACCTCTAAGCCGATCTCTCGCATCTGGAACCCCTCAGCTCACTCAGTTGCGTCATTCGTGGTGATGACGGGGGAATGTGTACGTTTACACTATGCGGTGAGCGGCATCCGCGTCAATAAAGGGCTTTCGGCGTCATCGTGCACGATGACAGGAGTGGGGGATGGGGTGCGTGTCGAGGAGGCCATCGGGCTGCAGATCGCACGCCTGCGGGCGGAGCGGCGGATATCGCTGACCGAGCTGGGGGAGGCGCTGGGCCGCTATCTTGACCGGCCGTGGAGCCGGCAGGCCGTCCACCAGGCCGAACGCGGGCAGCGGTCGTTCACGGCGGCCGAGCTGACCGCGCTCGCCCTGGCGCTCGACACCTCCGTCCCCGCGTTGTTCCGCGCCGAGGGCGACCGGATCGAGCTGCCGGGCGGGGCGGTCTCCCCCGAGGAATACCGCGGCATCCTGCTCAACAGGGAACGCGACACGCCCCTCGACGGGGTCGAGGAGCTGATCATCGCGCTGCACGACATCGGAGAGGTGCTCTCCCGTCCCGCCCTCGTCCGCCTGGCCCGCATCGGCGAGGTGGCCGAGCAGGTCGCGGGCCCGGAGTCCCACCGGGCCTGACGCTCGCCGCTGTGGCCGTACGCCGTGCCGCAGGAGCCGGCCGGCAGGTCACGGGAGCCCCCGCGTCACCGCGCGGCGTGGTCGGTGAGGCGCAGCGCGCGCAGGGCGCCCTCGGCGGCCATGATCGCGCTGTTGACGGAGATCTCGCCCCGCATCCCGGGCGCGGCCACCATGTCGCCCGCCAGGAACACGCCGTGGCCCCGGTCGATCGCCGGGCGGTCGCGCCAGGTCTGACCGGGGAGGTCGAGCGCTCCCGTACGGTGCCTGGCCGCCCCCGAGCGCTGCCAGGTGACGCGCTCGCGCCAGCCCGGCACCGCCAGGTCGGCCAGCGCCCGCACCCGCCCGGCCGCCTCGGCTCTGGGCTCGTCGTGCCGGATCGGCATGTCGATCTGGAACAGTGTCTCCCCCTGGGGAGCGGCCGTCGGATCCTGCAGGGAGTAGCTCTCGTGGAAGCCGCCGCCGTCCAGGTCGAAGCAGATGAAGCGGTCACCGCGCGCCGAGCGTACGGCGAGGTCGAGCAGCACGCCGTTGCCGCTCTGCCAGCGCAGGCCGTCGTCGCCGAGCAGTCTGCGGGCCGAGGACAGCTCGGTCGCCACGATGGTGGGCTCGCCCGGCAGGTCGTGCACGCGGGAGCCGAGTTCGACGCGCACGCCGAGTTCGCGGGCGCGGGCGGCGAGCCGGTCGATCACCGCCTGCCAGCCGCCGACCACCCACCGGACCGCCGGTACGCGGAAGGCGAACACCCGGCGCAGCAGCTCCCACACGAACGCGGCCGACAGACGGCCCGTGTCGGCGTCGAAGGTCACCACGGCGATCGCGTTGGCGGCCACTCTTGCCGTGTCCTCGCCGTACCGGGCGGAGGCCCAGGTGTGGAAGTCCACGTCCACCGGCGCCGTCGTCGGGCCCGTCGCCATCATGCGCAGGAAACCGGCCGGCGGCAGCCGCCGCAACCGGCCATCGCGTACGAACCCCAGCCGCATGTCCCGCAGCGGCGGCCGGCCCAGCGCCCCGACCAGGCCCCGCCGGCGCAACCACGTCCAGTGCGGGCCGTCGGCGTAGAACACATGGGCACCGTCATGTGCCAGGTAGGGTCCGTCCGCCGCCCGTCCCCGCCCGCCGAGACGCCGGTGCGCCTCGTACAGCGTCACCTCCGCACCCGCCTCCGCGCAGACGATGGCCGCCACCAGCCCGGCCAGCCCGCCGCCGACCACCACGATCTTCTTCGTCACAAGCTCTCCTCCTCCTTCTCACCCGATAAGAAAGAAGAGGGCGCCGCAGATGTGACATCACCTGCTCAGCGTGCTGTCGCGCGTCCCTTTCTCCGGGGTGGCCGCGAGCTCGCGGGACCGCCGGGCCGCAGGCGGCTCGGCGCGAGCAGCCACACCGCGACCGTGCCGGCCAGCATCAGCGCCGCTCCGGCGGCGCCGGTCAGCACGAGCGACTCGGTGAACGCCGCCCGCGCCTGCTCCGCCAGCGGGCCGCCCGCCGCGCCGAGGCCCCGCGCCACGTCGAGCGCCGCACCGAGGGACTCGCGTACGCCCTCACCCCCGGGCCCCGTGTACGCCAGCTCGCTCCGGTAGACCGCTGCCGCGACGCTGCCCAGGACGGCCACGCCGAGCGCTCCGCCGATCTCGTAACTCGTCTCCTCGATGGCCGCCGCGCTGCCCGCCTTGGCCGCCGGAGTGCCCGACATGATGACCGAGGAGGCGGTCGCGAGGGCGCCGTTCCCGATGCCGATGAGCACCAGGGCGGCCGCGACCGGCCAGTAGGCCAGCGGCGCGGGAGCGGCGAACAGCAGCAGGAACCCCAGCCCTGTCATGGCCAGCCCACCCGGCCAGCACGGCGCGGTCACCACTCCGGCCGAGAACGGGCCGCTGCGGAACAACCTGATCTCCAGCAGCGGGTCGGGCCTGCGCAGGCACCGCGCCACGAACCAGCCCAGCGTCACCGTCGCCACCACGGTCGCCGCCAGGGCTGCGGGGGAGCCGAGGCCGTACTTGCCGAAGTCCTTCACCGCGAACACCAGCGCCACCATGCCCGCCACCGACAACACCGTCGCGATCGCGTCCCACCGGCCGGGCGCCGGGTTCCTGGACTCCGGCAGCAGCAACAGCCGGCCACGATCGCGACCGCCATGACGGGCACGTTCACGAGGAACGCCGAGTGCCAGCTGAAGTGCTCCAGCAGCAGCCCGGCCAGGATCGGCCCCTCAGCCCGAGGGCGTCCCCAAACGCTTGTCTGGAATTCCCCTGGATGTGTTGCCCGGGCGTTAGGACATAACGTTTTCCGCTTGCTGTACTGACGCCGTCAGCCGGTGACCACATCGACGGGATGGCGGACCACGGCGTCGAAGTGGTAGCCGAAGGGGTGGCGCGGCGTGGCCAGGGGCTGGGTGACGCCGCTCGCGTCGGTGGCGCGCGCCATGAGCACGTGAGGCCCCGTGTGCCGGGGCGCCCACGCTATGTGCCACGGCAGCCAGGCGCTGACCAGGTGCCGGCCGTGGTGCTCGGCCTCGCGCCAGCTCGCCCCGCCGTCGAGGCTGACCTCGACCCGGGCGATCCGCCCCCGCCCCGACCACGAGCGCCCGTGCAGGATGTGCTGCCCGCCGGCGGGGAGGCGGGCGTTCCAGGCGAGCTCGAAAGCGCTCTTGGCCGGGTTGGTCGTGACCTCGGGATAGAAGACCGTGTTCCACGGTGTCCGGAGCTCGCTCGTCGCGACCTCGATGTCGCCCAGCCACTTGATGGAGGCCACGCCCACCCATC
>NZ_SMJZ01000246.1 GCF_004348345.1 Nonomuraea longispora
CTCCAGCAGCAGGTCCAGGGTCGCGGCGTCCGGCCGGGCCTCCAGGTCGCGTACGAGCAGGGCGGAAAGGACGGGGCCGAGCGGCCCCGCACGTCCGGGCGGCGGGATCTCCTGGTTGAGCACGGCCGCCAGCGTGGCCAGCGCCGTGCCCCTGCGCAGCGGGTGCCGCCCCTCCACGGCCACGTACATCAGCATGCCGAGCGACCACAGGTCGGAGCGCGGCTCCCCTTCGACGCCGTTGATGCGCTCGGGCGCCATGTACTCGGGTGAGCCGATGAACGCTCCCGTGGCCGTCAGGGTCGTGGACTCGCGTACGGCCGCGATGCCGAAGTCGGTGAGCACCGAGCGGCCGTCCTCGCGCAGCAGCACGTTGGCGGGTTTGACGTCGCGGTGCTGGATGCCGACGGCGTGCGCGGCGCGTAAGGCGGACAGCACCTCGCGGCCGAGGCGGGCCACGGCGTCCGGCGGCATGGGGCCGTGCTTGAGCCGGTCCTGCAAGGAGCCGCCGGGGACCAGTTCCATGACGATCCACGGGTAGTCGTTCTTTCCCGGGTCGACGATGTGGTGGATGGTGACCACGTGCGGGTGGTTCAGCCGGGCCAGGGCTCTGGCCTCGCGCAGCACCCTGGCGCGCAGCTCGCGGGCGGCGTCGGGGTCGTGCTCGTCCATGAGGGGATCCGGGGGGCGCACCTCCTTGAGCGCGACCTCGCGGCGCAGAGCGACGTCGCGGGCCCGCCACACCAGGCCCATGCCCCCGCCGCCGAGCCGTTCCACGAGCTCGAAGCGGCCGTCGATCACCCGTTCGTGCATGAGGGGCAGATTATCGCGCCGCTGTCAGGCGCTCGTGGCCAGCGTCTCCGCGTCGATGCCGTACCGGAAGGGCAGGCCCCGGGCGTAGCGGACGAGTTCGTCGAGCGCGAGGTCGGCGATGCGGCCCAGCTCGCCGCCGAGAGAGCCGGCGATGTGCGGCGTGAGCAGCACGTTCGGCAGGTCGTAGAGGGGCGAGTCGGCGGGCGGCACCTCGGGCTCGGTCACGTCGATCATCGCGTACAGCCGGCCGCTGGACAGTTCGGCGACGAGCGCGTCCTGGTCGACGAGGGCGCCCCGGGCGGTGTTGATGAGGGTCGCGCCGTCGCGCATCCGGGCGAGGCGGGCGGCGTTGACGAGGTGCCTGGTCTCGGGCAGCGAGGGCGCGTGCAGGCTGATCACGTCGCACCGGTCGAACAGCTCGTCCAGCTCGACGTGGGGCACGCCGAGGTCCTCCGTGAGGTACGGGTCGGCGACGAGCACGTCGAGGTCGAACGGCCGCAGCAGCTCGATGACCCGCCGGCCGATCCAGGACGCGCCGACGATGCCGATCGTGCGCCGGTAGTTGCCGAACCCGGGGAAGAGGCCCTCGATGTCGAGGGACGCACGCCGCTCGCGGTAGAGCCCGGCGATGTCCAGCACCCGTTTGCCGGCGAACAGGATGGAGGCCAGGGTGTACTCGGCGACGGGTTCGGCGTTGGCGGCCGCCGCCGAGGAGACGAGGATGCCGCGCTCCCAGCAGGCGTCGGTGACGTGGTGTTTCACGCTGCCCGCCGCGTGCACGATCGCCCGCAGCCTGGGCGCCCTGGCGAGCACGTCGCCGGTGATCGGCGGGCACCACCAGCTCGTGCAGAGCACCTCGGCCTCGGCCAGCGCGCCGGCCACGGCGAGGGCGTCGAAGTCGTCGGCCACCAGGTCGGGGTCGGTGTCGGCGACGGCGGTCAGCCGGTCGCGCGCCTGCCCGGCGAAGATCCGTCCCGCCACCTGCCGTCCCATGGCGAGCAGGGTTTTCGGCCGCACATCCGTCATGACGCTCCAGCTTCCCCGACGATGATCCGATCTTAGCCTTTCACCACGAGCACTCCCCTTTCGGTCACGAGCGGGGTGATGTCAGGCGTGCGCGGGCGGCGTCGGTCCAAAGGCGCACGTCCGCCCGTTCGCCGACCTCCAGCGCTTCCCGGTAGTGGGGTTCGGCCGGGCGGCCCAGGAACGCGGCCAGGTCCCCGAGCACCTGTGCGGTGGGGCAGACGGCCAGGTAGCCGGTGCTCCCCACGGGTTCGGGCGAGAGCGGCAGCAGCGCGTCGTAGGCGAGTTCCGCCCGCCTCCGGTCGCCGAGCGCGACACCCAGCAGGCCGCGTACGGCGGTCAGCAGGTGCCAGAAGTAGTCGCGCCGCACGGGAACCGGCTCGGCGGGCACCAGAGCGCGGGCCTCGCCGGCCCTGCCCGCGTGGCAGAGCGCGAGCGCGTGCAGCTCCAGCAGTTGTTCGCGCCACGGCCCCTCCGTCACGTACGGCTCCAGGTCGGGCAGGACGGGCGTAAGGTCGCCGCGCATCAGATGCATGGCGTACCGGCTGAGCAGCAGCAGCCCCGCCTCGTGCTGCCACATGCCGAGCCGGCCCGCGAGCTCGGCGGCGGCGCGGTAGCGGGCGTCGGCCGTGTCGTAGTCGCCGCGGAGCGCGGCGCGCAGGCCGTCGTAGAAGCCGGTCACGGCGAGGGGCAGCGGCATGTCGTACCGGTCGGCCAGCTGCCTGGCCCTCTCGGCGTGCCGGTCGGAGACGGTGAGCTCGGCGCGGTTGATGGCGGCCTGCATGAGGACGAGGTGCCCGAGCACCTCGACGGTCACGTCGGAGCCCGACAGGCGCAGCAGTTCGGCGCCGATCCCGGCGCGTTCCTCGTGGCCGCCGTACCGGAACGTCTGGTGCAGGCGGCCGTTGAGCGCGAGCACGAGCAGGCCGGGGTCGCCGAGGCGGCGGGCCATCGCGACGGCCTCCTGGGAGGCGAGGTAGCCGCGATCGGCCGGCTCGCCCTCCAGCTCGAACGCCAGCGTGGTGAGCAGCCGACAGCGGGTCGTGCCGTCGCCGGGCGGCAGCCGGGTCAGCGCCTGCTCGACGGCCTCGATGAGGGCGGTGTCGAGGGTTCCGTACTGGCGGCTGCTCCAGAACGTCGGCACCTCGAACGAGACGATCACCCGGGCCAGCAGGTCGGGGTCGTCCAGCGGCAGCGCGTCGCGGAGCGCGCGTTCCCTGTGGGTGCGGGCCGTGACCAGCCGGCCGGTGTTGGCGAGGGCCGACACCAGCGACAGGGTGAGCTCCAGGCGTTCGCGCGGGTCGCCGACGACGTCGAGCGCCTGCTGCCAGAGCACGGCGGCCTCGTGGTGGGCGAAACGGCGCTCGGCCTGCTCGGCGGCGAGCCTGGCGTAGCGGGCGGCCTTGGCCGGGTCGGCGGCGGAGGCGGCGTAGTGGTGGGCGAGCGCGGCCACGTCGCCGGGGTCGTGCTCCTCGATGGCCCTGGCCACGCGCAGGTGCAGGCGGGCCCTGCGGATGCGGGACAGGTCGTCGTACAGGGTGTCGCGGATGAGCACGTGGGCGAACCTCAGCCGTCCCGCCTCAGGTTCGGTCAGCAGCCCGGTGACCAGCCCTGACTCGATGGCCGCCAGCACGGACTCCTCGTCGGCGCCGCTGACGGCGCTCAGCACGTCGACGTCGCTCTCGCGGCCGATGACCGCGCTCTGCCGCAGGATGGTCCGGGCCTGCGCGGGCAGCCTGGCCACACGGCGGCGCAGCACGTCGCGCACGCCGGCGGGCACCGCCACCACGCCCTCCGCGTCGAGCAGGCGCGCGGTCTCCCTGACGAAGAACGGGTTTCCGCCGGTGCGCTCGGCGATCTCCGCGACCGTGGCGGCGTCAGCGGGACGGCCGCAGGTCAGGCTGATCAGCTCGCCCACCTCGGGCGCCGCGAGGCCGTCGAGCTCCACCCGGTACGGCTCGCGGGCGGCGATGACGGCCAGCGCGTCGGCGAGGTGGTCGTTCGGCTCGGTGTGCCGGTAGCTGCCCGCGACCAGGACCGGCAGCCCGGCGGCCGCCCCGATCACATGGGTGAGCATGGCCAGCGTCTCGGCGTCGGCTCTGTGCAGGTCGTCGAGCACGAGCAGCAGCGGCCGCCCGATCGCCGTGACGAACGCGCCGACGGCCCGGTGCAGCCGGAACCTGGCACCCGGCACGTCGCCGCGCACCGGGGTGTCGGACAGCAGCGGCGCGAGCGCCTCAGGATCGCCGGGCGGGAAGCGGGCGGCGAGCTCGCGCAGCAGCTCGGCCCAGGCCCAGCCGGCGGGGGCGCCCTCGTGCTCGGGGCAGCGGCCCCACCCGACGGTCCAGCCCTCGCCCTCCAGCGTGTCGCGTACCTGCTCCATGAACGCCGTCTTGCCGGCGCCGGGCTCCCCGCTGACCAGGACGACGCCACCGCGCATCGCGGTCACGGCGGCGAGTTCGGCGCGTCGGCCGACGTACGGCTGCGCGACCGCGGCAGGCCGGGCGGCGGGTGCGGGTGGCCGCGCCGCCTCACTGAGGTGCGCGGCCTGGGCGAGGATGTCCTCCTCCAGCCGCCGCAGCTCCGGGCCGGGGTCGACGCCGAGCTCCTCGGCCAGGTGGGCGCGGGCCCTGCGCAACGCGCCGAGCGCCTCACCCTGCCGGCCGCACCGGTAGAGCGCCCTGGCCAGCAGCGCCCACGCCCCCTCGCGCAGCGGGTGCTCCGCCGCCAGCCGCTCCAGATCGGGTACGGCCGCCGCCGCACGGCCCAGCCGGATGACCGCGTCGGCGTGGCGCTCGACGGTGGACAACCGCAGCTCCTCCAGCCGCGCCGCCTCCGCGTCGGCCCAGTGGGCACCGGCGAACTCCTGGTAGGCGGGGCCGTGCCAGAGCGCGAGGGCCTCGCCGAGCCGTTCGTGGCCGGCCGCCGGGTCGCTCACGATGCTCTCGAACCGCCACGCGTCCACCGCCCCCGCCTCCAGGCGCAGCGCGTAACCGGGCGGCTGGGTGACGAGCACGCCGGCGGGCGCGCGCGGCGACCTGCCAGGCTCCAGGGCCCGGCGCAGGTTGGACACGTACGACTGGACGGCCGCGAGCGCCTTGGGCGGCACCTCGTGAGCGTAGAGGTCGTCGATGAGGCGGTCGACCGGCACCGCCCGGCCACCGGCGGCCAGCAGGCGGGCGAGCACGGAACGCTGGCGGGGCCTGCCCAGCGCGACCGGCTCGCCGTCGAGGTGTGCGGCGAGCGGGCCGAGCACGCGGAAGGTCAGCACGATGCTGACACGGTACGACAGCGCCGCCCACGATCGAACCGGCCGGGGCCATGCATCCCCTCATCAGCCGCAGGGCGCTCAACCGGGCCACCCTGGACAGGCAGTTCCTGCTGCGCCGTACCACCCGTTCCGTGACCGACGTGGTGGAGCACCTGGGCGGCCTCCAGGCCCAGACGCCGCACACCTGGTACACCGGCCTGTGGAGCCGCATCGAGGAGTTCAAGCCTGACGACGCGGCCGGCCTGCTGTCCTCGCGTCAGCTTGTCCGCATCGCGTTGCAGCGCTCGACCATCCACCTCGTCACCGCCCGCGACTGCCTGGCCATGCGGCCCCTGCTGCAGGTCGTGGGCGAGCGCGCCGCCGGTGGCGCGTTCGGCAGGCGGCCTGTACGACCTGCCCGGCGCTCCCCGCCCCGACGAGGACACCCCCGCGCCGGTGCGGCCACAAGCACACGATCGCGGTCGCGGACGGGCCCTCCCGCCCGTGAGCGTTCTGCAATGCAGAACGGTGTGCTGCAAAACCGTTTGGGTCGGTATGGTGGCCCACGTGCCGGAACGTAACCAGTCCGCCTCGCTCAGACGTGCGCTGACCGTGCTGGAGCACGTCCGTGAGCACTCGGGCCTGTCGCTCACGGAGCTGGCCGAGGCGGTCGGCCTGCCCAAGAGCACGGTGCTGCGGCTGACCACGCCGCTCGTCGAGGCCAGACTGCTCGACCGCGACCGCAGGACGGGCGCCTACCGGCTGGGCCACGGCACGCTGCGGCTCGGCCAGTCCTACCTCGCCACGCTCGACCTGCGGGCCGTCGCGGCCGAGGAGTCGCACCGGCTGATGAACGACGTGCGCGAGACCGTCCACCTCGTCGTCTACGACCCGCCGCACGTCGTCTACATCGACAAGGTGGAGAACGACGCCACCGTCCGCATGGGCTCGCGCATCGGCAGCCGCGGCCCCGCCCACTCCACGGCCGTCGGCAAGGCCATCCTCGCCTGGCAGCCCGGGGACGCCCTCGCCGGGCTGAGCCTGGAGCCGAAGACCAGACACACGATCGTCGACCCCGAACGCCTGCGCGCCGACCTGGCCCACACCAGGCGCCGCGGCTACGCGGTCGACGACCGCGAGAACGAGCCCGAGGTGCGCTGCGTCGCGGCGCCGATCTTCAACCACCACGACGCGGTCGCCGCCGCCATCTCCGTCTCCGGCCTCTCCTCGCGGATCACCGCCGCGCGCGTACGAGAGCTGGGGCCGCTGGTGGCCGGGGCGGCGGCGCGGATCTCGAGAAAGCTGGGTAGCCAGTGCCGATGACGGGGCCGATGACGGGGCCGAGCACACCGACGACAGAACTCGTCACCTTCGGCGAGACCATGGCGCTGTTCGCCGCCCGCCGCACCGGGCCGATGCGCTTCGCCCGCGACTTCGACCTGGGCCTGGGCGGCGCCGAGTCCAACGTCGCGATCGGCGTCGCCCGGCTCGGCCACCGCGCGGCCTGGGTCGGCAGGGTCGGGGCCGACGAGTTCGGCGACCTGATCCGCTCGACCCTGCGGGGCGAGGGCGTGGACGTGCGGGCCATCGCCGACCCCGACGCGCCCACCGGGCTGATGATCAAGGGCAGGCGTACGGCCGACCTCATCGACGTGCGCTACTACCGCAGGGACAGCGCGGGCTCGCGGCTGTGCGCCGCCGACCTCGACCCCGAGCTGATCCGGTCGGCCCGCGTGCTGCACGTCTCCGCGATCACGCCGGCGCTCTCCGGCACGGCCCGCGATGCCGTACGCCACGCGATCGCCGAGGCGCGGGCGGCGGGCGTGCTCGTCTCGCTCGACGTCAACTACCGCAAGGCGCTGTGGACGCCTGACGAGGCGGGGGCGTGGCTGCGCGAGACGGTCGGCGACGTGGACGTGTTGTTCGCGACCGAGGCGGAAGGCCGGCTCATCGCCGACGTCGAAGGTCCCTCGGAGCTGGCCGGGGCGCTGGCGAAGCTGGGGCCGCGCCACGTGCTGATCAAGTTCGGGGCCGAGGGCGCCATGGAGCTGTCCGGCGGCGTCGAACTGCGGGCGGACCCCTACGACGTGACGGAGGTCGACCCCGTGGGGGCCGGCGACGCGTTCGCGGCCGGCTGGCTGGCCGACTGGCTGGCCGGGGCGGAGCCCGCGCAGCGGCTCAGCACGGCGTGCGCGGCGGGGGCGTTCGCCGTGACCTCGCAGGGCGACTGGGAGAGCCTGCCCCGGCGGGCCGACCTGAGCCTGCTGCGGCGGCCCGCCGACGGCGTGAGCAGGTGATCACACCGCCCGGCCGGGGCGGCTCACGCCCGAGGAGGCCACCGCTCTGGAGGCCGCGCCGCGGGTCTGTCCTCCCAAGGGCCACCGTCATCAGGGCCATTCCTTTTCCTGTTTCCGCTCCGGGCTTGGGGGCAGGCGGGGAGGACTCGTCCGGGGGAAGGAACGACGATGACTGATGTTTCCGGTATGGGTTCCGGGCCGAACGACGAGCGCGAGGTGCTCACCAACCGGCAGGGACACCCGGTCTACGACAACCAGAACCAGCGCACGATCGGCCCGCGCGGCCCGGCGACGCTGGAGAACTACCAGTTCCTGGAGAAGATCAGCCACTTCGACCGGGAGCGCATTCCCGAGCGCGTGGTGCACGCCAGGGGCACGACGAGCTACGGCTTCTTCGAGGCGTACGGCAAGCTCGGCGACGAGCCGATCAGCCGTTTCACCAGGGCCAAGCTCTTCCAGGAGGCGGGCAGGCGCACCGACGTGGCCCTGCGCTTCTCCACCGTGATCGGCGGCCGGGACTCCGCCGAGACCGCCCGTGACCCGCGCGGTTTCGCGGTCAAGTTCTACACGGAGGACGGCAACTGGGATCTGGTCGGCAACAACCTGGCGGTCTTCTTCATCAGGGACGCCATCAAGTTTCCCGACGTGATCCACTCGCTGAAGCCCGACCCGGTCACGTTCCGGCAGGATCCCAACCGCATTTTCGACTTCATGTCGCAGACGCCCGAAAGCCTGCACATGCTGGTCAACCTGTTCAGCCCGCGCGGCATCCCCGCCGGCTACCGGCACATGCAGGGGTTCGGCGTGAACACCTACAAGTGGGTCAACCAGGAGGGCGAGTCGTTCCTGGTGAAGTACCACTGGATGCCCAAGCAGGGCGTCCGCAGCATGACGGAGGCCGACGCCGCGGTCATCCAGGCGAACGACCTGGGGCACGCCACCAAGGACCTGCACGACGCCATCGAGCGTGGCGACTACCCGGAATGGGAGCTGCTGGTCCAGCTGATGAGCGACGACGAGCATCCCGAGCTCGACTTCGACCCGCTGGACGACACCAAGGTGTGGCCGGAGAACGAGTTCCCCGCCCTGCCGGTCGGGCGGCTGGTGCTCGACAGGAACGTGGAGAACCAGTTCGCCGAGAACGAGCAGGCCGCGTTCGGCACCGGCGTGCTAGTGGACGGGCTGGACTTCTCCGACGACAAGATGCTCATCGGCCGTACGTTCTCCTACAGCGACACGCAGCGCTACCGCGTCGGGCCCAACTACCTGCAGCTGCCGGTCAACCAGGCCAGGAACGCCGCCATCCGCACCAACCAGCGCGACGGGCTGATGACGTACTTCGTCGACACCGGGGGCGAGGACCCGCACATCAACTACGAGCCGTCGCTGCGCGGCGGCCTGCGCGAGGCCGAGTACCCGCATCCCGACGAGGTCGGGCCGGAGGTCAGGGGGCGGCTCACCCGCAAGCGCATACCGCGTACCAACGACTACACCCAGGCCGGGCAGCGCTACCTGCTCATGGAGCAGTGGGAGCGCGACGACCTCGTGCACAACTTCGTCTCGGCGCTGCGCCAGTGCGACCGCCGTATCCAGGAGCGCATGGTCTGGCACTTCCTGCTCGCCGATGACGATCTCGGGCTGCGCGTCGGCGAAGGGCTGGGCATCGGCCCGGACGACGTGGCTCAGCTGGAGCCGCTGAAGAGCCAGGACCTCACCGAGGAGGATCGCAACCGGCTGGCCAAGCTCGGCAGGAACGGCCCCCGCGACGTCGAGGGCCTGAAGATGACGCACTGCGTGCCGAACGAGCGCGCCGCGCACGCCGAGCGCTGACCTGCCGCTTTACGTCCGGGCCTGCTTGGAGGCAGGCTCGGAGGAAGGGGAGGTGCCCACGATGGACGACAAGCAGTGGAACGTGCAGATCTGGATCCATGAGGACGACGAGGACGCCGTGACCACGGCCACGGCGGTCCTGTTCACCTCGGACGGCAAGCGGCACGAGAGCGTGGGCCGGGCCCGGCGCAATCCCGCCGACCGGCCCGTGCCGGGGATCGGGGACGAGCTGGCCGTCGGGCGGGCGTTGTCCGACCTGTCGGCGAAGCTCATCCAGGACGGCGCGGAGGACGTCGCCCAGCTGGCCAGCCCGGTCTGAGCGGCCCGGTCTGAGCGGCCCGGTCTGAGCGGCCGGTCCGGTCAGCCGGTCGGGCGGGGTCAGAGCAGGCCGGCGGCGGCCAGGAGCTTGCCGATCCTGCCGGTCTCGTCGTCGTTGAGCGGGATCTGCGGCAGCGCGGTGATCGGGAAGTCGATGATCCCGCGCAGGTGCAGCGCGGCCTTGAACGCTCCAAGGCCGGACGAGCTGCCGCCCATGCGCGAGCCGCCGACGTGGACGATCTGGAACAACCTGACCAGGCGCTCCTGCTCGGCCCTGGCCGCCTCCCAGTCGCCGCGGGAGGCGCAACGGAAGAGCTCGACGTAGCCGTGCGGGTCGACGTTGCCGAGGCCGGGCACCACGCCGTCGGCGCCCATCCACAGCGCCGAGTCCACGGTCACCTCCGACCCGGTCAGCACGCTGAACGGCGCCGTACGGCCCAGGACGACCTCGCGCAGGCCGCCGTCGTCGCCGCTGGAGTCCTTGACCCCGGCCAGCGCGCCCTCGGCGGCCAGGTCGAGCACCAGAGGGGCGCTCAGCTTGGTGTGCACCGACACCGGCAGGTCGTAGGCGTAGACCGGCAGCCCGCCCCGCGCGGCGATCGTACGGAAATGGGTGCGGATCTCGTCGGGGTGGGTGCGCGTGTAGAAGGGCGCGGTGGCCACCAGCCCGGACACTCCGGCCTCACGGGCGACGCGGGCGTGTTCGAGCACCCGCGGCGTCGTCATGTCGATCACTCCGGCGAGCACCGGCACCTGACCGCCCACGTGCCCGACGACGGTGTCCAGCACCACCCGCCGTTGCGCGTCCGTCAGGTACGCCACCTCCGACGACGATCCCAGCACGAACAGCGCGTCCACTCCCCCGGCCAGCAGATGGTCGACCAGCCGGGTGAGCGACGCGGTGTCCACCTGGTAGTCGGGGGTCAAGGGGGTGCACACCGGGGGGATCACACCGGTAAGCCTCATGGGCGCTCCTGGATCAGTTCGAGGTCGGTCGCTCCTGCCGCCACCGGGTGGTGGCAGTGGAACAGGTGGTCGTCGTCCGTCCGCGCCGCGGGCATCTCCGCCGCGCAGGCGTCGTCGGCCCGCCAGCACCGCGTGCGGAACGGGCAGCCGCTGGGCGGCCGGGTGGCCGAGGGCACGGCGCCGACGAGCGGGATCGGATTGATCGGCGAGATCAGCCCGGGGGTGGCGGAGAACAGCGCCCGCGTGTACGGGTGCCGGGCGTTGTGCGGCACGGCGTGGGCGGGTGTCTGCTCGACGATCCGGCCCAGGTACATGGTGACGACGCGGTCGCTCATCCTGCGTACGGTCTGGATGTCGTGCGAGACGAACACCAGCGCGAGCCCGAGCCGTTCCTTGAGGTCCAGCAGCAGGTTGAGGATCTGTGCGCGGACCGACACGTCGAGCGCGCTGGTGGGCTCGTCGGCGACGACGAGCTCGGGTTCGAGCGCGAGCGCCCTGGCCACGGCGACGCGCTGGCGCTGGCCGCCGGACAGCTGGCCGGGCAGCGCCTCGGCGGCGCTGGACGGCAGCCCGACCAGGTCGATCAGCTCGCGTACGCGGGCGTCGCGCTGGGCGGGGGTGCCGCGGCGGTGCACGTTGAGCGGGTCGCGCAGCACCTGCCGTACGGGCAGGCGCCGGTTGAGCGCCGTGGACGGGTCCTGGAAGACCATGCCGACGCTCGACCCGATCAGGGCGCGACGTTCGGACTCCTTGAGCGACCACAGGTCCTTGCCGCGGTAGGTCACGGTGCCGGAGGTGGGCCGTTGGAGGCCGACCAGCACCTTGGCCAGCGTGGACTTGCCGCAGCCCGACTCGCCGACGATGCCGACGGTCTCGCCGGCGGCGACGGTGAGGTCCGCGCCAGTCAGCGCGTAGACGCGGTCCCGCGTGAAGAGGCCGCCTGAGCGGGCCTTGTGCACGACGTGCACGTCGTCGAGCTCAAGCACGCTGCTCACTCCTCGTCTCGCGGTTCGTGCCGGTCGCGGCGACCGCCGAGTGGTGGCAGGCCACCGCGTGGGTGGCGTCTCCGTTCACGGGGCCGTCCAGGACGGGCGTGTCGGTACGGCACACGTCGGTGGCCATCGGGCACCGGTCGGCGAACCGGCAGCCGTCTGGGAAGTCGGCCGGCGCGGGCACGACGCCGCGGATCTGCGTGAGCCGCTCGGCCCCCGACTCCAGCGACAACACCGAACCGAGCAGGCCGCGGGCGTAGTGGTG
>NZ_SMJZ01000247.1 GCF_004348345.1 Nonomuraea longispora
GGGTTCGGGTGTGTCGCCCGCGACCGGCCCATGTGGCGGGCCGGTCCCGAAGCAAAGGGTCAGCTGGGGGAGTCGGCGGGCCGGTGCCCGTCCGCGGCGGCGTTGCGGGCGGTGGTCTGCGGCGGCGCCGGCGGGGCGTCGCCGATGCCGCCGGTGTCGTTCGCGTACGTGCCCGCCAGGGTGGCGATCGCGTCGGAGTTCACGTCGGAGTTCACGTCGAGCGCCCTGTCGTTGACGTTCCTGACGCCGTCGCACGCGCTGTGGTAGCACGGGTCGAGCGGGACCCCGGCGGTGCCGCCGAAGACGGCGCCCTCCCCACGCTCTTGCGTGAAGCAGAACGCATGGTTGCTCCTCGAAGGTGAGGTGAAATGCGCGTGCGTAGCCCGAGACGTATGCATCAATCAGGGGCATAGGAAGATGGGTCCTGTATCCGTTGAATCACGGACTCGGAACGTTGCACCTTGGGAGGCCAGATGTCCTACTCGCCCGGCACCTTCACCGTCGGTGGCAAGAACGTCCGCCGTCTCGGCTTCGGCGCCATGAGCCTCACGGGGCCGGGCGTCTGGGGGCCGCCGCGCGATCACGACGAGGCCGTCCGGGTGCTGCGCAGGGCCGTCGAGCTGGGCGTCGACCTCATCGACACCGCCGACTCCTACGGGCCGTACGTCAACGAGGAGCTCATCAGGGAGGCGCTGCACCCCTACCCGGAAGGGTTGCTGATCGCGACCAAGGCCGGGTTCGTACGCCCGCGGCCGGGCCAGTGGGAGCCGGTGGGGCGGCCCGCGTACCTGCGGCAGGAGGTCGAGATGAGCCTGCGCAGGCTCGGGCTCGACCGGATCGACCTGCTGCAGCTGCACCGTATCGACCCAGTCGTTCCGCTGGAGGACCAGGTGGGCGAGCTCAGGGCGCTGCGGGACGAAGGCAAGATCGGCAGCGTCGGCCTGTCCGAGGTGAGCGTCGAGGAGCTGGAACGGGCGCGGCGCGTCGTCGAGATCGCCACCGTGCAGAACCGCTACAACCTCACCCTCAGGGTCTCGGAAGGGGTGCTGGAGCACTGCGAGAAGGAGGGCATCGGGTTCATCCCGTACAGCCCCATCGCCAAGGGCAGGCTGGCCGAGCCCGGCGGTCCCGTGGACCACGTCGCACAGGCCGTCGGCGCCACGCCCGCGCAGGTCAGCCTGGCCTGGCTGCTGGCCCGTTCCCCGGTGACGATGCCGATCCCCGGCACGTCGACGGTCGCCCACCTGGAGGAGAACCTCGCCGCCTCCGCCGTGTCGCTGACGGCCGAGCAGGTGCGCGAGCTGGGCTGAACCGTCCCGCCGAAGGGGCCGGCCCGATCAGTGCGGGCCGGCCCCTGACGGTTCACCGTCAGCCCAGGCCGTTCCTCATGGCCGTGAGCAGCTCGGCGTTGGAGGTGTCGCCGCTGAGCTCCCAGAAGAACGCGCCGCCGAGGCCCTGGTTCTTCGAGTAGCTCATCTTGCCGCCGATCGTGGCCGGCGTGTCGTAGCTCCACCACTGGTTACCGCAGTGGGCGTACGCGGTGCCGGCGACCGTCCCCGTGGCGGGGCAGCGGGTCTTGAGCACCTTGTAGTCCTCGATGCCCGCTTCGTACGTGCCGGGCGCCGCCCCGCTCGCCGTGCCGCCCGGCGCGGCCTGCGTGACGCCGGTCCAGCCGCGGCCGTAGAAGCCGACGCCGAGCAGCAGCTTGCTCGCCGGGATGCCCTTGCTCTTCAGCTTCTGGATCGCGGCGTCGGAGTGGAAGCCGGGCGTCGGGATGCCGTTGTAGGACGTGAGCGGTGAATGCGGCGCGGTCGGGCCCTGCGGGGCGAAAGCGCCGAAGTAGTCGTAAGTCATGACGTTGTACCAGTCGACGTACTGCGCGGCTCCGGCGTAGTCGGCCGCGTCGATCTTGCCGCCGTTGGTGCCGTCGGCCGTGATGGCGGCGGTCACCAGGTTGCCCGAGCCGAACCGGGCGCGCAGCGCCTGCATGAGGTTCCTGTACGCGGCCGGGCCGCTGCTGTCACAGGAAAGGCCGCAGGCGTTCGGGTATTCCCAGTCGATGTCGATGCCGTCGAACACGTCCGCCCAGCGCGGGTCCTCGACCAGCCGGTAGCAGGACTCGGCGAACGCGGCCGGGTTCTGGGCGGCCTGGGTGAAGCCGCCGGACCAGGTCCAGCCGCCGAACGAGAACAGCACCTTCAGGTGCGGGTGCTTCTGCTTGAGCTTGCGCAACTGGTTGAAGCTGCCGCGCAGCGCGCCTGGGTCCCAGGTGTCGGCGACGCCGTCCACGCTCTCGTTCGCCTGGTAGAAGCGGTCGTAGTCGGCGTGGCTGTCGCCGATCGCGCACTGGCCGTTCTGCACGTTGCCGAAGGCGTAGTTGATGTGCGTCAGCTTGGCCGCCGAGCCGCTGGTGTCGATGTTCTTGACGTGATAGTTGCGCTGGTAGACGCCCCACTGCACGAAGTAGCCGAGCACCTTGTTCCCGCCGTCGCCGGGACCGCCCGGGTCGCCGCCGTCGCCCTCGGCGGTGGTGGCGTTGACGGTGTTGCCGGCGGCTGAGCGGTTGCCCGCGGCGTCGCGAGCCCTGACGGTGTAGGAGTAGCGGGTCTCAGGGCTCAGCCCGGTGTCGGTGTGGGTGGTGCCGGTGACCGTGCTGACCAGGGTGCCGCCCCGGTAGACCTCGTAGCCGGTGACGCCGACGTTGTCGGTGGAGGCGTTCCAGGCGAGCGAGACGCTGCGGTCGGTGACGCCGGTCGTACGCAGGTTGCCCGGCACGCTCGGGGCGGTGGTGTCGCCTCCGCCGCCTCCGTCGCTGACGCGCTTCCACAACGCGGGGACGTTCGGTGGCTCCCAGCCGGGCTGGGAGGTGTGGCTCTGGAGGCACTCGTACGTGACGCCGTTGTGGGTGACGCGCGCGCCCACCGTGTAGGCCGTCCATGTGGACCAGTCGGCCATGGCGGCGACGGCGGAGGAGGAGGTGGCGGCCCATGACGGGGCGGCGACGAGGACGGTGAGCGGCAGCAGTAACGCCGCCAGCCCGGCGAGGGTCTTGCGCAGGGTGGTGTGTCTCATGATTCTCCGACATCCGGTTGGGGGGTGTACGGGATGGGGATGCCACAAGGAAACTATTAGTAAAGTTTCCTTATAATATGGACGGTAGCCGCAGGTCGGGGGGGCGTCAATACGCGACGCTCAGATGGCGAAATATCATCAGAATCCGGCTCTGAAGGCGCGTGCGCGCCCGATCCCGCCGGAAGCCGTGAGCGATCTCACCGGACGGATAGATAACGGTTGCGGAACGGTCGCTGACGTGGAGGTGTACCGTGCCTCAGCATTGAGGCGTGGCAGGGATGACCGCCTGGCGGCGGACCGTTGCACGCCACGGGCCCTACGTGGTCCGTGCGGTTGCCGAGTTCCGATCCTGGCCGGCGATCGTGGTGAGTGACACCCGGCGCGGCCCCACGTTCACCGTACGCGGAACCGAGATCCTGAGACTGGCCGGCGCCGACGAGGTGCAGGTGCGCCTGACCGCGCCGGCGATCGACCGGCTGGGCCCCTATCTGCGCGAGTGCGGCCAGGTGATGGCGTGCCCCGACCGGGCCTGGGTCACCGTGCAGCTGGATGGGGAGCCCGACCTCGACCTGCTGTTCGCCCTGACCAGCGTGGCGATCAAGGAACACGTGGCCTGACGTCCGTACCGATTGCCCAGGCGATCGTCGACAATTCATCGCCGACCCGCGAGTGAGTCGGTGCGGGGCCGGTCAGCCGTCGGAGGCCTCCAGCGCTTTCGCGACGCTGCGCAGGTGCTGCTGCATCGCCGTCTGCGCGGCCTCCGGGTCGCCGGACACGATGGCCGCCACGATCAGCTCGTGCTGCGGCAGCGACACCGCGGCCCGGCCCGGCTGCCGGGCGAGACGGAACTTGTGCCGCACCACCTGCGCCCCCAGCCGTTCGATGATCACTGCTGAGGTGCGGTGGCCGGCGATCTCGCGGATCTCGGCGTGCAGGGCGGCGTTCAGCTCGGAATAGCGGTCGAGATCGTTGCCCTGCACGGCCGTACGCATGGAGGTGACGATCTCCCGCAGCCGCCCGGCCTGCTCGGGGGTCACCCGTTCCGCGGCCTTGGCGGCCGACAAGCCCTCCAGCACCATCCGCACCTCGGTGATCTCGACGGCCTCTTCCTTGGAGACCGCGCGGACGCGGGCGCCCTTGTTCCTGAGGATCTCGACCAGGCCCTCGGCGGCCAGCTCCTTGAAGGTCTCGCGCACCGCGGCGCGGGTGGCGCCGAACTGCTCGCACACGTCGGCCTCGATGAGCCGCTGGTTGGGCACGAAATCACCGCGGAGCACCGCTGCTCTGACCCGTCCGGTCAGCGTCTCCTCCTGCGGGGACCCTGGGGGCACACGATCCTCCCGATGCCGTACGAACCCATCCTGGTCAGCAATATTATCGACAACCCGCCCGTCCCGTTGGGCGTACGGCGGCATCGCAGCCGTTGATCGTTCCGGGTCGGTTCTGTCGGTCGTGTGGGGTAAGTTCCCGGACCATGATCAGCCGTTCGCGGCGGCGCGGGCACTCCCGCCTGCGCCCCCGCACCGGCTGGGGCGGGAGGTTCTGAGGTCGTGAACGCGGACGAGACCGCGTGGGAGCGGCGCAGCGTGGTGCCTGTGGTGCCGCCTGTCGCGCCGCGCAAACTGGCGAAGGTGCCCTTCGTCGAGCTGGCCGATGGGCGGTTGCAGG
Organism: Nonomuraea longispora; assembly: GCF_004348345.1. Lineage (GTDB taxonomy): Bacteria > Actinomycetota > Actinomycetes > Streptosporangiales > Streptosporangiaceae > Nonomuraea > Nonomuraea longispora. The sequence goes on from NZ_SMJZ01000247.1 coordinate 4,741, forward strand.
GGGTGGTGTCGAGCGGATCCGACATCGAGCGGGTCTACGTCTCCTCGATCACCGCCGGCACCCACGCGCTGAGCTGCAGCACCAACAACAACCGGCCGTGCGGCGCGCTGCACGGCCACGCCTGCAAGCACATCCGCATGCTGGCCGACGAGGCGGTCGTGCAGTACGGCCTCGACCGCGTGGCCCGCTACCTGCGGGTCGAGGTGCCGGCGGGTGACTCGCTGATGAGCTGCATCCACGGGCAGCCCGAGCGCACCCCGGCGGCCGTGGTGTTCAGCCGGTTCCTGCGCCATCTGGCCTATCTCGAAGTGGCCGACAGCACCGATCCGCTGGCCGAGCTGCACTGGTTCCCCTCGACGGCCCCTTATAAGGAGGTGGCGCGCTGATGCTGGACGTACAGCTGGGTGAGGTGCTCGCGGGCGGGCCCGAGGGCGCCGATGAGGCGCTCGACCTGGTGGCGGGGTTCGACGACGCGCTCACGCTCGGGTTGGCCCGGGTCGGCGAGGACGCGGCGGCGGCGCTGTCGGCCCTGGCGGGCGCGCTGGCCGCCAGCCCGATCGGCGATCGGGTGAGCGAGGCGGCGGACAAGGTGGCCACGGGGTCGATCGCCGGCGAGCACCTGGCGGCGCTCGCCGGCGGACGCGCGGCGTTGTGCGGCGCGGTCCACGACGCTCTGCTCGGCCGCCTCGACACGGCGCTGGGCCGGCCCCGCACCCCCTGGAACCCGGCGCCGGGCGCGCCGCGACCGGACCGGCCCCTGGGAGGGCAGGCCGCCTCCGGTGATCCGCGCGACGGGCAGGAGGCGCGCTCGGGGGATTCGCCGGGTGGGCAGGAGGCCGGTTCGGGAGATGGGGTGCCCGTCCAGGTGCCGGGGCATCTGCTCGACGGGTGCCGGATGTGGTTGCGTGAGCTGGCCATCGTCGGGTGGCGGGGCGTCGACCACGACCTCGCCGGCGCGGCAGACCAGGCCATCGAGGCGCTGCTCGCCGTGCCGGAGCTGCGCGGGCTCGCGGTGCTGCTCGACGGCCTGGCGGCGGAGCTGCGCGCGTCGAGCCCGGTCGCGACGATGGACCGCCTGCCCGCGCGCAGGTGGGCCGACCTGTGGACCCGCGGCCTGCTGCTGGCGCAGCGGGGCCCGTGGCACGGTGGCGCCGAGCCGGTGTCGGGGCGGCTGCTGATCCTTGGCGCCGACGTGCACGAGCACGCCACCGTGGTGCGGGCGCAGGTCCACGGCGTGCTGGAGCCCACGCGAGGAGGACAGGCGAGACTGGTGCGCACCAGCGTGGCGGCCGCCAAGGTCGACACGATCGTCGGTCCGGCAGTGTGGCGGCTGATGGGCGCCCATCCGGTGTTGCTGGGCGCGCTGGCCGGTCACCGCAGCCTGGAGATCACGGACATGCCGTTGCTTCCGGGTGGCGACCTGGTGTGGCACGACGACCGGGCCGCCGCGGGCGAGCCCGCCGACCCGTTCACGACGGCGCGGGTGGCGTTGCCCGGGGTGAGCGCCCCGGCCGTCCCGCCGCTCGACCGCCATCCCGTACGCATCGCCGAGCCCGTCCTCCTGGAGGGCTACTCCGTCGTCGATGGCTCGCTCGACCTGTCCCCGGCGGGAGGCGGCCACGCGCTGCCGCTCGGCCTCGACCGCCTGCCGCGCGGCGGCCCGCTCACCCCCGAGCTCGTGGCCGCCTCCTCGGCGTGCATCGGCCTGATGCGCTGGGACGGCCGCTGGGTGCTGCAGCCGCTGGCCGTCCAGGCGACGGTGAAGAAGAAGCCGGTCGCCGCGCACAACGGCGACTGGGCCATGGGTCCCACCGACCCCAAGGTGGTCAAGGCCGAGGCCAAGGCCGGTGACGTGGTCGCCGTGCTGCGCGAGCGAGCGGGACGGCTGTTGCGGAAATGACCGACATCTTGGAAAACGCCGACATGACCCGGCGTCAGGTGCTCTACTGGCGCCTGCTTTCCCGGCTGTTCGGCCCCGACGAGCAGCCGGCACTCGAGACGGCCGGCATGGCCATCGTCGAGGACCTCGGCCTGCCGCCCGGGCTGCTCGACCCCGGGGTGTCGGTCGACACCCTGGTGCAACGCTTCCCCGAGCTGGGCGACGAGCTGCGCGACCTGATGGCGGACAAGGAGCACGAGCAGGGCTCGGAGGTGCGCCGCGCGGCCCTGGTCTCCAAGCTGCTGCTCAACGTGTTCGCCACCGGCTCGGGCAACGTCACCGCGGCCCGGCTGGAGAGCTGGAAGAACGACGCGGGCTGGTTCGAGAAGGGCATGGGCTGCGAGCCGGGCGGGCTGCGCCACCGGGTGGGCGACGAAGAGCTGGCCGCGGTGCTCGCCGGCATCGAGGGTGACCTGGTCAAGCGCATGCACCTGCGCGAGGTGCTCGCCGACCCGGTCCTGTCGAAGCAGCTGACGCCCAGCATGTCGCTCATGGAGCAGCTGCTGCACGACAAACACAACCTGTCGGGGGTCGCCCTGGCCAACGCCAAGGCGCTGATCCGCAGGTTCGTCGACGAGGTCGCCGAGGTGCTGCGCACCCAGGTGGAGAAGGCCAGCGTCGGCGAGATCGACCGGTCGGTGCCGCCGAAACGGGTCTTCCGCAACCTCGACGTCGAGCGCACCATCTGGAAGAACCTCACCAACTGGAGCCCTGAGGACCAACGCCTCTACGTCGACCGGCTCTACTACAAGCAGACCGCGCGCCGCACCACCCCCGCCCGGCTGATCGTGGTCGTCGACCAGTCGGGATCCATGGTGGACGCGATGGTCAACTGCACCATCCTGGCGTCGATCTTCGCCGGCCTGCCCAAGGTCGACGTGCACCTGGTGGCCTACGACACCCGGGCGCTCGACCTGACCCCGTGGGTGCACGACCCGTTCGAGGTGCTGCTGCGCACCACGCTCGGCGGCGGCACCGACGGCACGGCCGCGATGGCCCTCGCCAGACCGAAGATCTCCGATCCGCGCAACACCGTGATGGTGTGGATCTCCGACTTCTACGACAACCGTTCGCTGATCACCGACTTCGAGGCGGTGCACCGCTCGGGGGTGAAGTTCATCCCCGTCGGCTCGGTCAACAGCTCCGGCTCGCAGAGCGTCGACCCGTGGTATCGCCAGAAACTCAAGGACCTGGGCACCCCGGTGCTCTCCGGCCACATCCGCAAGCTCGTGTCCGAGCTCAAGAACTTCCTCACCTAGGAGACCCCCGCATGAGTGACGATATGCTGCGCGCCCCCGCAGAGGTGAAGTACGCCGAGGAGCTCGACTGGCTCGAGTCGATCGACGACGGCCCCAAGCCGTTCTCGTGGCGGCTGAGCCCTCGCATGATCCGGCTGTTCATCCTCGGCTCCGAACGGTCCGACGGGCTCGAGCGGGAGATCGCGCAGAAGTGGTTCGGCGACCGCAGCTTCGTCGAGCGCAGCATCGTGACCCTCGCCTCCGACCGGGGCCTGCTGCTGATCGGCGACCCTGGCACGGGCAAGAGCTGGCTGGCCGAGCTGTTGTCGGCGGCCATCTGCCGCAACTCGACGCTCGTGGTCCAGGGCACCGCCGGCACCACGGAAGACCACATCAAATACTCGTGGAACGTCTCCATGGTCATCGCCAAGGGGCAGTCGCGTGATTCGATGATCCCCTCGCCGATCATGACGGCGATGGAGGGGGGCGTGATCGGCCGCTTCGAGGAGCTGACCCGCTCCACCAGCGACGTGCAGGACGCGCTCATCTCGATCCTGTCGGAGAAATACGTCTCCATCCCCGAGCTCGACGACGACAACATCGTCTTCGCCCAGCCGGGTTTCTCCATCATCGCCACCGCCAACAGCCGCGACCGGGGCGTCAACGACCTGTCGTCCGCGCTCAAGCGCCGCTTCAACTTCGTCCGCATCCCCGTCGTGACGAACAAGAAGAGCGAGGCGGAGATCGTGCGCTTCCGTACGGAAGAGCTGCTGCGCCGTCACCGGATCGAGCTGGACCTGCCGCCCACGCTGCTCGACATCCTCCTGCAGAGCTTCGCCGACCTGCGCTCCGCCGCCTCCTCGGCCACCAGCGACGACGAGAAGCTGGAGTCGGCGCTGTCGACGGCCGAGCAGATCGGCGTGCTGGAGGACGCCATCCTGCACAGCCACTTCTTCGGCGACCGCACCCTGCGCGCGCAGACGCTCGCCGGTTCGCTGGTCGGTTCGCTGGCCCGGCGCAGCCCGGAGGACCTGGCGATCCTGAACAAATACTGGCACGGCGTCGTCGAGCCCCGCAGCAAGAAGGACGGCGGGCAGTGGCCCGAGTTCCTCGAGGGCGGCCGCGAGGCCATCGCCACGCTCTCATGACCGGCCAGACGAGCCCGTTCGGCTCGCTCCGCGAGCAGCTGCTCGACGCCGCCGAGACGTTCGCCGACAGTCCCGTCGCCGTGTCCGGCATCCTGGCGGGGCTGGTCGACGACGTCGACAGGGCGCTGCGCGAGAAGCTGGAGATCTTCCCCGTCTGCCACCACTCGCCGGCCTCCGCGCTGGCGATGGTGCGGCGGCTGCGCGAGAAGCAGCCGAAGGTCATCTACCTGGAGTTGTGCGAAGACCTGCAGCCGCTGCTGACCGAGTTGCGCAACTGCCGGCTGCCGGTGGCGGTGCAGGCGTTCGCGACCGACCTCGACGGCTTCCCCAAGTCGTGGGCGCCGCTCAGCGTGGTGGCGCCCATCACCGAGGCGTCGGCCGAATACCAGGCCATCGCCTACGCCCTCGAAACGCCCGGCGTCGAGCTGGTGCTGGTCGACCGCTCGACCGACCACGTCTTCCAGTGGGCCCCGAAGGAGGACGCCAAGGAACGCAACGAGGAGGCCGGCCTGCACGGCGACGCGGTGGGCGTCGAGATCGGCGACCTGCGCCCACGCTTCGCCGAGTTGGAGGAGCACCTGCTGCACCACGGCAAGGTGCGCCACTGGTCGGAGTGGTGGGACCAGTACGTCGAGCAGCCGCTCTCGGGTGCCGACTACGACACCTACCGTCAGGTCATGGTGCTGATCGGCAGCCTGTTCCGCCGGCTCACCCCCGACGGCGACCGGCTGGCCGCCGACGAGGACCGCGAGCGCTACATGTGGACCCGGATGCGCGAGCATCTGGCCGCCGGTGGCGCCGACCCCGGCGACTGCCTCTACGTGTGCGGCGCGTTCCACGCCGCCAGCCGTGTCGAGCAGTTCGGCATCGAATCCACGGCCCCCTACACGATCAGCCCGCGCACCGGCACGAAGTGGCTGTACGGCCTCATCCCGTCCAGCCACTCCGCCATAGAGGCGCAGTTCGGGGTGGCCCAGGGGTCGGTGTCGATCGCGGCGGCCACCTGGGCGAAGGCGGTCACCCGCACCAAGCTGGCCCCGTTCCAGCTGGCCGGGCAGAAGGGCGCCCGCAAACGGGCGGCCAAGCTGCCGCCGCCGAAGGCCGACGAGGCTCCCGCCGACCGGCTGACCGGGTTCCTGTCCCGGCCGCCCGCCCTCGACGCACTCGACGAGGCCGAACTGCTCGGCTGGTGCGTCGACATCGTCCGGCTGGCCCGGCGCAACGGCTACCTGGCCAGCACCGCCGACGCCATCGCGGTGTTCGAGACGTCGATCCTGCTGGCCGGGATGCGCAACAGGGCCAGGCCCACCCCCTACGACTTCCAGGACGCGGCGGTCACCTGCATCGAGAAGGACGTCGTGCCGGGCCGCCGCGACGTGCGGCGCCTGTGCGAGATCCTGCTCGGCGGCGACCGCGTGGGGGAGGTGGGTTACGACGCCCTGCCGCCGCTGGCCAGGAACGTCTACGACCGGCTCGCGCCGCTCGGCCTCGACCTGGGCAAACGTACGATCCAGCGGGCGCTCGTCGACCTCGGTGCCCAGCCCGGGCTGGTGCCCTGCTCCGACCTGCTCTGGATGTTGCGCTACCTCCTCCCCGACGACGCCGTCCGGCCCATCATGGGTGAGCGCAGGCTCGGCGAACGGTCGATCCAGGAGAGCTGGGATCTCGCGTTCGGCAAGCACCAGCGCTCCATCATCGAGCTCGGCTACGAGGGCGTCACCATCGAGCAGGTGCTGGAGCAGCGGCTGCGGCGCTCCGTGTGGGATCCCAAGGCCACCGCCGCCGTCGCGCTGGCGGCGGTCGAGGACGCGGTGCTCTTCCTCGGCAGCCGGCGCTTCGCCGACGAGCTCGGGGAGCGCGCCGTCGAACTGCTCGCGGCCGAACGCGGCGTCGACGACGCGCCGGAGGTGCTGCGCAGGATCCGGCGGCTGCTGGCGTACTACCGCGCCAACGAGCCCGAGCTGCCGGCCTGGTGCGAGGCGTTCGTGACGACCGGCTACGCGCACTACTGCACCCTGCTGCCGACGGCCTTCGTGGACGACGACACCGGCGTGCGGCAGGTGGGGGCCATGCTGGGGTTCCTGTTCACGATGGAGAGCCTCGCGCTGGCGCTCGGCTGCGACCGGGCGCAGCTGGAGCTGGCTGTGCAGCAGTCGCATCCGGAGGCGCCGGCCAAGGCGGCGCTGCTGTGGGCGGCGCACACCCAGCTCGGGCTGCTCACGATGGCCGACCTGCGGGCGCGCTGCGACGACCTGCTCGCCAACCCGCTGGTCATCCCGTCGTTCCCGCAGTACATCATGGGCTTCGTGCACGCGATGGAGCCCGCTCCGGCACTGTCGGGGTTCGTGGTCGAGGTGATCTCCAAGGCGTTCGGGCGGCTGCCCGACAGCGTGCTGCTGCCGTGGCTGCCCAAGCTGATCACCACGCTGCGCTCGGGGGCGGCCGACCTGGTGCCGGTGCTCGTGCGTGAGGCCGGCCGTACGTTCCCCGGTTCGCTGCCCGCGGTGGACTCGTGGGTGGCGCCGTGGTCGGCCCGGCCCATGCCCGCCTCGTCGGTCGCCGCACCCGTGGCGTCCGGGCCGGTGGCGGAGCTGCTCATGGGGCATCCGGCGGCGTGCGACGGGGTGGCGGGGCTGCTCGGCTGCGAGGGTGAGTGG
>NZ_SMJZ01000248.1 GCF_004348345.1 Nonomuraea longispora
GCACCCCGCAGCGGGCGGCGACCGTTCCCGCCGCTGCCGCCCCGCCCCGCCCCGCGGCCGCGGGCATCTCGCCGGACGCGATCGTGCTGGTGATCCCGGGACGCAAGAGATATCACGTGCCCGGCTGCCGACAGCTCAGCGGCCGGCCCAACGAGGAGCTCACCCACGAGGAGGCACGCGAGGAGGGCTTCACGCCCTGCACGGCGTGCTTGCCCGACGCAGCGCTCGGCGGACGGCAGTTGCCGCCTGCCGCCGACCCCGAGCCGGCCGTCGCACCCGGCTCCGCCGTCCGTGCGGAGAGCCGGGCCGAAACCTCCGCGGAGACCCGCGACCTACGTCCGCCGGTCGCACCGCCGAAGCCTGACACGAAGGCTTCCACCCCCAGCCCGGAGCCCGCCGCCGCCCACGAGGAAGGCGCCGGGTGGTTCGGCCGTTCCACCCCCACCTCCGCCGCCGAATCGGATGAGGAGCAGGCGGAGACCCAGACTTCTGTTTTCCGGCCGCACCCGCTCAGGGCCGAGACGCCGCCTTCCAGCGCGCCGCCCGAGCCGTCGCCCGGCAAGCCTTCCCCTGGCAAGGCCTCTCCCGGCAAGCCCGCTTCAGGCGATGCGGCTTCCGGCAAGCCTGCTTCCGGTAAGCCCGGGACCCCGCCAGGTACCCCTACGAAGACCTCCGCCCCCTCCGGCCAGTCCACGTCCCCGCAGACCGCCGGCCCGTCGCGACGGCCCGCATCCGGGCAGGCCGCTGGTTCGCCTGCCCGGCCTGCGTCCGGGCAGTCCGCCGGGCCCTCCGGTCGGTCCGCGCCCGGCACGTCGTCCGCCCAGTCCGGTCGCACACCCGAGCAGTCCGGTGCCGGGTCGGGGCGGTCGGCCGGCGGTCAGGAGAGATCCGCGGGCACGTCCTCGCAGGCCGCAGGGAAGCCGGCGCAGCCCGCCGGTCGGCCGGGGTCGCCCGGCGATGAGCAGGAAGCGCCCGCGCGGACCCCGGACGTCCCGGGGAAGTCCGCCGCGCATCCGCAGCAGTCCGGCGGTGCTTCGGGGCAGACTGCGCAGGGTGCGCAGCAGTCAGGTGAGAGGCGGGGGCAGGGTCCCGCACGCCAGGGTCAGGTCGGTGGCAAGCCCGGTCAGTCCAGTGGCGGGCCGAGTTCTGGCCGGGCGGGAAGCGGGGCCACCGGCGGCTCCGGGCCGTCCGCCGCCAAGCGTCCCCAGGGTGCCGCGGGCAGTGCCGAGCAGGACGATTCGGCGGGCCCCGCGACCGCGCCGCAGCCCCGTGTGCCTTCCTCCGCCACGCCAGGTCGTCCGGGAGCATCCGGGCCGTCGAAGCGTCCGGGCTCGGAGGGCGACGACACTTCGGACACGTTCGGGCAGACCCTCATCCTTCCTGAGCGGCCCGCGTCCTCTGCCGAGTCGGAGGCCAAGCCGAAGGGGCCGCTGCCCACGGGCGCCCCCTCGCAGCCCGGCGCGCAGGGGGCCACTTCGAGCCCGGAGCGTGCGTCCAACGGTGCCGGCGATACCGGTACGCCCAAGGGCGCTCCTCCGGCCGCTCGCCCGCAGCCGTCCGGCACGCCCCGGAAGAGCGCCGGCAAGCCGCAGCAAGGGCAGGGCGACCAGGGACAGGGCAAGGCCCGGCCGGGTGTCCAGCCGTCCGGCGGTGGGTCCGCGAAGACCCCGGCCGGCACATCCACTTCCGAGGGCGCGGAGGGCAGGACCCGCGACGCGTCCGAGGGCGGCGACGGGGACACGGTGAAGGTCATCGTCGGCACCCGGCGCTACCACAGCACCGACTGCCCGCTGATCAGAGGCGCCGGCGACTCGGGAGTGGAGACGATGGCGGTCGCCGCGGCCGAGGCGGCCGGGCTGACGAGCTGCTCGGTCTGCCAGCACGACCGCGAATCGGTCAGCTGACCAGCGTCAACGTCCACGGCTGCGGGGTTATGGGCTGGCTGATGGCGGGCCGGCCGGTAGCACCCACCCGGAGCGCGCGACCATCGGCCGCTCGTCCATGATCGGGTGACCGGACAGCCGGCATCGCGATCGCGGCGACGGTCGCCGATGCCGGTGCTCGAACCGCCGGTCATCGGTGATGGGGCGACAGCCACCAGGGCGGTGGAAGGTGGTGACCGCGGCCTTCGTGCACGGCTTGGGTCGTCGCAAGGACGGCCTGCCCTGCCCGTACGTCACGGATTCCCCGATGCAGGCAGATCCGTACAGTCTGCCGGTGGGCGCCATCAGGTGGTCGAGGCAGGGCTCGTGAGGTGCGACTTCCGTGAGGGCCGGTGCCGTCCCGGAGTCCCCGGCGGCCGTGTGGGCTCTGGCAGGGGCGTACGGGGTGACTCGGCGGGGGAGAGGGCGTGGCCGGGCCCCGTGAGGTCCGGCCACGCCGCGAATCAGCTGCGGCGGAGCTGGAAGGCCAGGCCGAGGTCCTCGTCCGTGTGGGACGGCACGTCGGCCGTGGTGCCCTCCGTGACCGACGTCGCCAGCACCTCCTCCGCCACCGTCTGCCAGCCCGACCGCAGCGCCGTGGCCAGGTCCGGCGAGGACGCGGTCCACCACAGGTCTATGCGGTCCGTGATGGACAGGCCGCTCGACTTGCGGGCCTCCTGGACCAGGCGGATGACCTCGCGGAGCAGACCCGCTCGGCGCAGGTCGTCGGTGAGTTCGAGGTCGAGGGCGATGGTCTCGCCGGTGCCCGTGCCGATCGCCCCGGTCTCTACCGCCCAGCCCGAGCGGGGCTGCTCGTTGACGATCACCTCGTCGGGGCCGAGCGTGATCTCGCCGAGCTCGCCGGCCTCCATCGTGACCGTGGAGCCCGAGCGCAGCGTCCTGGCCACGTGGGCAGGGTCGGCGGCGGCCACCGCGGCGGCCACGAGCTTGGTCTGGGAGCCGAAGCGCTTGCCCAGGGCCCGGAAGTTGGGCTTGACGGTGTAGGACACCAGATCGGCGCTGAAACCGGACATGTCCTCCAGGTTCTGGACGTTGAGCTCGTCGGCCACCAGGCCGCGCAGTTCGGCGGGCAGCGACGGCCAGCCGTGCGCGCCCACCAGGGCCCGGCAGAGCGGCTGGCGGGTCTTGACGCCCGACGAGGCGCGGGCCGAACGGCCCAGCTCCACGAGCCGGCGGACCAGGGCCATCTGCTCCGACAGCGCCGGGTCGAGCAGGTCGTCACGGACGTCGGGCCACGAGGCCAGGTGAACCGAGGAGGGCGCGTCCGACGGGCGCAGGATGTCCCACAGGTAGTCGGTGACGAACGGCGTGACCGGCGCCATCAGCCGCAGCACCGTTTCGAGGCACTCGTACAGGGTCGCGAACGCGTCCTGCTCTCCCTGCCAGAAGCGGCGGCGCGAGCGGCGGACGTACCAGTTGGACAGGTCGTCGAGGAAGTCGGCCAGCCGCCGCCCGGCCCGCTGGGTGTCGTAGTCGTCGAGCGACGCGGTCACTTCGGCCACCGTGCGGTGCAGTTCGGCCAGCGCCCAGCGGTCGAGCAGCGGGCGTTCGGCCGCCGGTGCGGCCTCGCGCAGCCGGGACGGCGACCAGGACTCGGCGTTGGCGTACAGGGTGAAGAACGACGCGGTGTTCCAGAGCGTCAGCAGGACCTTGCGGACGATCTCCTCGAGGGTGTTGTGCCCCACCCGGCGCGAGGCCCACGGCGAGCCCGAGCAGGCCATGAACCAGCGCAGGGCGTCGGCGCCGTGCTGGTCCATCAGCGGGATCGGTTCGAGGATGTTGCCGAGGTGCTTGCTCATCTTGCGGCCGTCCTCGGCCAGGATGAGGCCGAGGCAGAGCACGTTCTCGTAGGAGGACCGGCCGAAGACGAGGGTGCCGACGGCCATCAGCGAGTAGAACCAGCCGCGCGTCTGGTCGGTGGCCTCGCAGATGAACTGCGCCGGGTAGACGCCCTCAGGCCTGCCGCGCTCGCCCCACTGGGCGAACGGCATGGAGCCCGAGTCGTACCAGGCGTCGATCACGTCGGGGACGCGCCGGGCCGGCGCGCCGCAGTCGGGGCAGGCGAAGGTCACGTCGTCGACGTACGGGCGGTGGGGGTCGAGGGCGGAGACGTCCCGGCCGGCCAGCTCGCCCAGCTCCTGCAGCGACCCGACGCACGTCATGTGGGACTCCTCGGCCGAGCACACCCACAGGGGCAGCGGTGTGCCCCAGTAGCGTGAGCGCGACAGCGACCAGTCGACGTTGTTGCGCAGCCACTCGCCGAAGCGCCCCCACTTGATGGTGTCGGGATACCAGTTGGTCCTGGCGTTCTCGGCCAGCATCTGGTCCTTGACCGCGGTGGTGCGGATGTACCAGGACGGGAGCGCGTAGTAGAGCAGTGGCGTGTGGCAGCGCCAGCAGTGGGGGTAGCTGTGGTCGAAGTGTCCGCCGCGGAACAGCAGCCCGCGGGCGCGCAGGTCGTCGGTCAGCTCCTCGTCGGCGTCCTTGAAGAAGCGCCCGCCGACCATGGACACGTCGTCCAGGAAACGGCCGTCGGGGCCGATCGGGTTGACGATCGGCATGTCGTACCGCTTGATGACGGCGAGGTCGTCGGCGCCGAACGCGGGCGCCTGGTGGACCAGGCCGGTGCCGTCGTCGACGGTGACGTAGTCGCCCAGCACGACGTAGTGGGCGTCCGGGATGTCGACCAGGTCGAACGGGCGCGAGTAGGCGGTGTGCTCCAGCTCGCGGCCGGTGTAGCGGGCCACCTCGGTCGCGTCCTCGCCGAGTACGGCCAGCAGCGGCTCGGCCACCACCAGCACCTCGCCGTCGGCGGTGCGGGCGGCGACATAGGTGACGTCGGGGTGCACGGCGACCGCCGTGTTGGACACCAGCGTCCACGGCGTGGTGGTCCAGATCAGCAGCGCCGCCCCCAGCTCGGCCAGCGGGCCGGACGTGACGGGCATGCGGACGTAGACCGACGGGCTGGAGACGGTCTCGTAGCCGCCGGGCTGGCCCAGCTCGTGGTCGGACAGGCCGGTGCCGCAGCGCGGGCAGTAGGGGGTGATGCGGAAGTCGCGGAACAGCAGCCCCTTGTCGAAGACGACCTTCAGCGACCACCACACCGACTCGATGTAGGACGGGTCCATCGTGCGGTAGGCCTGGGACAGGTCGATCCAGTAGCCCATGCGCTCGGTCAGCTGCTCGAACGCGTCGACGTGACGCAGCACCGACTCGCGGCACTTGGCGTTGAACTCGGCGATGCCGTACGTCTCGATGTCCTTCTTGCCGGACAGACCCAGCTCGCGCTCGACGCCGACCTCGACGGGCAGGCCGTGGCAGTCCCAGCCGGCCTTGCGCGGGACGCTGAAGCCGCGCATGGACTTGTAGCGCGGGAACAGGTCCTTGAAGACGCGCGCCTCGACGTGGTGGACGCCGGGCAGGCCGTTGGCGGTGGGCGGGCCCTCGTAGAAGACCCACGTGGGGTTGCCGGTGTTCTGCTCGACGGACCGCTCGAAGATCTTCCCGTCCCGCCAGCGGTCGAGGACCTCGCGCTCGAGCGCGGGCAGGTCGACCTGCGCGGGAAGAGAGCGGAATGTTGGGGACATCTCGGGCGTGACCTCCACGCTTGATCGGCCGGCTGGCTGGCGTGAAGGGACGAAGCCGTGCGGCTCCGCGGTACCACCCTTCTTGGCCCCGCGTGTGGGCGAGGCCCTCTTCATTTGCTCTGCTGCCGGTTCTAGTGAGCTCGTGCGAGCCGTTCTTCCGGCGGCTCCGGGGTGATATCCCTCACACTCGGGCCCCATCAACGCCTTGCAGGTTCAAACCATAACGCAGAGTGGGGGCGAAGGCTTCCCGGTTTCCCTGGTGGGGCCCGCTACGGCCACGGATGTGCCGACATGTCGGTTCGGAAGTCGTAAACGGCGACAAAGTTGTGGGAATGGACGCCGCTGAGGAGGAGTTGAATGCGCGAGGCGGGATAGTACGGGGGAGGTAAACCGTCCGGCGGGTCGTTTGCCGTTCCGTTATACGGATCCTAAGCTGCCCGCACCATTAACGGCCTTGATCAGCAGTGGAGGCATACATGGCGGCAGTCACGCAGACCGCTACACCGTCGATGTGGGCGGACGAGGAGCTGGCCGAGGTACGCGGCACGCTTCAGAGCGAGATCGACGAACTCAACGCGGACATCCACCGCCACGAGTCCGAGATAGCCTCTGGAGACGTCACCCAAGGAGCCGGCGACGACCAGGCGGACGCCGGAGCGAAGACGTACGAGCGCGAACGCGAGATCGCCCTTACCCTGAATGCGCGCGATCTGGTCGCGCAGAACGAACGTGCGATCGCCAGGATCGACGCAGGGACCTACGGAGTGTGCGAATCGTGCCACAAGCCGATCGGCAAGGAACGCCTGCAGGCGTTCCCGAGGGCGACGCTGTGCGTCAAGTGCAAGCAGAAGGAGGAACGCCGGTAGGCACCCCACGCCGGCGCCTCTTCGCCGTCCTCATCGTGCTGGCGGCCGTGATCTACGCGGCCGATCTCATTACCAAGACGGTGGTGCTGCGCGCGCTGGAGGGCGAGCCGCCGCTGGTCGTCATCCAGGACGTCCTGCAGTTCCGAGTGATCTTCAACCCTGGGGCCGCCTTCAGCATCGGCACCGGGATGACGTTCATCTTCACCATCATCGCGGCCGGCGTGGTGGTCGCCATCGTGCGCACCGCACGCAAGCTGGGCAGCAAGGCCTGGGCGGTCACGCTCGGCCTGCTGCTCGGCGGGGCGTTCGGCAACCTCACCGACCGTCTCCTGCGCTACCCCTCGGGCATCGGGCGGCCGACGCAGTTCCAGGGGCACGTCGTCGACTTCATCGAGGTGCTCCCCGGGCATTTCCCCGTGATCGACTATTTCCCCGTCTTCAACATCGCCGACTCCGCGATCGTCTGCGGCGGGATCCTGGCGGTGATCCTGGCCTGGCGCAACGTGCAGATCGACGGCTCCAGGGAGGCGGCCGGGGATGACTGAGCAGCGCAGCCTGCCCGTCCCCGACGGCCTGGAGGGCGAGCGGCTCGACGCCGCGCTCTCACGGCTGTTCGGCTTCTCCCGCACGCGCGCGGCCGAACTGATCGGGGCGGGCGAGGTGCTGGTCGACGGCAGGCAGCCGGCCAAGTCCGACCGCGTGCACGCGGGCGCCTGGCTCGAGGTGACGATGCCGCCGCCGGTCTCCACGCCCATGCCGGTCGCCGAGCCGGTGCCGGGCATGACGATCGTCCACGAGGACGACGACATCGTGGTGGTCAACAAGCCGATCGGGGTGGCCGCCCACCCCACCGTCGGCTGGACGGGCCCCACCGTGATCGGCGGGCTGATGGGCGCCGGGCACACGATCGCCACCAGCGGCGCGGCCGAGCGGCAGGGCATCGTGCACCGGCTCGACGCCAACACCACCGGCGCGATGGTGGTGGCCAAGAGCGAGCACGCCTACTCCCACCTCAAGCGGGCCTTCAAGGAACGTACGGTCGACAAGCGTTACCACGCGCTCGTGCAGGGGCATCCCGACCCGTTCAGGGGCACCGTCGACGCGCCCATCGACCGGCACCCGTCGGGTGACGGCAGGTTCGCCGTGGTGGCGGGCGGCAAGCCGTCGGTGACCCACTACGACACGGTCGAGGCGTTCCGTGCGGCGTCGCTGCTGGACATCAAGCTGGAGACCGGGCGCACCCACCAGATCAGGGTGCACATGTCGGCGCTGCGCCACCCGTGCGTCGGAGACCTGTTCTACGGCGCCGACCCCACGCTCGCCGCCCGGCTGGGCCTCACCCGGCAGTGGTTGCACGCGGTCGCGCTGGGGTTCGAGCACCCGGCGACGGGCGAGTGGGTGTCGTTCGGCACCGACTACCCGCCGGATCTGCAGAAGGCCCTCGACATCGTCCGCGACGAGTCCTGACCAGGGCCCGCTCCTAAGGACCGGCCTGGCCCTCCTGGTCCTCCTGGCCCTCTTGGCCCTCGCCGGCCTGGTCCTCGCCGTCGCCGGAGCCCTCGACCTGGCCGGGCGTGCGGGTGGGGCGCTCCGTCCTCTCCTGCTCGCGCGGCTCCTCCTCGGACTCGGTGGGCGCCTTCGTGACGCGGCTCCGCTCCTCGTCACGGGAACCTCGCGGCCTCTCGCGGGCCTCCGGCGGCGCGGGCGTCCGCCCGCCCGGCTCGGAGAACGGTCCCGGCCTGGAAACGGGGCCGTCCTGCGCCGATCGCCCCGGCTCCGACGGCGCTTCCGAAGGCGCTTCGGACGGCGCTTCGGACGGTGCCCGCGTTCGCGCCTCCGTCGGCGTCGCGCCGGCCGTTGTCGTGACCACGGCGGGTACGCGCTGCTGCGCCGGCACGTTGCCCGGCCGGTGCGAGAGCCACGCCGCGCCGCCCGTGACGAGCCCCACGACCAGCGCGCCTGCCGCGATCGCGGCCAACTGCAGCCGGTGCCTGCGCCGCGCCGGGACCCCGAGGGGCGCCTCCGCGACGGGCGAGGCGGCGAACGGCCCCGTTGGCTCGGGGGCCTCGCCCGCGATGATCACGGCCAGCCGATGCTCGGCCTCCTCCAGCGACATGCGCTCGGCCGGACTCTTGCGCAGCAGGCCCAGCAGTACGGGCGCCAGCGCCCCCGCGCGCGACAGCGGTTCGGGTTCCGCGTGCATCACCGCGCCCAGCGTGGCCAGGGCGTTCTCCCGCTGGAAGGGAGATTTGCCCTCGACGGCCAGATAGAGCGTCACGCCCAGCGCCCACAGGTCCGAGGCCGGTCCCGCCCGGCCGCCCGCGGCGCGCTCCGGCGCCATGTAAGCGGGAGTGCCGATGAGGATGCCCGTCCGCGTGACCGGAGCCTCGTCCTCCGTGGTCGCGATGCCGAAGTCGGTCAGCACCGCCCGGCCGTCCTCGGCGAGCAGCACGTTGTCCGGTTTGACGTCCCGGTGCAGCACGCCCGCCGCGTGGGCCGCGCGCAGCGCCTCCAGGAGCTGCAGCCCGATGCGGGCGGCCTGGAGCGGGGACATGGGGCCGTCCTCGCGAATGGCCTCGCCGAGCGTGCGGGAGCGTACGAGCTGCATGACGATCCACGGGTGCCCGCGCTCCTCCAGGACGTCGTACACGGTGGCGACGCCCGGGTGGGCCACCCGGCCGGCGGCCCTCGCCTCGCGGAACGTGCGTACGGCGAACACCTCGCGCTCTGAGCCCGTCAGGTCGGGAGGCGGCAGCACCTCCTTGACGGCCACATCTCTGCCGAGCACCTCGTCGTGGGCCTGCCACACCGTGCCCATACCGCCCTGGCCGATCGTCCTGACGAGCCGGTACCGTCCACCGACCATCCCCGCTGCATCGGTCATGCACGGCGACTACCCAGTTAAAATCCGGACAAGCGCGGTAATGACCGCCGCGGCCGCCAGGACCACCAGGAACGGCGCACGCAGCAACAGGGCGACCACCGCCGCGCCGAGACCCGCCATACGGGCCGGGTCGAAGCGCAGCCCGCCCTCCTCGGTGAACAGCTGCACCGCGATCAGCGCCGCCAGCAGCGCCACCGGCACCAGCTCGGCGAACCTGCGCACCGCCGGATGTTCCAGCACCCGTTGCGGCGCGGCCAGCCCGGCCAGCTTGAGCGCGTAGCAGCCCGCGCAGAGGGCGGCGATGGCCCACCACAACGTCATCGGACCATCACCACCAGCACCGCCGCGGCCGCCAGCAGCACGGGAACGCCAGGCGCCAGGAACGGGGTGGCGCACAGGGCGATCGCCGCCCCGGCCGCGGCCAGCACGCGCAGCTCGGTGCTCTTCGCCAGCCTGGGCCACAGGATGGCGAGGAACGCGGCCGGGCCCACCACGTCCAGGCCCAGCATGTCGGGGTCGCCGAGGAACGACGTGCCGTACGCGCCCGCCAGGGTGGTGAGGTTCCAGGTGACGTAGAGGCTGGCGAACGTGACCGCGAAGCCGGTGCGCGCCGACTCGGACGTCGGCTGGGCCAGGGAGACGGCCGTGGTCTCGTCGATCACGCCGTGCGCGGCGAGCAGCCGGCGGGGGCCGCGTACCTTCAGCAGGTCGGCCAGGCGCAGGCCGTACAGGGTGTTGCGGCCGCCGAGCAGCAGCGCGCCGAGAGTGGCGGCCACCAGGTCGCCGCCCGCGCCCACCGCGCCCGTCAGCGCGAACTGGGAGGCGCCGGTGAACGTCAGCAGGCTCAGCACGCACGCCTGCGGCACGCTCAGGCCCGCGGTGACCGCCGCGGCGCCGAAGGCGAGCCCGGACAGCCCCACGGCCAGGCCCACGCCGAAGCCGTCCCGCACGGCGGCGGAACGGTGTGTTGTCTGTTCCATGCCGCCGAGGCTAGGTGCCTGGACAAGCGCCGGTCTTGTACGTTCCTGCGGCGCGCTGGTAGGCGGCGGGTGGTACGCCCACGACACGCTTGAAATGCCGGTTGAGGTGGGCCTGGTCGGTGAAGCCCACCTCCGCCGCGACCTGCGCCGGGCGTACCCCGGCCAGCAGCAGCCGGCGCGCCTGGCGTACCCGGAGATCGTTGAGGTAGGCGTGCGGCGGCAGGCCCGTCGCCGCCTTGAACGCCCGCAGCAGCGCGAACGGCCGCGCCCCCACGGCTTCGGCGAGGTCGTCCAGCGTCGGCGGGTCGACGAGGCAGGCGTGGATCAGGTCGAGCGCCTCCCGCACGGCCTGCCTGCCCTCGGCGGGCAGGGCCGCGGCCGGTCTGGGCGTGGCGTGGCGTGTCAGCAGGCGGGCGAACAGTGTGCGGCTCAGCGTGGAGGCGGCCAGCGCGTCGCCGCGCTCGGCCGCCTGGTGTGCCCTGCCGAGCAGAGCCGCCACCTCGTCGTCGCGCACCACCTGCTCGGGGAAGTGCGGCGTCGCGCAGCGGATGCCCAGCTCGGCGGCGATCCCGGCCAGCGCGTCGATCGACGGATAGAGCATGCGGTACGCCCACCCGCCGGGCTCGCCGGCCTGCCCGGTGTGCACCGAGTCGGGGTTGACCAGCACCAGCTCGCCCGTGCCTGCCCGGTGCAGGGTGCCGCGGTAGTGGAACTCCTCGACGCCGCCGACGATGACGCCGATGGCGTAGCCGTCGTGCACGTGCCGGGAGAAGCGGTGGGTGACGTAGCGGGCCTTGAGCAGGTCGGTCCCCGGCACCGCCGGGTGCCGCCAGAAGTGTGCCTGTTCCTTGGTGGTCATCGGGTTCTGAACGTTCTCGCCAGCGCCGCGAAGTGGTGGCGGTCTCGCGGCCAGCGCGCGTGGGTGGTCTCCCAGTAGAGAGCGTACGGGCGGCCGTCCGCGGTGTGGAACCCGCGGTTGATCACGTGGATGGTGGAGCCGTCGCGCTCCCGGGTGAACTCCCAGTCGGCGGCCTTCCTGCCGAGGAAGGTGGTGGGGGTGATGCGGATGCGCTCGTACTTCTTGAACAGGCCCTTCGCCAGGATCTCCTTCTCCAGGCCGATCCAGTGCTCGCGCGGGTCGTCCCACGGGATGTCGGGGACGGTCCACTCGACGATCATCGTGCCGGTGGCGCCGGGGCGGCTGAAGGAGACGCTGTCCCTGGTGGCGTGTTTCTGGGCCCGCCACTGCCGGGGCAGGGCGATGGAGAAGCGGCCCGCGGCGCTCGTGTACACGCGCCAGCCCTCCGGGACGTGGGCTCGCGTGGGCCGCGGCTCAGCGGTGGGAGTGGCGGTGGGCTCGCCGCTCGTAGGAGCCGAGCCGGTGG